>CAYVOJ010000016.1:11568-15064 GCA_964453485.1 uncultured Candidatus Saccharibacteria bacterium
ATATGAAAGACCAAGAATTTGTTGAGTATGTTGTGAAAGCTTTGGTAGACAATCCTGATAAGGTGAAAGTAGAACGACGTGTCGACGAAATGGGTGTTCTTATCACCCTTGATGTCGCGGGGGAGGATATGGGAAAGATAATCGGGCGTGATGGTGCGACAGCAAAGGCACTTCGTACACTGCTTCGTGTGGTGGGAATGAAGAATAATGCCCGTGTGAATCTAAAAATTAATGAACCAGAAGGACGTGAAGGAGGGGTACGAGAAGAAATAGGTGGACAGTCATATATGCCAAAATACGACATGTCAGATGTGGATGCGGTGATGAATGATTTGAAAAGTATTTAGTTTGCAGAAAATACAAAAGCGCCTTAGGCGCTTTTGTTGTACGTACCACTAGCTCATGGCAAAGAGCCAAAAGCCATGATAGTATTGCGTTAATGAAACAGCAACCACTTCGTTTTCACATTGTGACTATTTTCCCCGACATGTTCGGCTCGTATTTTGCTGAGTCGATTATTTCTCGTGCTGTAGAAAATAAGTTAATTGAACTAAATACGTATGCACTTCGTGAGTATACGACTGACAAGCATCGTCGTGTAGACGGTCGTCCATATGGTGGCGGTCCTGGCATGGTTATGTGGGTGGACCCAATCATTAACTGTGTTGAAAAGATAGAGAAAAAGATTGCAAAGCGAAAGGGAACTAAAGTACTCACGGTTATTTTTAATGCTGGAGGAGACATGTTTACCAACACACTTGCTCAGACTGCAGCAAAGAAGTATACGGATATTATTTTTATTTGTGGTCGCTATGAAGGAGTAGATTCTCGTGTGAAGAAAATTCTCAAAGCAAAAGAGTGGAGTATCGGAGAATATGTTCTCACAGGCGGAGAATTGCCCGCTATGGTGTGTGTCGACGCTATTTCACGTCAGATAAAGGGTGTACTAAACGACGAGCTCTCGCTTGAAGAAAAACGCATGGCATCTCATGAGATATATGCTCGTCCTGAAATATACGAACACGCTGGGAAAAAATATCGAGTACCCAAGGTGCTTCTTTCAGGGAATCATAAGCTTATTGATGAGTATCGTGCAAAGAAAGAAAATACGATAGGGAAAACACAGTAAGTCATGTATCTGAAGATTAAAGTTATTCCTGACGCTCGTGAAGAAAAAGTAGAAAAGAAGTCCGAAGACGAGTGGCGTGTATGGACAAAGCTGCCAGCTGAAAATAATGTAGCTAATAGTCGTGTGCTAGAGCTGGTTCGCCTTGAATATCCGAATCAGTCGGTGCGTATTGTAAGTGGACATCATTCGCCGTCTAAGATTGTTAGCATTGGTTAATTTTGATAGAATGGTGCGACTGTTTCGATAAAAATACAAGCCGTTGTAGCTCAGTCGGTAGAGCATTTCCATGGTAAGGAAAAGGTCGCCAGTTCGATTCTGGCCAACGGCTCATGTTTATAGAGTAATGCGGTGAACACTGGCGTTGTCGATAGGAAATACCTCTTGAGTTAATACACCTTTTGCATGTGTCAGTTTAAGCTCTGTAATGGCTTCGTCAGGAAGAGTGTTTGTTCCATATTCTCTACACTTTTCAAGATAGAGCTGTAAAGCTAATATGAATCTACCGTGACTAAAGATAACAATAGTTTCTTCTGGTCTTGAGCGTGCATGTTCAACAAATAACTCTATGCGTTTTGTTAGTTCATAAAATGATTCAGCATCTTCACTCGCTTTCCATTTTGGGTGAGCGTGTTCCCAGTAGTGAAGCGCGGCGTGTCTGCGATCCTCTCTCGTTGTGCCGGCGTACATTGTAGGTGGAAGGAATGTAAATTCATGCACATTCCACACCTCTACAGGTACAGTTGGGTATTTTCTGCAATAAGGAAGGGCTGTTTCATTGGTGCGAGAGTACGATGAAATGACGATAAGGTCTGGTTGTATGTGTAGTGTTTCTGCAAGTTCTTGTGCTTGTTGTCTACCCTTCTCAGTTAGTGGGATTGTGTCATGGCTTTGTGTTTGTTCCCCAGCGTTTGACGTGCTTTCCCCGTGGCGGATAATAAGTATATTTTTCATAGACATCATGTATTGTTGAGCCAGAGGCGAGGATCGAACTCACGACCTTTTCGTTACGAGTGAAATGCTCTACCAACTGAGCTACTCTGGCAGTAAAGATTTTGGAAGTATAGCATGATATACTTGAGGTATGAATGACCCGAGAAATGATATCTCGACTGAGATTATTGAGCTCGAAGCTCGCATGAATGCAGCTGATTTTTGGAACAATAAAGATACAGCGCAGGAGACCATCAAGCGAATCAAGGAACTTAAAGACGCGCGGGATGGCGTGAACACTCTCGATAAAGGAAATGCCATCATGACTATTTTGGCTGGCGCCGGAGGTGATGATAGTGAAGATTTCGCAAGAATGCTTCTTGAGATGTATGATGCATACTTCAAAGCAAAGGGGTTTTCATATGCATTTTTGCATGACAACAGAAATGATCATGAAGGCTATAGGAATCTTACTATTGAAATAACCGGGAAGGGCGTATATGGTCTTTTGAAGAATGAATCTGGTGTACACCGCCTCGTTCGTATTTCTCCATTTAATGCACAGGCAAAACGTCACACATCATTTGCTATGGTTGAAGTGCTACCAATTATTCCTCCTGCTGAACGAAAAAATATTTCTCCTGATGAAATTCGCATCGAAACATCGAAGTCATCTGGTCCTGGTGGGCAAAATGTTAACAAACGAGAAACTGCTGTACGTGTAATACATATTCCTACAAATATTGCAGTGCATGTGGCAACAGAACGTCAACAGGAGCAAAACAAGCAGAAAGCGTTAGAAATTCTCCAGGCGAAACTTTTTAAACTTGAAGAAGAGAAAAGAAAAGCAGAAGTAGAAGGACGGCAAATTAGTAAAACAACAGAGATTGAGTGGGGGAATCAGATACGTTCGTACGTACTTCACCCCTATAAAATGGTGAAAGACCACAGAACCGATGTGGAAACAAGTGATGTGGAGGGGGTTCTCGAGAAAGGTTTGCTCGATGATTTTATTGCTGCTGAAAAGGAAATCTAGTAGTTATTGGCTTTTTGTGAGCGCTTGTTGATTTATCTACACCCACCTGTTGCTCTCATGCTACACTAGAGCCATGCTTTACTTTGATCGTGTTTCTAAAGAGTATGAAAATGGAAATAAGGTTCTTGATAACATTTCCCTCACCATACACCCAGGAGAGTTAGTCTCTATTGTCGGCCACTCAGGCGCAGGTAAGACAACACTTATCAAATTACTTCTCGCAGAAGAATCTCCAACCGACGGGGTGGTATCTTTTCATTCAGACGATATCCATGGTTTACGTGGGAAAGATATGACAAATTATCGTCGTAAAGTCGGTGTAGTATTCCAAGACTTTCGCTTGATTCCTAACAAGACGGCATATGAAAATGTAGCGTTTGCTATGGAGGCGGCCGGTAAGC
>CAYVOJ010000017.1:0-14669 GCA_964453485.1 uncultured Candidatus Saccharibacteria bacterium
TTGTGTTCAAAATAAGAGGCGATGATACGAAGACTTTTTGGATCAACAAAAGAATCTGCATCAAGGCACCCAAACAAATCGCTTGTTGAGAGCGAGAGGGCGAGATTCACTGCGGTATGCTTGCCACCATTCTCTTTTGCAAGCACTCGAATGATCTCCGGGTGCTTCTCTTTATATTGTTCAGCGATGCTCAGCGTATTGTCTTTACTCCCGTCATCAACTACGATGATGGAAAGTTTATCTTTTGGATAATCGAGCGAGAGCAGTGAATCAAGTGTCCCCGCAAGAGTCTTGCCCTCGTTCCAGCACGGAACCGCAATGGTAACTGTTGGGAAAAAGCTAACATTGAAAGATTCTTCTTTTTTTATTTTTTTGCCATTTTCAAAAAATGAAATTAGGAGCAGTATCTGAAAATACATCAAAAGAAACAAGAATGGATACATGAGCCCCTGAAGAATTGTTTCAATCATGGATTACTTTACAACTTTCGTCGTTGTAGCTTTCGCTGTTGTAGAAGAAGCTGTCACCACTTTCAAACGAGCAGGTAAAAGTGCATCAAGGTCTTCGACAGATTTAAAACCAGTATATGTTTTGTCCTCGATAACAAGGCCTGGAAGAGAAGATTTAATACGGTAAATCGTCTTCATAGAATCGAGCGCTGCAAGATCAAGATTGTAATCGAACGAATACACTCGCAAATCAGGATACATCTCTTTTAAGCGTGTAAGGACAAACCCTTCTTTTTCGCAGTCTGCACAGTCCCCTTTGTTTGAATAGAAGTAAATAATAAATACCGGCTTCTTGGCAACCCCGCACTTCTCTACAAGCTTCTTTGAAAGAAGATAGTCTTTAACTTGAAGGAGTGAATAGTACTTTTTTAAGTAAATAACATCTGCGTCATTTGACCCGCGTTCATTTTCTGTGTGAGAAAGCTTATCACCAAGAACAGAGAGTTCTGGGGAGAGTGTACTGTCGCTTATGTTTGCACACGGAACTTCACCCAAAAGGGAGAATTGTGTTTCACTTGAAAGAATGTCGATTGCGATATTGTCTTGGATTGATTTTAAACTTTCTACACGTTTATCTGAGAAGTAACTTGAGGCAAAAAAAGCTGTTACAAAAATTGCTGCAGTTATGATAAACGTAAAGATGTATTTTTTCGTATCAATCATAGTGGCAGATGTTTAGATATGCAAGGCATTGATGTGCATGCCTATGGTACATACACATATCGTATGTATGGAGCCAGAACTCGGGCTCGAACCGAGGACCTACGGTTTACAAAACCGTTGCTCTACCAACTGAGCTATTCTGGCGATTGTTTTTCACTGTGACCGGCTGGTTTATTCTTAGCTTGTGAATTTGTTACCGCCCACCTACTAGAAGAAGGAAGTATTTGCGGACTGGCCACTTGAGCTGCTCCGAACTGAAACAGACGTTAGACATGAGATTTTAGACATCAAATGAGATACTTAAAATCAAGAATAACGTTCCAATATCCTATCATAAAGCGATGACTTTGTCATCACACAAAAAAGGCCGTTTCTTGCACAAGAAAAGTAAAGTGATCCTTAGCTTTGATGATTATTCTTCCTCTCCTTCTTTCTCTTTGTCCATCTCTTGCTTGTACACTTTCAAATGATTCCAAAAGTGTGGCACGGTACCTCGATTACGAACAGCACTTTGAACGAACATGTCTCTTGAGCGCATATACAAGTACGAGAATCCTTTATCGAGGTAGTACATAACTCGCACAAAGAAGTGAAGAGCATACTGCATCAAGAATTTACGCACATGAACACTACGTCTTAGAAGAAAACGAAGTATCGCATGAAGCGTCGCAGAAACTTGTGCTGGACCATTATATGCCTCATCAATTACCACATACCCGCGCGATACACGGTACTGCTGCAGGAGCAAAATACTCGCTGCAGCTAGTCCTGCGAGTATTCCACTGACACATAAGAGTAGTGTAAGCATGGTTGTGTGCTATCCGTTAGATGGCGTAGCGAGTGAATTTGGTGACTTTCACATTCTCACCAAGTTTCTGAATGGCGGCCTGAATCTGTTGTTCAACAGTCATGTCAGGATTCTTGATGAATGATTGCTTGATGAGAGCTGTTTCTTCTCCTGCGCCATCTTCATTGTTGATAGATGTTGGTGCCATAGCACATACGTGCATAGCGAGATCGCGTGCAAGGTCTTTGAATTCGTCAGTATTTGCTACGAAGTCAGTTTCGCACCCAAGCTCGAGAAGTACACCGATAGTTCCATTTGAGTGTACATATGCAGCAACTTTTCCTGCAGTGATTTCACGGTCAGCTTTCTTTTCTGCCTGAGCAGATGAGTAAGCTGAGAGAATCTCTCGAGCTTTCTCCTTGTCCCCTTGTGCTTCATCAAGAGCTTTCTTGATCTGAGCAAATGAGAGACCTGTTTCTTCACGAAGTTCTTTTAGAGCGTCCATAGATAGTTAGTAGTTGATAGTCACTAGTTAATAGTACAATTCAGAATTCTAAGGGCTAATTCTGGTATCTGATATTTAGCCCTGAATAGCGAGTGCTTCTTTGATAGTTTCGAGAACAAAGCGTACAGATGAGACTGATCCGTCATTTCCGACAATCGGGTACTCGATACCTTCTAGTGTACAGTCAGTGTTTGAAAGTGCAACCACAGGAATGTGAAGACGTTTCGCTTCCTTAAGACACATATCTTCATGACGAGAGTCGATCATAACGATAGCGGCAGGAAGATTGGTAAGTGTAGAGATACCTCCGAAGTCACGATCCAAACGATCGATATCACGCTGAATAAGAAGCTGTTCCTTCTTTGTGTACACAGCAAGCTCTCCTGTTTCTTTCTTCTTCAAGAGGTCATGAAGTTTTTCAATACGCTTCTTGATCTGTGGGAAGTTTGTAAGTGTTCCTCCGATGAATCGTTCAGCGATGTACGGTGAGTTAAGAGAAAGCGCAACCTCCTTAATGATCTGACGAATTTCTGGCTTTACTCCAACGAAAAGAATCACCCTGCCTGCGCCCTGTACAGACTTAAGGAATGTAAGCGCGTCATTTAACTGAGTAGCAGTAGACTCGAGATTGATAAAATCCACTCCATTGTGATTACCTTCGATGAAAGGCTTTACTGATGGGTGACGACGTGTACGTGAGTAACCGTACTGAAGCCCGTGCTTAGCGAGAGCGTCTTTTGTAATTTGCATAATTGTAATTAGTTATTGGTCATTAATAATTAGTGAATTCGAACTGGTATTTTGTATCTACCAATTACGAATGACTAATTACCAATAAACCGGGTTTGTAAAACATTTACTCGTGCCACACTAGATAGTCATTAGTTGGCAGTAATTAGTTATTAGTAAATACAAATACCTAATTCCAAAACTAAATCAAATCTTCTTTCTCCAGAGTACCGGTTTTGGTACGCGTCCGTTATGCTTGAAAGATGTGCTCAGGTGTCCAAATCCTGATTTGCCCGATTGGATGAATAGATAGTATTCTAGCACGAATTGTGCTTTTTGGGAATACCAAATCCAGTATTAAAATACAATGCTTTTATTCAAAATTCTTTTCTTTATTGATTAGTACACAAAACAAAAACCCTTCGACCAGAGCACCGAAGTGCAAAGGTCAAAGGGATCTAAGGGTTAGTGCATAGCCTCCAAGCGCCTAGCGCTTGTTGCAAATCAGACGACGACCAGCACCCCAGGGACCGTCTTCAAACCGGAAGACGCGCACAATCCAGTGCGAGAAGCTGGAGTGCCAGCGGACGTACACCGGGAACAGTACTCCGCCCACCCCAGTCATGTACAGGATGTTAGCACTGACATTGCTCAAGAGCTCACTGCTCTTACCATCCGGTTGTGCGTCGATCAGATCGGCGACCTGATCGGGAGTGAAAGCATGTTTCCGTGCTTCCTTCTCGCCTCCCAGGTGTTCCTCGACAATTTCGCGGTCACACATGTTGCGGCTCAAGTCGACGAAGTAAACGCCTTTGATACCACGCTTCTTGATCGAACCGGGGTAAGCCGGCAGAATTTGCTGCGTAAACTCCGGCCAGACATACAAACCGGGGTGGGTGACGAAGTACTGCGCAGAGTCGAAAGTGTCACCAGTCGCTTGTGCAACAGGATTGAGCTGGTACTCTCCACGCAGGTAAGCTTGAGCAAATTTCAACCCGCCCATCTTGTTGATGATAGCCTCAATTTGGCCCATCGTCAGATCGCTATACTTAGCCATGATGATTTCCTTCCCCGACTAATAGTCGGAAAGCTATGCTTCTACCCGAAGCCGGGTCTGTAACGTAGTCACAGCGAGAAATATTTCCTTCTTTTTATAAACGTGCTTTGCGAAAACTTCGTTAAAAAAAATACTTATCGCTGTGACCACTCTTTGTAGAATGTAAAGGAGCCTCGATGTATAAATTATTATTATATCATACTTTTAGTAAAAAGTCAACTAAAACCAGTCTTATCCTAAGGGGTTTTACTCCTCCTCTGCGTCTCCGAACTCTCCTGTAAAGTTCTGTAGCGCTTCGGCAATTGGAGTAAAGTTTCCTTCCATGATTTTTGGAAGTCCGTGCCAGCTCTGACGAATACGGTGATCGGTCACGCGGTCTTGTGGGAAGTTATATGTACGGATCTTTTCTGATCTGTCCCCTGTTCCTACCTGAGACTTCTTTTCTGATGCATGCTTTTTGTCATCTTCTTCTTGAGCTAACTGGTCGAGCTTTGCCTGGAGCATTTCAAGAGCGCGTTCTTTGTTCTTTAACTGAGAACGTTCAATGGTACAGCGAATAGCGATGCCTGTCGGTTTATGAATCACACGCACTGCGGTTTCTACTTTGTTTACGTTCTGACCTCCTGCTCCACCTGAACGAGATGTCTCGAACTCTAAATCACTCATTGGAATTTCAACTTTCTTTGCTTGACGAATAGGCATAACTGACACAGTTACTGTAGATGTATGCACACGACCGTTCTTTTCTGTCTCTGGAATACGCTGAACGCGATGTACACCCGTCTCGTACCGTAGTGCCTCGTACGCGCCTTTACCTTTTACTTCAAACGACACATCTTTGTATCCACCGACATCTGACACCGACTCATCAAGCTTGTTCCAGCCCCAGCCACGCTCTTCTGCATAGTTCTGATACATAAGTGCGAGCTCTGCAGCGAAGAGTGATGACTCATCCCCTCCTGCACCACCTTGTATTTCGAGAATCATCGCCTTCGGCGCCTCTTCTGCTTCTTTTGCTGCTTCTGCCTGATCTTCCATCTGCTTCCACATTGCTTCTAATTGCGGTGTGAGTGAATCTATTTCACCTTGTGCAAGCTCTTTCATATCAGGATCAGCTAGGAGCGCTTCAGCTTCACCTTTTGCAGACAAAAGACGCTCATACTCTTGTGCGAGGTACATCGTGCGTGGGTTTAATTTGAAATCGTCAATGGTCATAATGATAGTGATAATTTTAGCATAGAAAAAGCGCGAAAGGACTGAAGTCCTTTCGCGCTTGTTTCTACGTTACGCTTTCTTAGTAGCAGCCATTCTCTTCTTGAACTTATCAACTCGCCCTGTAGTATCAAGAACCTTATCAAGTCCTGTATAGAAAGGATGGCAAGCTGAACAGATTTCAACCTCGATTTTTTCTTTTGTAGAACCAACAGTATATGAAACACCGCACGCGCAAGT
The DNA here is from genome assembly GCA_964453485.1 of uncultured Candidatus Saccharibacteria bacterium. Taxonomy (GTDB): domain Bacteria; phylum Patescibacteriota; class Minisyncoccia; order Phycocordibacterales; family UBA5272; genus UBA11704. Next base: position 5,703 of record CAYVOJ010000017.1, read on the forward strand.
AGCAGTGGCATTTGTGTAATATGTTGGGTGAATATCTGCTTTCATAGGTATTTTCTTTAGTTTTAGGATTATACCACTAAATGTACTCTTTTGCAAACACCCTAACCATGCTTTTAGCCTTTAGGAATTACCTTCTAGTGCGGACCCAACCAGTTACAGAGGTAGATCCTGAGGCCTTTCTTTAACATTTCTATACTAGTCAGTAGCTAAGAGCTGCCTGCTATCTCTGCAATTTATCGATATCTGCTTGCATGCTATACAGCTTCTTCATAACAGAATTACCATACCCCGCACCCGCACTTGATGAAGAGCATGAACGGCCTGAATAATATCTACATGCTGCATTTCGCTCACTTGCTTCATTCCCAGCTACAGCACCAAGGTCAGCCAGATACAGAGATGTCGCAGTAATAGCATGGTACGGACTCCATGGGTCAGCCATTTTTGCTCCAGTAATGCGCTCAATTCTGTCTTCAAAAAGAACCCAGGTCGAAGGTATGAACTGTGAAGGCCCCATTGCCCCGCCCCATCCGGAAGGTTGACCTCCGCTATACATCGCAATCCAGCATGAGACCGGAGTCTTCTGCGGATCTCGTCCGACACGAGACATAAGTGATGTAAACACTGGAACATCACGAGATGGGCTCATAGTACGAGGTTTTATGTCGCCTGTTTTTATCGACACTCCAGCACCTGTGCTATAGTCTCGTAAATAACACGCTCCAACGTTTACACCAAGAGATGATTCCTGCATAAGGATTGCCAAGATAAGTGCAGGACGCACGCCTGTCGTTTTAGATGCCGCAAGAGCAAAATCATACGCCTGCCCAAACGAGATGGCTGCGGTGTCTCGCAAATCAAATAGACGTGACCTGATCTGGGCCGCCTCTTTCTCACGAGCGGCTAGGGCAACTTTATAGTTTGCCTCCTGGTTTTTTGTAATAGCTAAGAGAGTATTTTTTTCTTTCTGATTACTTTCTACAGCTTTTTTTGCCGCTTCTTGAGCAAGTTTTTTTGCTTGCTCTTCATCTTTTGCTTCTTCGAGTTCACTTTTTACCTGATTAAGTTCATTTGTTGTTGCGATAATTTCCTTAAAACTGGCATCAAGCGCACGCTGTAATGTAGCAAAAGAGTCTACATCAGAAAAAAATGTCGATAAGCTATTTGATTGAAGACCGAAATCTAACAGCGAATACGCATCTAGGTATTGTGCCTTGCGAAGAATTTGGGCAAGGGATGCTTTTTCGCGCTCCATCTTTCTATTGAGTGCGGCGATACTGCGATTTTTTTCAGTGATATTTTGAGAAAGTTTACTGATTGCTTTGTCATGCAACTGAATCTTTAACTTACTCTCAGAAATCTTTTGCTGTAGTAAAGAAATATCACGCTTAAGTGACGATCCTTGAAGGGTTGTTTTTGTAATACTCTGATTTAGCTGGTTGATCTGATCTTCGAGATTCTTTAAGTCAGCCTCTAACTGCTCCCTTGATTGAGCAAAGACCTGCACGGGAGTAGCCGTCAGGAACACACAAGCAACAAGTAACATAGCGAACCAATATCTCATGAAAATAGTATAGCATTTTGCTGATCACACTTGGCTGTTAGCAGCAAAAGAGCGGCGCCTACGGCGCCGCTCTTTTATGTTTTATTTACTTTTAGTAAACGATAGCCGGTTTCAAAATTGTTTTAGATGCGAGGCGCAACAAGATTTTGGAGGGAGATGTACAACTGGTACATTGACTGACAAAATCGTTGTTGCAACAAAGCAGATAGAATAATTTTGGAAGTGGCACTATTCAGCCGCAGGAGTTTCAGCTACCTCCTCCTTCTTACCCTTAGCCTCAACTTCAATAGCTGAAAGGTCTACAGGAGTTACTGTGTCAGATTCTTCTTTTGCTGAAGAGATAGAAGCGACAACATCTTCTCCGTTTACGTGATAGAGTTCTACTCCAGCAGGAAGCGCAAGATCACGAACACAGATAACACTATCCTGTGAAGTAAGGAGTGCTAAGTCGACAGAAAACTCGTGCGGGAGCTTTGAAGGATCTCCTTCAACAGAAAGTTCGTGCATAACTTTTACAAGTACACCGCCCGCTTTTACGGCCTCTGATTCACCGATAAATACAATTGGAGTTTTAACGTGCACTTTCTGACCTTTTTCTAGAACGTAAAAGTCTACGTGAATAGGCGTACTTTTCACTGGATCAAGCTGCACATCTTGAATCATGGCAGTTTCATTTCCGTGCTCTGTTACAAGCACGATAGAACTTGACTCTCCGGCACCAGCAAGCACTTTCTTAAAATCAATAGCATTAATAAAAATAGGAGTAGACGCCTGGTGTGCACCATAGTAAACAGCAGGGATACTTCCTTCCTTCTTAGTTTCTTTTGGAGCGCGAACACTCGTTGTAATCTCTAGCATAGTCGTGCAATTATACCTTATTTTATCGGTATTGTCTATTTTTAGGAAAACGCCTCCACTCTTTACCAGCTAAGCTTTTTTACCCACCAAGCCATATACTTTTGCAGTTTCTACAATCATTTTACTATGTGAGAAGTGCTGCACAACATGGTCATGCAGTGCGGTACCGTGTTTCTTTGCGGTGTTTCTGTCATCCATGTAACGAGAAAGAGCTTCCGCTAAACGAACACTGTCTTTTGGTGGCACAAGAAGTCCCGTTTCCTCGTGACGAACAATTTCTGGAATACCTCCTGTTGTCGTTGTAACGACAGGCAACATAGCCCTCCCCGCCTCGATAAGAGTGTACGGTAAACCTTCTTTTACAGAAGGAAGCAAAAATACATCGTAGTTATGCCACTCGTCCTCTAGATTTGTCTTATGTCCCCGCAGTGTTACATAATCATGCAACCCTTTCATGGTGATATACCGCTCAAGCTTTGATCGCTCTTTCCCTTCACCGAAAATAGTATAGTGGAATGCTTTCCCGGAGTTCTTGAGCATGCTTACTGCTTCTAGAGCATATGCCAGCCCTTTATTGGCAACCAATTCACCAACCGTAAGAATATACGTGGTTCGCTCTTTAGGACGAGTGCGTTCTGGTAAAAGATCATATGTAAGCCCATTATAAATAGTGGTAACTTTTTTACTCACCCCGATCATACGTGCAATATCACGCTCGTCTTGTTTACTCACTGTTATAACAGCATGTGCAAGCAGACAAGTTATCCACGTAACGATATATATGGCATATCGAGACAAGAGCATTCGTTCTTCTCTAAAAGGTGCACCGTGCACCGTGAAGATAATACGCTTAACACCAAGCAGTCTTCCAATAAGAGCCCCCAGTCCTCCTGCCTTTGAACTATTCACATGAATAATATCTGGCTTCTCATGATACACAAAGAGCGCTATATCAACACAGCTTTTTATTTCCTTAAACACTCGAATATCTCGTGCAAGCGACGAAAAACTGTGTGTACGAATGTGTGCACCCTCTAACCTCTCCGCAAGTTCTCCATTTCCTCCAAAACCAACAACACATTCATGTCCACGCGCAGAAAAAGAAGTAGCAATGTCATACACATACTTCTGGGCACCACCCCAGTTAGATTTTGTGACGAGGTATAGTATTTTCATGGTATCAGTAGTATAGTATCACTATATGATCGTGAAACACACACCTAGACGAATTATATTATTTGTTGTGGACTGTTTAGTCTTTCTTCTTGCTCTGTATGGAGCGCTTTCACTACGTTTCCAGGAGCTTTATTCTGTCGAGAATTTCCTCTCATATCTCCCCTCTTTTTCCTTTGTTATCCTGGTGAGTTTGGGGATCTTTTACATGTACGGCCTCTATGACAAGCCGACGCTTCGCCTTGTGCGAGAACTAAGCGCTCGTATTCTAAATGCACAAATCCTTACGGCTGGAATGGCGGTGATTCTATTTTATGCAATACCGACACTAGGAATCGCCCCGAAAACAATTCTTCTTCTCTACTTACTTCTTTCTGTACTTCTTAGTACCGTCTGGAGGCATTATGCATTTTCTCTTCTTCTTAAATACAAAAAACAAAAAAGTATTATCATTGGAAGCGGTCAATCTTTCCACGCGCTCGTAGAAGAGCTCACTCGCAACCCACACATTGGTATAACCCTCGTAGCAACTATCGATGTAAACACCTACCCGCTTCACACTCTTGAAAAAACCATTAGGGAAGTTCGTCCAGACTCCATCATCATCGACATGCGGGATGAGCGTGTAAAGCCGTATTTTGGAGAACTGTATACGCAACTATTTAATGGAGCACTGATGCTTGATATATTAGATGTCTACGAAGACGTCTTTGACATGGTGCCTCTTGACCTTATCAATCAAGAATGGGTATTTCGTCACATGCTTGTTTCTCAGCAGTCTGAGGTTTTGAAACGACTACTTGACCTTATTCTTGCTGTGCCAGCAGGAGCTGTATCTCTCCTTGTCTATCCATTTGTATACATAGCAATCAAACTTGAAGACGGTGGACCACTATTCTACAAACAAGCACGTATCGGCAAACATGGGGTATCGTTTGTAAACTACAAATTTAGAACCATGGAAAATAAGCCAACCTATGAGCTACAGGAAACCAAAAAGATTGGCTATGTTGGCACATTTTTACGTAAAACCCGTATTGATGAACTACCACAGCTCTGGAATGTCATTCGTGGAGATGTGTCACTTATTGGCCCACGACCAGAGACCCCGGCGCTTGTAGATGAGTACACTTCTCAGATACCTTTTTATCCGGTGAGACACCTTGTTCGTCCAGGACTTTCTGGGTGGGCACAAACACAACAAACAGTGGTGCCAAAATTTGGAGTCCAGGTAGACCTAACAGCAATTAAACTTGCTTATGATGTGTACTACATCAAGCACGCAAACCTCTTGTTAGACATTTCAATTATTATAAGAACCGTTAAAGTTCTTCTTAGTAAAAGTGGCGTCTAGAGACCAACAAACTCATTATCACGCTGATGCTGATGCCCGGCTCTCGCATATCGATACATACCAGCACATATTCCAAGTGCCAAACTTTCTGCTAAGAGGTGTGACCCACCGTAACTCATGAGCGGTAACGGAATACCCGTTACTGGCATAATACCTATGTTCATGCCGATATTAATAACGATATGTGTACAGAACCATGACAGCACACCATAGGTAAACAATGCCTCAAAGTTTGACTCAGCAAGCATGGCCTTATGTGCAAGTTTATATAATAAAAGCGCGTAAAAAAGAAGGAGCAGAATCGAGCCTACAAACCCCCATTCTTCAGCAAACGCCGCAAAAATAAAGTCTGTTTTGTACTCAGGTAAAAAGTTAAGTCTCGACTGCGTTCCGTACCCAATGCCTTTGCCGAGTAAACCACCAGACCCAACAGCAATAGTAGATTGATAGGCGTTATATCCTGTGCCACGAATATCAGCAAGCGGATAAATAAAGTTCATGATGCGAGCTTTCTGGTACGGCTTAAAAACAAGCTTCCACGCAAGCAGAAAACACATCATCCCCATAAGAAATACGATCAAGAGATGCTTCTTTGAAATACCTGAGACGAGCACCATACCGAACCAAATGAAGAAAAGCACCATTGCTGATCCAAGGTCTGGCTGTAAGACAACAAGTGTAAATGGAATAAGGGCGTAGATACCCGAAATAATGACGTGCTTACTGTTAGCAATTTCAATATGCCGCCTGGAAAAATATTTAGCGAGTACAATGACAAGACCAAGCTTCATTAAGTCACTTGGCTGAAATGAAAACCCACCAACACTAAACCAACTTTCTGCTCCTTTTGATATGTGACCAAGAGTAAACAGCAGCGTAAGAATAAAAAGAAGAGCACTGTATATAATCATCACAATACGAGTATCCCTAAGAAAGCGATACTCTAGCCGTGAAGCGATGAAGTATGTACCGAGCGCAACACAGATCCAGGCCCCCTGTTTCCAAAAATAACTATCTCCGGCTTCAAAAGAGCTCATAGTAAGTAGCCCCGCAAGACAAATAAAGACCATTGCGACTAGTGTGGTAATGTCGTGAGCTGCAAACCATGTCCGTACTATTCCTCTCATATGACGTTACCTAATTTCTATAAATGGATCTATGATTGGATATATCCGCACTGTTGTCGGGGCTTTTGCAAATACTCCATGCCACGTGAAGACAACTTCTTTTTCTTCTTCTTTTCCTAGGGAAGGTACAATGCTTTCTCCGACACCAATTGCATTATTTTGACTATCAAAAAGTACAATACGAACGGGCGTCTTCAAAAAAGTGGTCTGTGTTGTATTCTTAAGTGTTACTGTAACTCGAGATATGGATCCAGGCTCATACACCCAACCAAGACTACGCACAGCTGGGAGCTCTGGTTTCTCTGGAGTTTTGTAATATGGTGGTTGCGAGAGTCTCACAATCACACTTGCAGGAGCAGTGTCTTGCTCTACCGAATGGCTAATAATTGGAAAGTCACCATCTGTAACCACTGTTGAAACCCCATCGACTGAAGTCATTACCTTGCCTTCTTTATCGAGAGCAATAAAAGTATATGCAACCCCTTGTGGAGCATTGGTAGTATTTTTATTTGAGAGCATGGCAACAAAGTCATATTCACCAAGACTAACGGGAACAGCTCGTGCCCACACCACAGAAAGCGGCTCAATCTCAGACTGACAGGTAAGCATACACAACCCCCCACAATCAATACCAAGCTCATAGCCATTCTTCTTTGTGTCGAAGCACGTTGGTTGAGGGAAAAGAAGAGGGCTTGCTTTGTACACCACAAAAGCCAGAAGAAGCGCACTGAATGATGCTCCATAAATAATTTTCCTGCGACTAGACCAGTTCATATGTTTAGTTTATCACAAACCACTCACAATAAATTATTGTGTATTGCTTACTTATTTTTAACAAATGACACAAGGGCATAGAGAGGTTCTGCAGTTGCACCGCTTGCAAGATTGTCTCCTGCGATACTTTCCATACGTGGCGCGATGTCGATATGTGCCCAAGTATATCCGTCGGCAAAATGCTCGAGAAATACCGCACCTGTTATTGCTCCACCATCTCGTTTCATCTTATTGTGAGTATTTGTTATACCACCCAAATCTCCTTTAACATCTTCTTTATACTCATCATACAGTGGTAGTGGCCACATGAAATTCTTTGTGGCTTCGCCGATTGTTTTCAATTCGTTTGCAAGAGTGTCATTGTTTGAAAAAATCGCTGAAACGCGTGAGCCAAGCGCAACAACCGCAGCACCAGTAAGTGTGGCAAGGTCGATAACAACTTCGGGATTGTACTTTTTAGCATAGGTAAGCGCATCAGAAAGAATCACCCGCCCTTCTGCGTCAGTATTTAAAATTTCAATTGGCTTTCCGCTCATACCAACGACAACATCTCCAGGAAGATAACTATCTCCGGTTACTCTGTTTTCAACTGCGGGCACAAGTGCGATAATATTTTTCTTTACTTTCAACTTTGAAAGAGCAATCACAGTATGAATAGCTATCGCCCCTCCAGCCATATCCATGTGCATGCCATTCATATGATCCCCTGGCTTCAAGTTGCTTCCTCCTGTATCAAAAGTTACTCCTTTTCCAACAAAAACGTACGGTTTCTCATTCTTCTTTCCACCCGCATACTCAACAATAATAAACTTTGGCTTATTTGGAGAACTTTCTCCGACAGCGAGTATCGCGTTCATGTTAAGTGTCTTCATTTTCTTACTATCAAGCACTTCAACTTTCACACTTGCAATACCTTTCGCCGCAAGGAGGGCATGCTTTGCTAAATCTTCCGGAGTTAAATGTGAACCAGGAATGTTCACAAGTTCGCGTGCTGCATTTAGCTCTTCCGCTATAAGGATACCCCGCTTAACATGTGGAAGAAGCGCTTTATCTTCGACAAGAATACTTACTGTTTGCTTTACCGTATCTTTCTTATATTTCTCGAACTCGTACGCAGCATTCGCAAGCTCGTATGCAAACTTTTCAGCAAACATTTCTTTCGTATAAAGTGATAAAAATAGCTCGTACCAGTCAGCAAGCACAATTTCAAATGTGGACTGCTTTGTCATGCGTGCCACACGTGCAATCTTTCGCATGAAAAGTGGCGCGGTGTACTGTGTGAGCGTATCTTTAGCACCAAATATAATAGAGGGTTGGGCGCCAGAGAGTGTTATCTGGTCAGTAGAAAAATCTTTACTATAGGCAAGTATAATACTTCCCTTCTTAGATGATGATGCTGTTGCGGTGATGGTCATATGTTTCCATACTACTATAAACATAACAAAAGCGCGATACGGAGTATCGCGCTTTTGTATTCAAGTTCTTTGTTCTCCCGACAAGCTACTTTCCCGACAATGTCAGTATCATCGCTGCGCAAAAGCTTAACTTCTCTGTTCGGAATGGGAAGAGGTGTGACCCTTTGGCCAAATCAGGAGAACAAAAGACTCGAATGAGTCAAATGATATATGGTGAACATGAGAAGAATCGAACTCCTGACCTCTACAATGCCATTGCAGTGCTCTCCCTCTGAGCTACATGCTCATCATATATCATCTTAATTGGTCGGGTGGTGCTTTATTCAAGCTTGCGATCGGACGTTGTCACCCGATCACCCACCCGTTTTCATATAACCACATGAAAGAACACTCTCATGTGCTACGAGGAAGTCACACGCAAAACTATATACCGAAATACATAATCAATTGTACAACCTCCTCGCAACACATGAAAGCAAACAACACTTTTCCCAGCATCACATTTTAAATGTGATGCTGGCACGATATCACAAAGTGATAGTCATGTTTCCTAATAGGATTCGGGTACTTAGTAAGCCTCGACTAAACACATTGCTGTGCGTACATCTAGCTCCTATCAACGTAATAATCTCTTACGACCCTTCAACGAATACTTATCTTGAAGTTGGCTTCGTTCTTAGATGCTTTCAGAACTTATCCATT
>CAYVOJ010000018.1:0-14448 GCA_964453485.1 uncultured Candidatus Saccharibacteria bacterium
TGCCATGCACTCTTGCAGACTCAAGTAATGTATACGTGCCCAGTATATTTGTTCTTACACACACTTCTGGACCCATTATCGATCTATCAACATGCGACTCAGCGGCAAAATGCACAACGGCGTCACATGAGGCCATTAATGAATCAACCAGTGCCCGATCGCAAATATCTCCTTGTACAAAGGAATACCTTACGTCGTTACGTAATGAAGAAAGTGAGGAGACATCTCCGGCATACGTTAGTGCGTCTAGATTCACCACTTGATATGTCGGGTATCGTGACAACATATAGTGAATAAAATTTGCGCCGATAAACCCTGCGCCGCCAGTTACAAGTAGTTTCATAGATTATAGGTTCATCTTATCTAACTCGTGGCAAATTCCTTCAAGAGAAGAAAAAATCGGCACATATCCAAGTTTTTCTGCTCTCATATTTTTAGAGTAGTATTCTTTTTTATTTGTAATGCCAAGCTGATGCTGTTCTAATGCTTCAGTAAACGCTACGGTGAGACCATATTTTTGTGCAAGTACTGGCAATAGTTCTAGTTTTGAAACTGGAGCGACACTGTAGACATCAAACACATCATTCATTGGCTCACTTTCTATCACACGGGCAATGAGCGCATAGAGATCTTGTGGCGTAATAAAATCACGAACCATGTCCTCATTCACTGTTGTAAATGTCTTTTTAGAAAGCAAACTATGCACCACATCAGACATCAGAAATCCCGCTTGCTCATCAACAAATCGACTAAAGAAAGCAAACACTCGCAAATCTACAATAGCGTACGATGATAATGCTCGATGTTTTGCTTCTGCGTTTGCTTTGGCAACAGTGTAGTACGCTGAGACAGTCCGCATATTGTTTACGGAAATAATTGAGGGTGTTTCTTCTGTGACAGCAGAATTAGCATTAGCTCCGTATACTGCCCCACTGCTTAGATTGATGTATTTCGTCAGTTTATTTTTTTCTAAGTACGACAGTATAAGATTATCCATCTCTTCTGTTATCTCAAACACCTGCGAAGGATCGGCATTCAGTGCTCGTGAATCCCCTGCTCCAGTACAGTTAATAATGACATCGTATGAGTGTGTAAAAAACACCTCAAGCGTGTGACCGTGTATATTTTCTTTGTTACCAATCTCTTGTAGCAAACTATTTACCTTGTCCTGCGAACGAGAAAAGAGGTGAACATCATACAAGTCTTCATACGCAGCAAATTCATGAGCAAGTGATTTGCCGATGTATCCCGTTGATCCAAGAATCGCGATAGTTTTCATAGTACGTTACTGTGACTCGATAAAAGTAAGTATCTCTTCTGGCGTAGTAGCTAGCACGTTTGGATTCTCTGATGCAAGCAAAGAGGCATTATGAAATCCCCACGTAACAGCTATCGTGGATGCAGGCACTGCCGCTTTTCTCATTTCTTTCAAATCTCCGGTTGTGTCAGTAATGAAAAAGACCTCACCCTTCTTTCTGTCAGATAAAGACTCCTGAAAGAAGAGCTGTTTCGGTTGCTTATTTTGACCAATAATCTTACTGAAGTACTGAGTAAGATTGTGCTTATCTAAGAGAGCGGTAATGAGGTCGCCTCGAGCAGTACTCACAATCCACAACTCACCCAGTGCGTGCGCTTTGTGAATAAGGTCTTCAGCGAATGGAAAAAGGGTTATCTTTGGCTCATGATAGTACTGGGGGAACAGTTCAGCTTTACGTTCAAGCATTTCTTCTTTTTCGTGTTCAGATAAACTGAAATGCTCAACAAGACGCTTATTAATATGCTCCTCAAAACAGGAGAGGTACTCTTCCTTTGAAAGATCTTTCCCAAGAGTTCGTAAAGCTTCTTGGTTCATAGCAAAAAGCGCATCTACTGAATCAACAAGCACTCCATCAAAATCAAAAATAATAATCCTGCTCATGACTACTGCCCTAGCACACGTGCAATCAGAGCCTTCATGAAGATGCCAATATCTCGCGGATGTCTTGAGGTAATTATTGTTCCGTCAGTAACGACTGGTTCATCGATATACTCTGCCCCTGCATTTATGATGTCATCTTTAATACCAATGTATCCAGTAGCTTTTTTACCTTTAAGTAATCCTGCAGAAATAAGCACCCATGGACCATGACAGAACGCCGCAACGAGCTTTCCCTCCTTATGCATCGCTTGTATAAATGCAAGAACTTCAGGTATTTGTCGGACACGATCAGGTGCTTCAAAACCACCAGGAACAAGCACCATGTCATAATCTTCCGTATTGAGCTTTTTAGCATCAACTAGTTTTCCGTAATAACGAACCATGAGCTCAAGCGGGAACTGCAGTCTACCAACAACGAGCTTTGCATCTTTTGTCGCGATATCTACCGTAAACCCTTCTTCATGGAGGCGCATTATAGGATACATTACTTCTTCATCTTCAAATGCTTCTGCTGTTATGATAACGACACGTTTATTTTTTTCCATACTGGTTGTGATTACTTAATAAGACTACTGCTCCCATGGAGGGATAGACATGTTCTCTTCGAATTCTTTACGATCAATAAAAGGAAACATATCTTCTATAGACTTACTTACCATAGTACCGTCTGGAAGTTTTTCTGAATATACTTTTGGCAACAGGGGCTGTGTAGGAGACATATTAATATCACAGATAACAGGGCCGTCATATGCTAGTGTTTTTTCAATACACGAAAGAAGCGTGTCGTGATTTTCCATTTTAATGTACCCTATTCCGAATGTGTCTGCCACTTTAGCAAATGATGGGAAACTAACTCCTGTGTCAGGATTAACCGCGGCAAGTCTTCCACCAAAAAAAGCGTTGAAGGTATTCTTAATTGCCAAGTAGCCATTATTATTAAACAAGAAAATTTTAACAGGTATTTTATGGTGTGCAATAGTCTGTAACTCTTGCAGGTTCATCATGATGCTACCTTCACCAGTGAGCAAAATAATTCTGTCTTTCTTTGTTGCGAACCACGCCCCAATAGCAGCGGGTAGGTCATACCCCATCGAAGCACAGCCAACACTGCAGTGTAGCCGCTGATCTTTCTTCGCTTTAAATGACTGGAGTGTTCCTGTAAAAGAAGTCCCTACACCGGTTACAATAATCTCCCCTTCCTTTAAATATTTGGATAATGTATCCGTAAAGTAGTAAGAGTTAACGTATTCTTTTTCTTCTTTATATTCAGGAATGGTGACAGGGTACTTAACTTTCCATGTCTGACAGCGGGTCAGCCACTCTGATATAGAGCAAGATTCTGTAACCTGCTTTGAGAATGCTTCAATAAAGACTTTTGCGTCAACATTGATAGCTAAGTCTGGAACAACAGTTTTCTTAGAAAGCTCTTCTTTATCGATATCAATAACCACCTTCTTCGCAGCACGAGCAAAGGCTTTATAGGTATAACCTATATTCCATAGATGATGCCGCGCGCCGATACTAATAAGCAGATCAGCATTTTGTACCGCAAAGTTTCCAGCACGATCACCAAAGACACCAGGGCGACCAGTAAAGAGGTGGTGGTCTGTTGGGATAACATCAAGCGCAGACATCGTCGTAAGAACAGGTATGCCAAGCTGATCAACAAGTGCAAGGAACAGTGAGTGAGCTCCTGAAAGACGGATGCCGTGCCCTGCTAAAATAACAGGACGCTTTGCTTCTGAAATCCATGTTAGAAGTGTCTGTATCTGTTCATCTAGCGCGCGCACGTCATGTGTAGCGAGAAGACCCTCTGCTTCTGGGTTAAATTCTCTCAGCGAGTCCTCATCAACTTCTATCGCTTGAACGTCAGAAGGAATATCAAGTAACACAGGGCCAGGTCTTCCATTTTTTGCAAGGAAAAGAGCTTTTTGCAAATGATACTTAATATCTAGTGGCTCAAGAACTACTTCTGAATATTTAGTAATAGGCTTAGCAATATCTGCAATATTTATCTCTTGAACACCAAGCTGTCGTAAATGCGTACCTGTAATCATGTCTGCTCGTTTTACCTGTCCACACAAGTAAAGTGTCGCAATAGAATCAGTCCACGCGCCCATAATACCGGTAATTGTATTGGTTGATGCTGGCCCTAGTGTCGTAATACAAACACCGATAGCTCCACCTGCACGTCCATAACTCTCAGCGGCCATAGCACATGCCTGTTCGTGATGATTACACACATACTGCATATCAGGATTTCGAGCAACAGCATCCACGAGGTTGATGTTTCCTCCTCCAGGAATTAAAAAGGCATGCTTCGTTCCTTGCTGAACAAGATGCTTAATAATGAAATCTGAAATTTTAATATGTGCCATAAAAGTTAGTGAATTGTTAATGCGGTAAAGAGAGCATCCTTTGGAGAGAGGTTTGCATACTGCTCTAAGAACCAAGAACCTTCACATACCTGACCGACATGAAGGGCAGTAGTTCCGTCAGCCAAGACAAGCGATGTATCAAGAAAACTTAGTAAGCAAGTAGGTTTCGTTTGTATTTCATGATACAAATTTTGCCAGTCTTCTTTTTCATGAAGAGAAAGCTTACTCTTTTTAATAACTTTCTCAATACGAGATCTTTCTTCCGCTTCTTTATGGTGGAAATCCTGATAATGGTAAGCATCAAGATCGGTGGAGAGATCCGCACCTTTTTCATATCCTTTATGCTCTCTTCCATAAGTGTCATGCAATCTCACAAGGTCTGACTTCTCAGGTGGAGTTTCTATTTCCATGACAAACGCGCCAGTTTCGGAAGTGCATGCTGTTGAATGAAATGTCGCCTTATCAATGAAAACACCATCTAATGCATGAAGAGTGTGCCCTCCCTCAAGAGAAGATGTCTCTACTTCCCCCTCTAACACAACAAGAGATGTTTGCTTTTTAGGATGACAATGCATGGAGGTTCTGGCCTCTTTATTAAGACACAATATCCAAATAGCCACATGCTTATTTTCAAATAAAAGATACTCATACCCCCACGGCTTATTAACTACAATGCGGCGGTAATCAATATATACTGGCACTGGATGATCAGTTGACTGACGCTCTGAAAGATGAGCTATATCTATATTCTTTTGGGGAATTGTATGTAACATGTGCGTACTATGTGGCTTGCGTATACAAAATTATACTACCATTTTACGCCCATACTTTCCACGGAGCATTTCCTTTCGCCCACATTTCTTCTAGTTTATTTTTATCGTTAAGGGTATCCATTGGTTTCCAGAAACCATCATGATGATACGCCTTAAGATTCCCCTCATCCGCCAGTTTTTCAAGCGGCGCCTTTTCAAAGATAGTATGATCACCTTCTAGATAATCAAAGACGCCTGGCTCAAGAACAAAAAATCCTCCACTGACCCGCACCTTGTTATCAGTTTTTTCACTAAAGGCCGTAACCATCGAATCGTTGTTTATAGCAATAGTACCGAAACGCCCCTCAGGAATAATCGCCGTGACCGTCGCAAGTCCTCCTTTACTTTTATGAAAGTCTACAAGATCCTTAATATTAATATCCGAGACACCGTCACCGTATGTCAGCATGAACGTCTCGTTTCCGACATATTCTTTAATTCTTTTTATACGCCCACCTGTCATGGTTTGTTCACCAGTATCAACCATGGTAATCTTCCATTTCTCTCCAGCGTTTTTATGATAGGTAATTGAGTTATCTTCAGTATTTAATGTAAAGTCGCTTGTATGTAAAAAGTGATTATGAAACCAATCTTTAATAAAGTGCCCTTTATATCCAAGACAGAGCACAAATTCATTGTACCCATAGTGAGAGTAAATTTTCATGATATGCCACAAAATAGGCTTACCTCCAATTTCTACCATCGGTTTAGGCTTAACAGTTGTTTCTTCGTTTAACCGTGTACCTAACCCTCCTGCTAAAATGACTACTTTCATGTAATTATTTAAAAAAGTTGCTGATTTGTTTATTAGTAAAAAGTATCACGTCTTCGGTTTTTTCGTAGAAATTTTTATACCACATAAGTGTCATGTCTACGGTCTCCGGAAGGGAGAGCTGTGGTTTCCATCCTAACACAGTTTTTGCTTTCTCAATATCAAGAGTAAGCAATCCTGCCTCGTGTTTGGAAGTATCAGGAACAATGCGGTACGTAGCCTTTGGGAGTGATCTTTGCACTTCATTTAATAAATCTTCAACACTTACAAAACCTTCAGTATCTGGTCCAAAATTCCACGCCTGGGAAAGATGTACCTCGCCTTCATATAAACGCTTACCGAGCATTAAGTACCCCGCAAGCGGCTCAAGTACATGCTGCCACGGGCGAACAGCTTTTGGGTTTCGTACCTCAACATGAGAATCAGTGTGGTAAACAGAACGAACCACATCTGGAATTAATCTATAGTCTGACCAGTCACCTCCCCCCCCTACATTTCCAGCTCTAGCAATAGCTACAAGCGTGTAATGCTTTTTTCCAAACTGATCAGGATTAAAAAAAGACTTAGTGTATGAGTGCGCAATAATATCTGCTGCTGCTTTACTGCCACTATATGGATCATGACCACCCAAATGGTCATCTTCATGATACGGGCGTTCCGTTTCCTTATTTGCATAGACTTTGTCAGTTGTAATAATCACAGCAGATTTTACAGATGGTACAGATCGAATTGCTTCAAGGATATTTGCTGTACCCATACAGTTAGTTGAGAATGTCTCAATAGGGTCATCATAACTTGTGCGCACAAGCGCCTGTGCAGCTAAGTGAAACACAATCTCAGGCTTTTCCTTTTCTATGATGAGTTTCAAAGCACTGAGGTCGCGTATGTCGGAAAAATAATTTGTAACCCTTTGCTCTAAAGAAAGAGCCTCGAAAGCATTCGGGGAAGCTGTCGGGCGCAAAGAAACTCCCACAACCTCCGCGCCCCAAGACAAGAGTATCTGTGAAAGCCACGCACCCTTAAAACCAGTATGTCCTGTGATCAGCACTTTTTTATTTCTATAAAATTCTTTCATGAATGAGGGCGTGGCATCCTTGACGACACGAGTATAATATAGTACTAGTATACAGCCTTTTTGTAATTTTACCAAAATATAAATACATTCTGTTTCTTTTAAAAAGGGACTCTATCTGGTATATTTAATAAGCAATTATTCATCCCGCATATACGTAATCATTATGGCAAAAACAAAACAAACAAAACTACGCGTTCCGTACGGTTTTTCTGTACATGGTCAACCGGAAATTGACGCTGTTGTAGAAGTGCTAAAAGGAAATACAGCACTCGGAGATAAGACAACTGAGTTCGAAGCAAAGGTTGCAAAAATGTTCGGAAAGAAATACGGTGTCATGGTGAACTCAGGATCATCAGCGAACCTCCTTGCATTTGAGCTACTTAACCTTCCTAAGGGTTCTGAAGTAATCACCCCCGCTCTTACCTTTGCGACAGTAGTCGCTCCTATTGTACAGAAAGGACTTGTTCCAGTTTTTGTCGATGTAGACCCATCTACCTATCTCGTGAACCTTGAACAAGTAAAGAAAGCTATTACGAAAAAAACAAAAGCGCTCATGATCCCATCACTTATGGGAAACATTCCTAACATGAAGGAACTTTCAGCACTGGCGAAGAAGCATAAGCTTTTCTTTATCGAAGATTCTTGCGACACGCTTGGTGGAACTTTTGAAGGAAAGCCGACTGGCATACATTCTGACATTTCAGTAACTAGTTTTTATGGCTCACACATCATTAACGGTGCAGGAGGAGGAGGAATGATTATGGTGAACGATCCGAAGTGGGAAATGCGTCTCAAGGTGCTTCGTGGGTGGGGTCGCCAGTCTTCACTTTTTGGAGAGAAAGCTAACTCAGAACTTATTAAAAACAGATTCAATGGAAAAATTGGAAATGTTCCGTATGACAATAAGTTTATTTTCAGTGAAATTGGATACAACTTCCTTCCTCTTGAAATCTCATCAGCATTTGCGCTTGCTCAAATGAAGCGCCTTCCTGGATTTTTGGATCAACGCAGAAAAAACTTCGACAGAATGATGAAATTCATTGCTGATGGACGTGATACCTACTTCACCCTGCCGACACAAACTCCAAAAACAGAAACAGCATGGCTCACCTTTCCTCTCATTATTAAGCCTAAGGCTCCATTTACTCGACTTGAGATTGTAACATTCCTTGAAGACAACAACATTCAGACTCGCCCTGTTTTTGCAGGAAACATTCTCAAGCAACCAGGATTTAAAAAAATTGTTAATAGAAAAATAAGTGATGCATTTCCAAATACGGACAACATCATGAAGCACGGGTTCGTTCTTGCTTGTCATCATGGACTAAATGACGAACAAATTACCTATCTCCAAGATACGCTCGATGCATTTTTAGCAAAGTATAAAAAATAATATACAGCAATAAAAAAGAGCCCTGCAGGGCTCTTTTTTATTGCGACTATGCTAGATGACTTTTTAGATTTCTATATATAAACTTACAGAGATACAATATCCCTCGTGGGCCAATGGTATACCAAGAAAATAGCTCAGCTTTTTTAAACTCTCTAAGTATGGCAAAAAACTGTGCGTAGGTAGAAGCGACATGAAAAGCAGTATTGATAGCGCTGTTTGAAAGTAACATTCTAAAAAAATAGCTGGACGGATTATTCTTTTTTTCTTTATAGTAGCGGAAGAGGTTTATGGCACACTGCAATTTTTTTGGTTCGATAAATTGTGAATCCTGTCCGTCATGTATACGATAGTTAATAAACCGCTCTGTACTCAATGCAACTGTATGAGAAAGCGCTAAATCAATAGCAAACGGACGATCAAGCCACTTGTCGAACTCCTCGTGTCTTGAAATAGCTTTTTCCAGCACCTCTCTACGGTAGATAATAGACCCGAATCCAAGATTAAACCCTTTCATGAGACGGATAATAAGCTCTTGATCATTCACAATTGTAAACGGATTAGTACTTTCCACTACCTCAAATGCTGTCATTTTTTCATGCGTCGCATGTGGCACAAAAGTGATATCTGAACCAACCCACACCACATCATCATGTGATGCCAGAAGGCCACACGCCTTTTCTAAATAGCTCGGATGTATTGTGTCGTCGTCATGAAACATCATCACATACGGAGATGTGAATGGGTACGAAATAACTTTTAAGAAGTTGTTGATCCCTCCTATGTTTTTCTCATTGGCATCGACACGAATACGAAGCCCTGGAAATTCCTTTAAAAAAGATGACACGTCGTAATCACTCGCATTATCAAAAATAATTACTTCAAAGTCCGTAAATGTCTGCTTCGTCAAACTCTCTAAGCACTCTCGCAAATATCCCTCGCGGTTATACGTCAGGATTGCAATGGTAAGTGCTGTGGTGGGAGTACTCATATACTATGCAGCCTGAATAAGTGCAATAACTTTTTCTGCGAATTTTGTATGACTAAATTGTGCATATGAAGGTGAGGCAAGGAATACTTGTATGTTCTTTAAGTACTCGTTATACATATCTTCAGACATAGTTCTAAGATACTGATCTAAATCGGTAAGCGTTTTAAAATCGCGCACATCGATGTACGTATTTTTTGGTATATATAAAGAAGCGTCAGGCGCGCCAATATAGATAGGCACTGCCCCCGCAAAGAAACAATCAAATATTTTTTCTGTAATGTATCCAGGGAAAACGGCATTCTCAAGACAAAGGACGAACTTATATCCTCGCAACATTGCCTCTTTATCATCAACCTCACCTTTATACACCTTTGCTATATATGATTCCTGTTCATTTTGCCACCCCCTTCCATATAAATCAAAATCATTGCCGGTATCTGAAAAGTGACGAATCATTTTTCTTCGCAATGCGTAAATAAGCTGCACGTTAAAACCATAGAGTATTTTTATAATGAAAGTCTTAACGAGATTTTTTGTTTCCTTGTTTGAGGCGATATACACCATGAACTTCTTTTCCGAGAAAGGAATACTCTTGCGAGTTGTATCTGGCACAAAGTATTCTGGGAAGTACATTGGAATAAAATTTGTTTTTTCACTTGCCCTCTTTTTCATTCCAGGAAAGAGCATGACATTTTTAAACAATGCTGTGTAGTGGCGAAGATTAATGAAAAATCGTGTCGCAATAAATGGTGACTCCTGACAGGTCATAAGCAGTGGCGTCACACCGTGTGCAATAAGCTCTTCAGTATAAGGAGAGACAAGATGTGAAAGCAAAAGAACTTGTTTATATTTATATAGTTGAGGAGACGAGAGAAATACGTCTGGTGTAATTGATCTGATACCAAGCTTTGCAAGCTCTTCAGTAAGGTAACACATTGGTAACAATGTGTGACTAATACGTGACGCAAAAGCGCGATCAAAAATCTTATTATCTCCACCTTTTGGTATTCCTGAGTCAAAAATTACAATTTTTTCCATAGTATTCGTGCTAGCTTATAAAAAGGTGTTGGGATAGCGAGCAGTATAAGCCCGATACAGAAAAAAGATAGATCTTTGTTCGTATGCTTATACAAAAGAAGTATGCTTTTTCTAGCGAAGCGAAGTCCATATAGCTTTCCTGTTACAATTTGATGCGGCAGTGCCCGCAAAAAAGCACGATGATATGTACGTAAAAACTCTTGAGAGTACCCGAATTCTCCTAGATTCATCACTATAGCATGAAGACTTGTAAAGGTAATAAAGGTATGACCATTCTTTGCCCAACCACAGACACTGTCTTCTTTGTGTAAAAAGACATCAGGAGCAAGGACAAGTGTATGTGTGGCGCCGACTTCGAGTGCGACAGAAAGATGAAACCATTGATTGTCATAGTAACGACCTCTTTTTTGAGGTAGGTACGCTGTATTAAAAACGTTACGAGAAATAAGTCCTCCGACAATGGTTTCATAGTTTCGTTCACGTAATAATGCTTCGGTGTTTGTATATACAATAGGTGCACTGGTGCTACTCAGCTCACTAATAATGATGTGTCCGGCAGTAGCATGTGCCTTAACTACGTCATACATTGCAGCTATCCCAGCTTGAGCAAGCGTATCATTATCACTTAATGTCCAACAAAAAAGACCTTTCGCTTTTGTTAGCACCGCATCTACATTTCTGTCGAAACCAATATTTACTGGATTTTTACTATAAGTAAACCACGGAAGTTCACGGTACTTTTTCTCGACAAGATCTTTAGTGTCAGTGTTATCTGAATTATCAGACACCAGCACTTCAATTTCTTTTTCTAAAAGGTCATTTCCTTGTATCTGAGATACAATAGTATCAATCTGCACCTCGAGACCTTGTGGGTTGTTGTAGGTAAGCACACCTACTGTAAGTTTTTTAGTAGTTGCTATTTCCATACTGTTTTTGCAAACCACACAAATGGCATCGTGATACCATTTTTAATAAGTACGAGCTGTCCCCTAGTATCTTTGAAAAGGATAACAGAGAGAGGAACAAGCGAGTAAGATATGAGCGTAGCATATGCTGCGCCATAAACACCGTAGAGAGGTATGAACCAAAGATTAAGAAGCACATTAGTGACCATACCAATAACAGAACTGACGAATGCCACGGTGTTTTTGTTCTCTGCAAGGAGATACGTATTTACTGCCATAGAGATAAAGACCGGTATTCCCGCCCACACATAAATACTAAGCACTCCCCCAGCTTGTATAAAAGCTGGCCCATAAATTGTCCTAATGATCATGTCAGAAAGAAACGTAATTGGGAGAGCAACAAGAAATGACATATAGAAGAGCACACTATACAGCTTAGTAAGTCTGCCAGTAAACATTGCTACATCTACTTTTTGCGCATTAATGATTGCCGGAAATACTGAGCTTATAATGAGCGCTGGTATAAAGTACCAAACCTCTGAAATTCTGGCTGCGGCATCATATATTCCTACGTTAAAATCTGTCGTTATGAACTTAAGCATGACCTGGTCTATTCTCGTGTAAATAATAATAAATGCAGAAGAAAGCATCAGTGGCCAAGAATCTTTAAGAAGTGAATATGCGACAGAGCTCTTTACTGTTAGGTCTCGCAATCTATTTCCTGAGCGGCTGTAAAAATAGAATGTAAAAAGAGCGTACAAAATATATTCCAAAAATAACACAAATGCAAAATAGATCATGCCTTTATTAAAATACAGCACAAGCACTTTTAGTGTATTTAAAATAAGTGTCACCCCAATGAGAGAAATGGCCTGATATCGAGCCTGTACTTTAGCTTGAAAGTAGTAGCCAATAACTGTAAAAGAAGCAAATAAGAGCGTGCAGGAATTAATGGCAATAAGGAGCTTAGTAATCGCATCAGTATTTATGAGAAACATGGTGACCCATATTGCTAAAATAGCGACACAAGAAGCAATCACTTTAAGAAATAAAGCTGTTCCTATTAATTCATCCTTTTTTGAAATGTCTTTTGAAAGCTCACGGTACAGCACTGAATCAACTCCAAGCGAAGCAATGAAAGAAAAGAGGCTAACAAAACTTACTGAAAAAGTAAGGAGTCCGTAGTTTGATGGACCAAGATGACGAATAACGTAAATACTCGTAATAAAAGAAATACCTAAACTAAACACTTTACCAAAAAGTGCCCACCCTGTATTTTTAAAATATTTCTGAAAGCCGGCATGCTGCCAGCCTGCTTTGACGTGATTAAATATTGTTGAAGACATGTGAGGAGTGGCAATAATAAGAACCTGCTTGACCTAGAATATCCTTACAGTATAACATAACTCTGCCGATCGCTTAGTATGGTAAAATACATTTCATGAACAAACTTGCTGTCGTTACGGTAACCTACAACGCTGAAGAAAATCTTTCTTTTTTCTTGCCATCCCTTGAAGAGAATAGTGAATGTGTAGAGCATGTTTTTTTTGTTGACAACAACTCTTCTGACGAGACATATTCAAAACTACAGTCCTGGAAAACATCTATACCTCACACAGTCACCAAGCATACAAAAAACTATGGGTACGCCTATGCGATCAATGTCGTAATACAGCAAGCAAGAGATATGGGTTACGAATATATTCTTGTAACTAATAACGATATCATTTTTCACCCAGGATGTTTCGCTCAACTTCTTAACGACAGAGAATCTACCGGGGCGCACGTAGTTGGTGTTCCGGCGAGCACCAACCCTACCCTGCTTGGACTTGGGTGCACACTCAATAGATCGAGTCGTATGCCAGCCATACCTCCCACGCGAGAACGAAAAGAGTTACCCTTAGCAATTGAACAAGACCCAACCCCGTCGGTAGATTTTGTCCATGGCGGAACCATTCTTTTTACAAAAAAATTCTTTGATGTACTAGGACTATACGACACGAATCTTTTCTTTGGGGGTGACGAGCTCGACTTCATGTATCGTGTGTATGCATACAACACCGCTCATGCAGAAAAAATTCTCTGCGTAGCATCTCTACGATCAACACTGCTATGCGACAATCTATCTAAACATAATAATAAGCACAAACTTATTAAAGCCAGAGGAATGCTGCAAGGAAATGTTCGTGTACTGTTAAAACATAGATACACCCCTACTGATCTTGGTTTATATAAAGCACAATGGAATATGATAGAAGCCCTCGCTAAAGGAAGTATCCTTCGTTATGGTGTTTTATGTCTGTTCGCGCTACGCGCACTTATCCTTGAGGGGTATCTTTTTTACACTCAGTTACTTCGTAAAAATAACACACATTGATGAGGACCTGCTTGACCGTGTTTTGTGACCAAGTCTTAGTTTTATGTATGCCAAAAGTGAATGCAGCCTGACACCAAAAAGCGCTGTTTTCCAATTTGTAACTTTTTGCAATGGGTCAACGTCTCCATTTGCGAGCAGCCGCGGAAGACTAGCTTGTATTTGTTCTATGGTTGCATTAGAGCCATATTCAAAAAACTTTTTTGTGTAAGGAGAAAAATCAAGAAAGCGACACGTTACCCCAAGAGAGTTCGCAAGCTTACTCATACTTTCTTCCGCAAACCACCACAAGTGGACCGGGGGTACGTCGCTTTGCCAAATAGCCCCTTCATATGAATTTGTTTTATTCGGGGTAGTCATAATGAGCTTGCCTCCTGGTTTTAGTAATGAGAGCGCTGCCATAATAAACGCCTTTGGATCTTCTACATGTTCAATGAGCTCTGTCATAACAACGCAGTCATATGTTCCTTCTTTTGTTTTTGCAACAACAAATAAATCCCCCGCTTCATATAAATCACCATATCGCTGTTTTGCCTTTGCTACAGCCTCATGAGAAAGTTCAAGTCCCGTTACACTGTACCCGGCTTTAGAGAGACTGTAGGTGAGGTATCCTAGCCCACTTCCAACCTCAAGAATCGTAATGTCCTTTGTTGTACCGAACTCTTGCATAAGAGACTCTCTAATTGCCCAGTAGGTATTCTCCAGATTAGCAAGTACGGTAAGCGGATACGGTACGCGCGTGACCAGTGAAGCAAAACGATGATACCTCATATACCCAGGTATGTACTCAACTTG
>CAYVOJ010000019.1:0-6606 GCA_964453485.1 uncultured Candidatus Saccharibacteria bacterium
AGTAGGAGGTAGTTGGTAGTTGATAAGCAAACTATTTCAAGCCATCCACTGGTTTATTCGGTGACTCGGAAATTAAAGCGTCCAGCTCATCACCTTCAGGTAAGGCTGACCCTATCTCTTTAAGTAATCTCCTCACCTCAGCCACTTCTTCTGGGGAAAGACTCTCAATACCTTGTGACTGAATACGATCTGCTATGGGATTAAAGACACCAATTAGTTCATTCATCTTTTCTGCAATCTGCCTAAATTGCTCTTTGATCACAACATCCCCTTTTATGTGAGCTAATTTTCTGTTGATATACCCAGCAAGAGCTATGTAGATAAGAATCATAGGAAGGAAAAGAGACGCATCATCAATAACTTCAAAACTATTTAGGTAGTTCAATCGCAAAGTCTTATACATATCTGTATTTTTAATATACTCCTTTGGATGAGTAGCAGCTTCTTTACCTTGTGAAAGCAGTTTTTTACCAAGATTACTTATTGCTTTTCTCGTGCCCTCTTTTCTATCTTTTTTAAAATCCTCAAACGTGCTAGTTCTCGGCTGTTCCATTTCTTCTTTTAGAAGAGCGTGCTCTACTGGGTCATAATTATACTTTATACGAACGGCAGACTGAGTTGCTAAGCCTCCGCCAAGAGCAACGGCACCACTTATACCCCATGTACCGAGTTTGATAGATAGAAAATTTATAAGTTTTAATTTTGCTTTTTCAGCAAATGAGAGTAGCTCGAAGTTTTTGATTGGTTCCATAAGAAAAAGTATAGCAAGAATGTCTATCTTTTTCTTTTAGTAAATAGCAAAATCCCTAGAGTATAATCTAGGGATTTTGCTTGTTCTGCGGGCCCACGAAGAATCGAACTTCGACCAACGGATTTGGAGGCCGTTGTTCTACCATTAAACTATAGGCCCAAATAAACTCGAGGAATATGCTGCTATCCATCCTTTCTTTCACTCGAGACGACAGTTACACAAGGGTCCTATTTCAGGGTTGGCTCCACATCACCCGGAAGCAATGCTTTAACGCCTCAGACCTATCCTACGCATGTCTAACTGTTCGCTTCGACATCATAACAAAAAAACACTGTTTTGGACAGTGATTTTTTGTTATAGTTTCTAAACTACTTCTTGGTCTCTTTAAACGTTATATGCTTTCGAAGTTTTTTTGAATACTTCTTAAGCTCAATTTTGCGAGTTACCAGTTTTTTATTCTTTGCTGTCCAGTATACTTCGCCTGTTTCCTTATTTTTGAGCTGAATGAGACGGTCTTGTGCTTTTGACATAGTTAAGAGATTATACCTTATTTAGGGGAAATTGCAAGGATTCCTTATTTCCCAAGCTTATTAGAGAAGTACGTCTCTAG
The DNA here is from genome assembly GCA_964453485.1 of uncultured Candidatus Saccharibacteria bacterium. Lineage (GTDB taxonomy): Bacteria > Patescibacteriota > Minisyncoccia > Phycocordibacterales > UBA5272 > UBA11704. The sequence continues at coordinate 1,362 of CAYVOJ010000019.1, forward strand.
CTCAGTCACCGGAATTCTTTCTTGTTTCATGGTATCTCGATCACGCACTGTCACCGCATTGTCATCCAAGGTTTCAAAGTCAACAGTCACACAATATGGGGTGCCGATTTCATCCTGACGACGATAACGTTTACCAATTGATTGAGTTTCGTCATACTGAACCCGAGCAATCTTCTTTAGTGATTGAACAAGACTAGCTGCTTGTGTACTTAGCTCTTCCTTTTTAGACAAGGGCAGTACCGCGATCTGCACTGGAGCAATACGAGGATGAAGATGGAGAACCACTCGTGTATCACCTTCACCAATAACCTCCTCATCATATGCGCTTGTTAAAATAGCAAGCAGCGTTCTATCAATACCAAATGTAGGCTCAAGCACATGGGGAATAAACTTTTCACCAGTCTGGTCGTCAACATAACTTTGTGAAATACCACTATATTTTTCATGCTGAGACAAATCAAAATCAGTGCGATACGCAAGACCATAAAGCTCTTTTTGACCGAAAGGAAAATCAAATTCAATATCAATAGTACGTTTTGAATAGTGAGCAAGATCAACTCCTGCTTTTTCTATTTCGTGAGCGGATTCTGTTTTAATACCAACATGCTCCATCCATGCATACATTTCTTTGCGCCACATTTCAAAAAGGTCTTTCCAGTCACCTTTTCTCGGGTCAAAAAAATACTCGAATTCCATAAGATTAAACTCGCGAGAACGGAAGATGAAATCTCTAGCGGCAATTTCATTTCGAAATGCTTTACCAATTTGAGCAATACCAAATGGCAGTTTCGGGTGAATGCTATCTAAAATATTTTTATAGTTTGTAAACATACCCTGAGCTAACTCACCTCGAAGATACGCTGTAGTACTTGTATCACCTGAAGCACCAACGCGTACCGGGAAGAGCAAATTAAAGTTTTTTGCTTCACTGAAAGGATTTCCGTCTTTACTTTTTATTCCCTTCTCTTGTATAAGTGCCGTCATTTCTTCTGGAGTAAGTCCAGCGGCTGAAATACCAGCATCTTCAAGCACATGATCAGTGCGGTATGTTTTCTTTGTGACACTATCTTCTATCAGAGGGTCGTGAAATCCTGCTAAGTGACCACTTGCCTCCCAGATCTTTTCACTACTTATCTGTGCAGCGTCTAGTCCGTACATGTCGTTACGTTTTGTGACAAAAAAATCCCACCAAGCATTTTCTACCGCTCGCTTTAAAAGCACTCCATAAGGGCCGTAGTCGAACGTACCGGCGAGCCCTCCATATAAATCAGAGCCGGGGAAAATAAAACCTCTACGTTTGCAGAGAGACACGATTGCTTCCATTGTTGGAAATTGTGATGAAGATGTTTCTGACATAAAGGTCATTCTACCATACGAAGATAGTAGATTCTAGAATGGTAGATTAATACACAAGTCCACCGCCCACCACTTCATTAATCATCTTAAATATCGCACCAACTGACAGAATGATAAACAGTCCAATAAGGCCATATAAGAGATTGGTTCTTGCTTGTTCTCGTTTCTCTGGATTATTCATTTGGAACAATAGCACCGTAACACCGTACAAAAACCAGAGCGTAGCAACAACAACCGTGATGATATAGAGCGGATTCAGTAAATATTCAATTACTTTTTGAAAAATAGTATCCGTTGCGGCAACAGCTGAATTCATAGTACATACAGTGTATCACTAAAACAAAAATCGCCCGAGCGGGCAATTTTTGTTTGTGTTGATAGAGACTAGTTCTGTGTGTAAGGAATACTAGGCACTGGAGCAGATCCTCCAAGACCAATACCAAGTACTGATGAAAGGAATCCTACGAGACCCCATACACCTACCATTACGAATAGTCCGACAACAGAAACCCCCATCCACTGTAGCCACTTTGTACGCTCTTTTTCATCATCACGACTCTTCCAGATAAACATGATAACTCCGAAGAAGAGTGAAACTACCGCGAGTCCAATACCGAGCGGTACAAGACGTGTAACGATATTCTGAATAAGAGCAATCAGGTTGATCAAACTTCCTCCAACAGCGCTATTTGCCTGTGCCTGCTGTCCGATGATGAGCGATCCACCATTCCCACTACCGACTTGAACAGGTACTCCTCCGATTGTACCTCCGATCTGCACATTTGTAAGCTGCGCAGATGCGAGTGCAATACTCATACCTGCAAGTGATAATGATACTAGTAGTTTTTTCATATGTTTATAGTGTACTTATAAGTATATACGGAAGTGTAAAGTGTGCAAGTGAAGAATGTTTCCTTACGCACACTATTATTTTTTGCAAGTAAGGTCAGCATTGGCTTCACCTTCTTTTACCTTCCCAATTCCACCTGGCTTGTTTGAATCAGGAACGTAACAAAAGTTGCCTCTATAGGCAGAGCTTGGTATGCACTCTCCCTGAGTATTCTTTGTTCCAAAAACTTTTTTGTCTTTACTTGTCGCAATACAAACTGTAACTGATAGTGGCTGCGAACCAGGAGATCCAGGTGTGTTTGAAACACACCTTGCTGACACATCACATATGCCATCTTTTTTACCTCTTGTAAATTCACAAGATTTTCCATTCGGAGGCTGGTAACTTTGACACTCCTGACTCACACATGTATTACCTTGCATTTCATTTGGAAAAGTACAAGCAACTGGTGGTGTTTTACTCCCTTGCCTTGCTCCAGATGAAGCAGGTAGTAGCTGTACACTTGGAATAACAATAGTAGTTTTACCAGAGAGATTTAAAATACTTTGTGCCCAGGTGATAATCCCCCATACAGAGAACATTACAAAGAGAGCGATAAGTCCCCAGAGCATGAATTGTTTTCCTTCTTTTACCCCCTTTCCTCCATCCCCTTGGCGCGCAGCCCAGATGAACTGCACCATTCCCCACAGGAACCCGACAATTGCAAGAGTGAACATCAAATATCCGACAGAGGTAACAACGCCATTAGCTAATGTATCAGCAAATTCAACCAAGGTGCCGAGTTTTTGCTGTGCAAAAAGTGTACTAGGAGTGACAACCAGTAGTGCTAGTATAAGAGTGCGAGAAAAAGTCATAGGTTTATGCAAGTATTTGATTAATTGTATCACGTATAGCGTATGCGAAACCGAGCAAGAACATAAGGATAATAGTTCCAACGAATGACCTCCATAGTTTCGTGCGTGCGGTAGCAAGTTTTGCAGGATCCCCCTGCGCTTGAACAAAAAGAAATCCAGCATAAATCCATGATGCTATCAAATACGGGATAAGTATCCATCGCATAGCAAGCTGGTAGATAATCACGACAACATCATAAAGACTTTCTACTACAAGAGGATTAGGTAAGTGACCTTGATCCGCAGCATACACAGTAGTTACCCCAAATATCTGTGGTATTGAAATAGAGACAGGCGGAAACCACTGTCGTAGTATTGCACTGTACTCTGGTTTTACTAGTGCTCCGTAGATCGCTAAAAACCCTCCACCAACAAGGAGTAGTAATACGACAAAAAGTAAAGCTTTCTGCTGAAAGATCTTCTTTGCACCTTCTATCCCTTCTGAGGTAGTACTGGCAGTATATTTCCCAATAGCAAAAATAAGGGCAACCAAAATACAAAAAGCTACAAGAAATACTCCAGCAATTATAATGTTCTTAAAAAAGTTGGGGATGTCGGTTACCTGGCACGGCCCCGTTTCAAGTGTCCCACAACCAAGCGCAACATCTCCTGATAGAGGATCTCCGAATTGATATGCAAATGCGTTCTGTGTAAGCACGCCTACAAGAAAGAATGATACAAGTAGTCTAGCAATTATATTCGTGTATGTTCGTACTTTCATATCTTATCTGCGGTTATATACATCATACATACGAGTTGCGAAAGCACTCGCAGCGTCTGACACATCCTGACGACCACTTGCTATATCTGCAAGCATTTGAGTTACCAGATTTCCAGTGGACTGTTGATTAATATCATACCAACCACGTGCCACCAAAAGGCTTTTCTGAAGTACCGCCTGACTAGAAAGTGACGCTAAATATCCACGCAGAGCAGGACTCGCTCCAACAGTGGGCGCTATCTGCGTTGACCATGTATCTCCCGCGAATGCAGACTCGACAGCAAATGCAGCCGTTGGATTCTTTGACTGACGCATAACAGCTATACCGTAAAGGCGCATACCTGTCACAAACGTATTGTAATTCCTTGTTTGAGGAAGGTAGGTCATGTCAATATCCATCTTTGGGTTTCTGTCGCGAAGCACAGGAAGCTCTCCGGCGTAACCAATATACATAGCAAGTTTTTCTGCCACGAAAAGATCTGTAGCATTCCCCGCGAATTGATTCCATGTGTATGTCGCTTTAAGCGGATCAGTGAACTGTGTCATGAAGCGAAGTGTGCTTTCAAGAGGAAGCACAGTACCCCCTTCAGTAAGCGGAGTATTCACGAGCACATCCGCAGCGACTGAGCCATCGTTATTATATTGCAAAAGTACTGGCACTTGTCCAAGTTGTGTCACAATAGTCATAATAATATCTTTTATATATGGAACAGTGTACGAGCCGAGCGCTATGCCACTTTCCAAAAATCCTGACTGGACACTCTCGATAGTGAGAGACGGTACAATGCTCGTTACTTCATCCCAATACGTAGGAGGAGTTACAATACCATGTTTTGAGAAAAGAGTGCGGTTAAAGAAAAGAACCATTGGCTCTACCGCAACAGGAAGCGCAAGTGCTCCTGCTGGGGACCATAACACAGCTGCACCATCCACGTAACCATCTTTAAATGTTTTCTCAGACAGAGAGCTTATTGGAAATGGAAAAATTCTACTTTGCTGTGAGAGTATGATTTGATAGGGTGCAAGGATAGCGTCCGGACCTGTCCCAGAAGCTAGTGCTTCTACAAGAGTTCGTTCAAACGTTTCTGGGCTGACATAGGTATACACCACACGATATGTTTTGGCTTGAGCGTTAAAAGCATCTACAATACCAATCATTTCTGATGAAGGAAAAACACCCCAGAGTTGTACATCTCCGATGGCATTCTGCTGTGCGCCACCACCAACAGGTAACTTCCCTGAAAAAATAAGAATGGCGATAAGTGCTGCGAGCACCCCTCCACCAATGAGAATCTTCTGAAGCATACTATTAGTATACAGGCTACTATGGAGCGTGAGTAGTGGAGAACGTTTAGATGAAGGACTTTAAGACTTTTTCACAATTTTAGTTATATAAGACAGAAGAGCGGGGGGGAAAAAGAAGAC
>CAYVOJ010000019.1:6616-14305 GCA_964453485.1 uncultured Candidatus Saccharibacteria bacterium
TTTTAAGCATTTTAATACTTTTTAAAATTTTTATTTATATAAGACATACGAGCGCTATGTTTACAGCTTCGCGCTCTTCTATCTTACCCCTTCTTCGCTAAAAGTAACTCAACTACACACTAATTGCTATAAAAGCATAATGATAGGCACCCGCAGGTAGACGCTTCTGTATTCTAAAGCCGTATTTAGTCACTAGCTCCTCTGCATACAATGGTGTCACCACATGATCCTTATGTGGACCTATGCCGTTATGTGAACCGCTCCATTCCACGACGAGCATTTGCCCTTCCGGTTTCAAAAGTGTGGAGATGGTGGTGAGGGCGCTAGCTATATGATCTAGCTGAAATAGCACATTTGATACAACAATAGCATCCAAACTATACTTTTCAATAGGCACTGAACGTTCGACATCCGCCCATACTGTGTCTACATTCAAAAACTTCTGCCTCTCAAGCGTACCCGCAAGTGTGTGCAGCGCCTCACGATGCACATCTACAGCATATACTTTTCCTATATCCCCCACTTCTCGCGCAAGTGCAATTGTATATGCCCCTGTTCCACAACCAATGTCTGCAACACGGTCTCCTGGTTTTAGATATAGCTCACGCACAAGATGATCTGGAGTTAAAAACATATAGATAGTATACAGGCTACTGTGGAGCGTGAGTAGTGGAGAATCAACTTACTCAAATGGCACGAAATCTTCTTTGTTTAAGAAAGATGCCGCACTTTCACATTTTTTTGTTTTTACATTAAAGCTTGCCCCTAGTAAGTAACACGTTTCTTCTTCCGAAAAGGCTAAAGCCTTTCCGTTTCCGTCAACACACTCATTACTTTTAGTAAGACGCCCTTTAAGCTTTTCTGTACACGTCAATGCGAGCAGGTCCTGTTCAAAGCTTTCGTTTGAAGCAAATACACCTCGTGAGGTTATACATTTTTTATTATCTAGTCTTCCTTTATAGACGGTTCTGCATGTTGTTAAAAACTGTATATCTTTATCAAGCTGTTGCGCATCTCCTCGAAATGCAACCACACCGTACTGAGGAACGGTGCATGTGTTAGGCTCAGGCTTATATGTTCCTCCCCAAAGATAGCAAGGACAAGCTGCTTGGGCATCATTTTTTTCACTAAGAGTCTTAGCGTTACTGCCGGCATTTTCACATGTTCGTATTAAAATATAAGGATCTGGATCAAAGGCTTTACCTCCGGGAACAGGTTGCGTATCTTGAGGTTTTGTTTCAGCAAGCACCACTTCAGATGCACAATACTTTGCAGAAGTACCTGTTTCAGGTTCTACGTACCAACCACAATTTCCCGAGTCACATTCACTGTCTGTTGTACACGAACGCCCATTAATATATTTACCTGATGCCGCTGAAGTGACTGTCCCACCAGAAGGATCGTCGCACTTCACCCAACTTTTTCCTCCGATAACATTTACCGTCACAGGTTTACCATCGTGCTCCAAGCATTCTTCTTTATCTGTTGCTATTTGCTTAGCCGCTACTTCAGGATCACGTACAGGCGCTTCCTCTGTAGGAAGGTTCGTAGCAACTGCACCTGGAGTAGCTGGCGCAGTTGCTGTAACTTTTTGACCAGGTACTGAAGCAGGTGCGGCTACAGTCGGTGAAGCAGTTTTTCCTTTAAAGGAAAAACCAAGTGTCGGAACGGTAATAGTATTCATCCCTTCTATTTTGAGAATCCCCTGCGCAAACTTAATAATTCCCCACACAGAGAACATTACAAAGAGAGCGATAAGTCCCCAGAGCATGAATTGTTTTCCTTTTGTGTTTTCTTTACCATCAGATCCTTGGCGGGCGGACCAGATGAATTGTACGATGCCCCAGAAGAAGGCGACTATCGCTAACGTAAACATGAGGTACCCGGTTGAACGAACAACCCCGTTAGCAAAAGAGCGTATCAGGTCATCGAGATTTCCTAGCCCTGCCGTAAAAGAATTCGCAGCAAGTACAGAAGAAGGAAGCAGACTCAAACTTAGCAAAAAAATAATCCGCTTCATAACCTGTTATCCATCACCTATTCACCCTCCCCACCAAGATAACCAATACCGTAAGGGTCATCTTGTGTTTGCAGACCAGACTGATCCTCTAAAAGAGAATTAGATTCCTCTGGTGACCCTCTGTCTGTTGAGACACACCCACTGCTTTCACTATCATAACTAAATCCTGATCCACAAACAGAGCTACATCCACCAGATTCTGCATCATAACTAAACCCTTCCCCACAAGAAGTATCATTACTTGTTGGTGCACCTTGGCCACCTTGACCAGTCACAGCTTTACCCTGAAAGTAGTAGGTTCCATCTGGTCCGATAGCAGTGCCGTCTGAATAATATTTCCATCCATCAGTTTCTTGAATTAATGTTGACCGAGTGTCTGTACCTCCTGTTATTCTAGACCAAACATTTCTAATAGTACCTGTAACTCCATTTACCGTATTATTAAAAATAGTAACAAGTCCGTTTGGAGAAGTATTCTGTTGTGCAGAAGCTGAAGATCTACCAGCCGCTGACGCTCCTGTTCTTGATCCAGAAATACCGAGCGATGCTTCCTCACCAAAAAGGCCCAGGTTTCCACCTAGGCGATCATTTGCAGTAAATGGTTTTGCGGCGGCGGCAGTCCTTGCACCAGAAACGGCCGGTTGAGCTGTTGCTGACGATCCTGCGCCCCTACTTACAGTAGCTGCCGCTCCGTTATTTGCACCAACCCCGCCCCCACTACTTGCTGCCGGATTAGATGTAGGAGCGGCACCTCCTGAACCTCCCGAACCTGGAGCGACTTGGGTGCCATTTTTTGCGGGAACAATAGTACAACCATTTGGTGAACAATTTGCTGAACCATCAAAACATCTACCATTTTCTATATCACTTGGTGGGCACATTGTAACCGTTCCTGATGCAGGCTGGGTTATATTTGGTTGAGCGACACCTGTCTGACTAGTGCTCGACTTAAAGTTAAGATCCGGCACAATAATAGTATTGTCTCCCTGTATCTTAAACACCCCCTGCGCAAACTTAATAATTCCCCACACAGAGAACATTACAAAGAGAGCGATAAGTCCCCAGAGCATGAATTGTTTTCCTTTTGTGTTTTCTTTACCATCAGATCCTTGGCGGGCGGACCAGATGAATTGTACGATGCCCCAGAAGAAGGCGACGACCGCGAGAGTGAACATCATGTAGCCTGTAGAGCGCACAACACCATCTGCGAATGATCGAATAAGGGTGTTTAATCCTTCGAAGCCAGCATTCGATGCGGCGAAGGTGTAATACGGAGTAAGAAGGAGAGCTGCTAAAGAAAGAATTCTCATATGAATAGATGACATATTCAAAGTGTAGCCCCACACCTCATGTCGGTCAATAGGATAAGGCACAACAATGTTTGCCATTACCAAACAAAACAACTCACGAAGCATGTGAGTTGTTTTTATGACCCCTGAGTTTTAGAGTAAGTTAAAGCTTGCAACAGAATCCCCTTCACGTAACTTCATCACCCTCACTCCTTGTGTATCTCGTCCAAGTGTTGGAATAGATGCGAGTTCTGTACGAATCACTTGAGACTCTTTCGATACCGCGAGCAATTCTTCATTCTCTCCAGTGACCACACGAGCCACAATAAGCGCCCCTGTCTTTGCTGTAACTTTTACTGTCTTAATCCCACTACCTCCACGCTTCTGTGTTTTATATTCAGAGAGTTTTGTTTTCTTTCCATAACCATTTGCTGTTACAACAAGTAGCTCTGCGCCTTTTATGCCTGCAAGAATCTTGTCAGCTGCTACAATACTATCCCCCTTATCAAGCTTCATGCCGATCACCCCCGCAGCAGTACGTCCCATTTCTCGCACATCAGTGTGGTTAAAGCGAATAGACTGACCATTTTGTGTTGTGAGAATTACATTATCTTCTCCTGTTACAAAAAGTGCTGCGAGAAGTTCATCTTTGTCTTCGAGACGAATTGCGATCAATCCATTTCGGCGCACATCCTTGAAACTCTCAGCTGCTGATTTCTTCACCGTTCCTTCTTTAGTAATCATCATAAGAGAAACACCCTGCATAGCTTTCACGTCTTTTGACATCGGCAAAATACTGGTCACCTTTTCACCGTCACTTAGCTGCAAAAAGTTCATGATAGATTTTCCACGAGTTGCACGCTTCCCTTCTGGGAGGTCATACATCTTAATTTGATATGCCTTTCCTTTATCAGTAAAGAAGAGAAGGTCGCTGTGCGTAGACGTAGTGAGTGACATCGTTACGAAATCCTCCTCTTTGGTATTCATATCTACTACTCCAACTCCACCACGCTTTTGTGTTCGGAATTCAGTAGGATCAGTACGCTTCACATAGCCACCAGAAGTGTACACAAGTACTTGTTCCGTATCAGCGATCAAATCTTCTGGGTTAAATTCTTTTGCTTTATGCTTTACGATTTTCGTTCTGCGTTCATCTCCGTATTTGCCCTTAATATCATTTAGCTCATCTTTAATGATACTCATCATTTTCTTTACCGATGAGAGTATAGCTTGAAGTTCTGCGATAAGCGCTTGCACTGCCTTGAGATCATCTTCGATTTTCTTACGTTCAAGTCCGGCTAGACGCTGCAACTTCATTTCAAGAATCGCTGTCGCCTGAATATCTGAGAATTTAAATTTCTTCACGAGCTCTGCATGAGCGTCCGGTGTATCTTTTGCGGCACGAATAGTCTTGATGATTTCATCAATATGATCAAGGGCTTTTTTAAGTCCAAGCAAAATATGCTCTTTCTCAAGTGCACGCTTCAAATCAAACTCTGTACGACGACGCACAACTTCCTTTCGATGACCGATAAATGACTCAAGCGCACCCTTAAGAGAAAGCGTTTGTGGTACACCATCAACAAGTGCCACCACGTTGTAGTGGAAAGTACTCTCTAGTTCTGTGTGTTTATAGAGATAGTTTAAAACTTTCTGTGGCTGAGCTCCGCTCTTTAAATCAATAACCACACGAATATCCTTTGTTGACTCATCGCGAAGCCCCTTGATACCGTCGATCTTCTTGTCACGCACGAGATCAGCAATATTTTCTATCAAATTACTTTTAACGACACGGAAAGGAATAGAGGTGATGATAATTTGGAATTGCCCGTTCTTTGTTTCAAAAATTTCCGCTTCTCCACGAACCACAACTCCACCTCGCCCTGTTGCAAGAGCCTGACGAATATCTGACTGACCAAACGCAATACCTCCCACTGGAAAGTCTGGCCCTTTTACATACTCACAAAGATCCTCTGTTGTAGCTTGAGGGTTATCGATCAAATGTGTTGTCGCATCAATCACTTCTGTGAGATTGTGTGGAGGAATATTTGTCGCCATACCTACCGCGATACCAAGCGTTCCATTTAAAAGAAGGTTCGGAACAGCCGTTGGGAGCACAGACGGCTCTTTCTTTGTACCGTCATAGTTAGGAGACATGAGCACGGTATCTTTTTCAATATCACGCATCATTTCCATAGAAAGACGTGACATCTTCGCTTCTGTATAACGGTATGCCGCAGCACCATCTCCGTCGAGTGATCCGAAGTTTCCCTGACCCATTACAAGTGGATATCGATAGGAGAAATCCTGAGCTGATTTCACCATCGCATCATATACAGAAGCATCGCCGTGTGGGTGATAGTTACCAAGTACATCTCCTACGATAGTCGCAGACTTGCGGAACTTTGCTCCGGCAGTGAGCCCCATGTTGTTCATCGAGTACAAGATACGGCGATGCACTGGCTTTAATCCATCTCGCGCATCAGGAAGCGCGCGTGACGTGATCACACTCATCGCATAGTCGAGATATGCTTCACGCATTTCCTCTGCAATATTTACCGCCTTCAACCCTGTTCGGATCTCTGGTATCGCTTCACTGTCTGCTGCTTGAGAAGTCTTTTTTGCCATAGCGAGATGAATTATGTGTATAGATTAAGATCCCTGTAGTATAGCATAAATCGCCTTGCGCGTCGACAAAAGAATTACCAGAAATACACATAAACGAAGTGATTATAGCTTCATAAAAAGCGGCCCCAACACCTATCACGAGCAATCTTTTTTCTGGAGACTTTCGGAGGCTGACGAGCCGAGAAGGAGATGATTTTCAGCAGAAAAATACATCGTTCTCCAGAAAAGAGGTTGTGAGAAGAAAGGTGTAGCTAGAAAAATTGTCTCGTTGCTACTTACCAGTATTTGTGTAAACCTCTTTACCCTGCAATAGAGAGACACCTTCTTTCCCGAGCGAACCAAATCGCGTCTTTGCTTCACTAAAAAAGCCAGAAATCATCTCCCCTGGAGACTCATCACTTAAAAGAGCTTCCTGCTTTACAGTGTTTACCGTTACCACATCCATTCCTTCGGTGCGCACATAAACATCATGCCAAAAACCATAGTCGTAGTAGAGAATACACCCCGCCACAACAAGCGTGATGCTCGCCGCAAAAACAAGAGCATGAATCTCCTGCACATAGAGGCTTTGTCTCCGGAGATAGCGCACATAGTTCTTGTAAGAGAACTTAGACATATTCATAAACTTCATACACAGAGTATACCAGAGGGCACCTCTTACGAAGATTACATTTCGTGGAAGAGTACCACTTCACCTAGTTTTGATTCAATATCTTTTTTCTTAATAGTTAATTTTTCAACTGGTTCAATTTTTTCAGCACCAGCTTCCTTTAGAAAAATAGGAAGTGACTGCTCATGATAGTCCATTGGAATGATGAGATGCGGCTCAAGTGATACAGCAAGCTTGTGTGCATCGTATGAATTAAGAAGGAACCCATCTTCACCAACAGGAACAAAGAGTACATCTGTTTCATCAATAATTTCTTTATGCGCTGGAGCAAGCGGTTGCGAAAGTGCACCGAGGAAGGTCACACGTATACCATCTAGCGTGAAGCAATAACTTGTGTTTTGGTAGACCTTAGAAGTTTTGCCTTCCTTAAGCTCAACTTCTGTACCAAACCCTTTAATGAAAACACCAGCAACCTCATACTCTCCTGCACCTTTAATAACAAAAGGAACTTTCCCTCCATGCTCTGTCTGCTCTACACCATTATAGTCAGGGTGATTCGTTGTTATAAGACACACATCTGCGCCGTACTTTGCGGTTTTACCTTTCCCCTCTTTTGAAACAGGGTTAATAGCAAAGGTAGTATCTCCTACCTGAAGTTTGAAATGCTGACGTCCGTAATGAGTGATAATCATAGTGTCTGTATAGTACCATGCGAATACTTTTTTTGAAAAACGCTTTACTTTAGCAAGAATATTACATCTATTGACATTACACTTAATAAATGATATAATATATTAAGCATTCTTTTTTGGTGCTGGTAATTATGTAACCCAAGCGCCGCCAAACAACCAGGAGACTACTATGGTGTGGCACTAGTGAAGATCGAAACGCCTCCGTCAGATGCGTAAAAATCTGACAAACAACCGAGGAGACTGAAATGATCTGGAAGAGTTGACGATCGCAGACGGGGCGTGATTAAGGTCCCAAAAAACCCTAGGCGCGAGGGAAGCCCCCAATGGGCACTTAATCAAAATGGCAAACCGAGAGGCTTGCCATTTTATCTTAGAGAACTTGCGCTCACTGTTTTTCTATTGTAGTATGGTACTCATCTATTAAAAGATAACGATTTGGCGTAACCCCTA
>CAYVOJ010000020.1:0-13896 GCA_964453485.1 uncultured Candidatus Saccharibacteria bacterium
TGTTTTTCCAAGCATTCGTTTAGCCTCACGACCTATGGCGACAATCTGTTTCGTTTTTTTGTGACGGGCAACAACGGAGGGCTCCCTAATGATTATTCCCTTACCTTTTACATACACAAGCGTGTTAGCAGTTCCTAAATCTATCCCGATATCATTTGAGAGTTGTCGATACAGTCGTTCAAACATATGCTCAGTCTACCACTTTTATGCAGCGTGCGAACCATCGACAAAAGCTTATTTTTGTTGTAGATTTGCAGATGTATGCACAGTCTTTAACACCAACAGTTGAGGAACCAAATCATGTCGAAACCAGAGACTACGGACGAATACCTCGCCCGAAAAAGCCAGGCACCCTTAGGAAACTTGGATGATGTTTACCGATTCTTCATGGAACACGACGGAAATCCTGACCAAAAGTTTGTGGCAGGAATTAAAGCCAATCCTGAAATGCTTGAACAGTACAGAAGGGATCTGGCTGATGCTTTAAGTAGCGAACCCTGCAAAAAAGATTTCTTCAGTCTGACTGGCAAAGTTCTCGTGATCAAACCAGCTGATATAGACACCTGGGCTACCCAGATTGTCGAACTTGTCATTTCCCAAAACCCTACCCTGCAGTGAAATAGCTGCGAAGAAAGTAAACGTATGCACAATAGTCTAGAAAAAAACCTCGAAGCACTTAGAGGTGGCTATGGTCACGACTGGTTTCTGGGGGAGACTGTTTATCTCATTGCCCCAGACCTCTCCTTTGCTACTCAAATTGCATCTGTGGCACACGTGCCACATGATGGTACCTATCACCTTACCATGAATGACGGCTCCGTTCTCACGACCTGTCGTGACTCCTGGACAATAGTGATTCCTGCCAGGTACGGGTTTCCAGCTAGAACAGTATCTGAAAAGAACTGCATCTCCCTAAGGGTTGCTGGAGACATAGTTTTCGGCTAAACATAACCGCGCCTCCTGACTAACCTCAGGAAATCAAAAGCTTCTCCCTAGAGAAGCTTTTTGTTTTTTAGAAAACGAGCGACGCCGTAGGCGTCGTTCGTTTTCTATTTCCTCAAGTTCTAGTCGTCTAATTTCTGCGATCTTATTGCTCTAACAGACCTTCGTGTACATCGTGAGTAATTGATCAATTGAAATTATTTCACTTGCATCACTCTTTCGCTCTTTAATTTCTACACCACCAGCAAGAAGAGACTTGTCGCTCACCACTACACGCATAGGTATTCCAATCAAGTCACTATCTGCGAACTTACTCCCTACCCCTTCTTCTCTGTCGTCAAACAACACTTCTACGTTCGCTTGTACGAGTGCATCGTAAAGCTCTTCTGCTTTTTTGTAGGTTTCACTCTCTCTATCTTTTGCCAAAGAAAGAAGGTGCACTGAAAATGGTGCGATAGATTCTGGCCACACAAGACCTTTTTCATCAGCAAGCTTTTCAGTAACAACACCAATAATACGAGACGGGCCAATACCGTAGCACCCCATGTATGGAAACTTTTCTGTTCCATCTTTATCAGTATAGGTATAGTTAAGTACTTCTGTATATTTAGTATCAAGTGGAAAAATATTTCCAACTTCACACGCACTCACCTGTTCCATGGTAGAAAAATCTACTCCAAGCTTTTTGGCAGTTTCATCATTTACAACCTCTTTGTTGTATGCAATGTTATTTTTCCGATCAAGATAAATGACATCTTCTCCAACATCAACAAGGGTTTGGAATTCGTGTGAAAAGTTTGGCGTGAAATCTCCCCCTGAAGCAACAGTCATGAATGTGTCCTCTCCAATTCCTATATCGCGATAGATATTCATGTAGACTGACTTGATTGCTTCATAGTAGCGCATCAGGTCATCTTGATCTCGATGGAAACTATACAAGTCTTTCATGCGGAATTCTCGCCCTCGAAGAAGTCCTGACTTTGCTCGTGCTTCATTTCTAAACTTTGTCTGTATTTGATAAAACGCTGCAGGCAAATCTTTGTATGATCGTAAATACTCAGAAGCAATCGGAGTGATCATATCCTCGTGAGTCGGGTTCACGATATATGAGTTTGAACTCTTTTGCTTCGAAACTTCATTAGCAGGACCCGTTCGCATGAGAACATCAACAGTATCGAGACGTTTAGTATTCTTCCATTTTTCTTCAGGAGAAAGAGTTGTCATGAGCACTTCTGTTCCCACAGTATCCATGTGCTTACGGATAATATCCTCAACTTTTCTAAGTACCCGTAAACCGAGCGGCAAGAATGTATAAACTCCTGCCATTTCTTTATGAATAAATCCAGCACGAGTAAGCAAAACAGCGTTCTTAGACACTTCGTCTGATGGTGCTTCTTTTCTTGTTTTTATGTAGAGATGTGACTGTCGCATAGAATACCAGTATACCGTAAAGGAGGGTGAGTTGGTAGCGTTAGCTTAATAGAAAATATCTTTTATCGTAACAACAACAAGAAGCAGGATAAGTGCTATAAAGCCTGCAGCATTACCATACATAAGCCATTTCATAGGAACACGTCTTCGAGAAATTGTTTCGAAAAGTACAACGATAATTCTTCCACCATCAAGGGCCGGAAAAGGTACACTATTTAGTACGGCAAGACTAATAGAGAGTACTGCCACAAGAGTAAAGAGCGGCTCTACACCGTATGAACTTCTCTCTCCTACCATTTTTGCTATTCCAACGGGTCCCGATAAAGAAGAGAGAACATTTTCTCCACGAAAAGCTGATCCAATAAGCACTATGAATCCTTTAACGGTTTCCTTAATAATAATATACGTCTGTTCTGTACCCATCACCACCGCTTCATAAGGAGATGTTCGTATTTCTCCAACCACATCGAGAAGTAACCCTGTTGCTTTTCGATCAGGAATAATACCGTATACAGCAGCTATCGTTGTACTCGAACGCACCCCTTCAGGGTTCGTGAAAGAAATAGTTATCGCATCATTCTGATGGCGCTCAATAAACGAAGCAGCTGATGGAGCAGATGTAAGCGAAGCGACACTACCACTACTCGTCATGGCTGTTATATATGACCCAGGAATAATACCCGCTTTGTATGCAGGACTCTCTGGAACAGAATCTAGCACCGCAAGCATAGGATTCGTCACTCGGTTGCCATACGTAGCGTCACGTGTACTTACTTGTACAGAACCATAAGAAAGCCCAATTAAAATAACCCATGCAAGCAAGAGGTTCATGGTCACACCTGCAAGCAAGGTGAGGAGCTGCGCCCACCATGGGCGATTACTGAAAGCTCTTTTGTCATGCTTTGCAACATCATCAGGCTCACCATTTTCACCAAAGATAGCAACATACCCACCGAGCGGCACTGTGTTAATAGAGTACGTTGTTTCTCCTTTTTTGAAGGAAATTAATTTAGGAGGAAATCCAAAAGCAAACTCATCCACCCTCATCCCCGTCCATTTCGCAACGATGAAATGCCCAAATTCATGGACCAGTACTAAGACAAGAAGAATAATAAGAAATAAAAGCACAGAACTCTTTCCTGAAAGAATGATTGAAATAATAGCTAGCACTAATAAACTAACATCGAGGCGAATCTTAGAGAGAAGTGCTTGCAGGTAATTCATACAAGTAAAACTATTCACCAAGAACTTCTTTTTCTTTCTTTTCAAAAAGTCCTTCGAGTTCTGCATTGGCGGTATCTACGATCTTTTGCATTTCTTCACGATATCTATGTTGCTCGTCTTCACCATATTCCCCTTCTTTTGCACGAGCATCAATATCTTTATTTGTTTCTTCGCGGAGGGCACGTACTCGTACACGTGCATCTTCTAGACGATCTTTCAAAAGTTTTACCAACTTCTGACGTGTCTCTGTAGTAAGAGCAGGAAAGTTCACACGAAGTCCAGCATCGTCAGAAGAAACAGAAAGCCCTAGATCTGCCTCGTTGATTGCTTTTTCAATATCACGAATAATAGTTTTGTCCCATGGAGCCACACGGATAGTGCGCGGATCTTCTATGGTAATAGAAGCAGCGTGAGCAACAGGAGTACGAGCACCATACATATCAATATGCACTAGATCAAGTACTTGTGGTGTCGCTCGTCCTGTTTGAATAGAACGATACTCACCCGCTAGCCAGGTAAGAATATCTTGTTTTTTATTTGTTACATCCGAAAAGTTGTAAGCCATAGTAGGAAATAGTTAGTAGCTGATAATTACTAGGTATTAATAGTGCAATTCTATCATGATTGCTTCATTTCTGGGAGTAGCAAGGATAGATACTCGAGAAGTGCTTTCCCTGAAGATGATGGGTCTCCGGCATATGACGCCATTTCAAGGGTCTCCTGTATATGTGCTGGCTTTATATATTGAGTGGCACGAAGCACGTCTACGAGATCTAGAATAAATGCACGTACAGCTTCACGGTCTTTTCTTCCCTCTTCGTCCTCACGGGACACGAGCTCTACGACAAATGGTAATTTCATGCGAAGTGTAGGTTTAGTCTCCAGGAACAAATGTACTTCTTTAGTACCCTCCACTCTCTCTTCTCTGTCTTCTGACTTCTGACTTCTAATCTGATGCACTCTTGAGAGCACTGTCGGTATTAGTGCAGAAACATTACTCGTTACCAAAATAAATCGCACACCATCTCTTGGTTCTTCCAAGATTTTTAACATTGCATTTTGTGCGGGAATACCTGCAGTGTGAAATGAGACAAGTGCGGTTTTTTGTCCGTTATATGCTGTTTGCGCCCAGGCAATAAGAGAACGTACAGTATCAATATCTAACACCGTCTGATCGAAAAAACGGTGTACTAAAGACTTTTCTTGTAGCTCTTTCCAGAGAGATTCCCCAACCACTTGTCTGTCGTGATTAACAATAAGCACCGCATGATGTTCTGGTAAGTCAGTAAGTTTCATACAATAAGTATAGCAAGGACAGATGAGAGATGTTAGAGATTAGCTTTTGATTGTAAGTGTCATTAGAAAAGTGGTACGATACCTCTATGAAAAGTATCTACAAATCTGCGGGGGTTATTCTTGAAAATAGAAAACTTCTTGTCACCCGCGCACAAGGAAAGAACATTTTTGTGGCACCTGGAGGAAAACGTGAAGGGCAAGAAACAGATACACAAACACTTGCCCGTGAGCTTCATGAGGAACTTTCTATATCAATAGATGAGAGCACCATAGAAGACTTTGGAACTTGGAGCGCTGAAGCAGCTGGTCAGGAAGGCACGGTAGTAGAGATGCATGTATTTATAGTTAAAACGTATTACGGAACAATCACGCCATCAAACGAAATAGAAGAAGTGAAGTGGGTCAATACATCTGATTTAGCCTCAACAGAGCTTGGCTCAATATTTAAACACAACGTTATGCCAAAACTTGTAGAACTGGATCTTATTGATTAAGTAATCACCCGCGACCAAACAGCAGAATTAAATAAGAGTGTGATGTGGGAAAGTTATTTCTTGGCGAAAATCGAGCGCTTATACGTATCAAGATGCTCTAAAGCAATACCTGTCCCTTTTGCTACACAATAAAACGCATCTTCTGCAAGTACTGCCTTCACTCCTGTGCGACGCTCAACGAGGTCTGGAAAATGACGAAGCATTGACGACCCTCCTGACATAATAATGCCGTTATCAATAATATCTGACGCTAGCTCTGGCGGAGTTTCTTGAAGTACATCTTTAATTGCTTTGATCATAAGACGTAGCTCTTTATCAATTGCTTTAACAATTTCATTCGTTCGAATTTCAACAGTACGTGGTAGTCCAGCGATAAAATCTCGCCCCTTTACTTTCATAGAAAGTTCTTCTTCAACGGGAAGCGCTGAGCCGATCTTAATTTTTATTTCTTCTGCTGTCTGATCTCCAATTGCTAAGTTGTATGTTTTTTTGATGTAATCAACAATCGCTTGATCAATTTTATTGCCCGCACATTTTACTGACGTACTACAGACAATACCGCCAAGCGAGATCACAGCTACGTCTGTTGTCCCTCCTCCAATATCTACAATCATGCGTCCTTGCGCTTCATGAATTGGAATACCGGCACCGATTGCAGCCAAGATTGGCTCCTTCACGACATAAGCATTTCGAGCGCCAGCCTTAAGAGCAGCTTCGATTACTGCGCGACGTTCTGTTGAGGTAACCCCCGCTGGAACAGAAATCATTACATCTGGTTTGAACAAATTAAATCCAGAGAGTGCTTTGTTGATGTAGTACCTCAGCATCGCTTCAGTGACACGATAGTCTGCGATCACTCCATCACGCATCGGACGGTACGCAATGATAGAATCTGGTGTTTTACCAATCATGTCTTTTGCCTCGTTGCCGACAGCCATGATTTTATTATCCACTTCTGATACCGCAACTACTGACGGCTCAACAAGCACAACTCCCTTCCCAGGAAGATACACAAGTGTGTTGGCAGTCCCTAAATCAATACCGAGTTTCTTAACGAAAAATGCCATAGTTTTCGTAGTATATCACAGAAAAAGCATTGATAATATCGTGGTTTTGTCAAATTTATAGAGCATATTTGGACAAAAAAAGTTTCAAATTAAAAATTAAAAATTAAGGAGTATACTGTCCTTATGAAAGTCTTGACCATTGCCCCGCTTGCAAGTGGTATTCCCTATGAAGAACTTACCTACTTTTCTAAAGACGATGTTTTCCCTGGCGACCTCATAGACATCACCGTTAAAAAAAGAAAGCTGCGCGGACTTGTGTTAGAAGTTACTCCTGCAGCAGAAGAACGTCAATCACTACGACACGCAAACTTTGTCATGAAAAAAAGTGGCGCAATTATTGAGAAACATATTTTACCTGCTCCACTATGGAAAGCGCTTGTACAAAGCGCATCCTACCTCTTGCGGCCAATTGGTCCGATGCTCTATGACCTCATTTCAGAAAAAGCATTTAGCACACTGCGAGCATTTCAAACACCATCTGATGCATCAGCATTTGAGCTACTCATGTTACAAGAAAAATATGAGCACCGCATAACACGCTACAAAACAACAATTCGTGAATCATTTTCAAAAAAGAAATCTCTTGTCATTTTCTTTCCAACAATTACAGACATAGAGCAAAGTAAGGAAGCTCTCAGTAAAGGAATAGAACAGTATGTAGTTATCCTTCATGGAGGATTAACTGACAAGCAAGCAGCATCAGCACTTGAGTTACTACAAACAAGCGAGCACCCTCTTTTAGTGCTCTCTACTCCATCACTACTACCTTGGCAGAGAAGTGATCTCGGGCTCGTCATTATTGAACGCGAACATAGTCACTACTATTACACCCATGGTGATCATGGGTATGATATGCGCTTTGTACTTGAGCAACTCGCCATCGCAAGTGCAATCCCCTGTTTACTCGGTTCTCACATGCTTTCCCTTCGTGCACACCTGCTGTTACAACAACGAGATGCTCACGAAGTGATGCCTCTTCACTTTCGTAACGACACACCGATTGAAGTCATTCCTATGACAGACGAGAATAGGAGCGCTAGCCCATACCTTTCTAGAAAAGCACTATCTGTTCTCCATACTGCTAAATTAGAAGCTCGTGGGCACTACTTTCTCTACGCTCACAGAAAAGGCATGTACCCGACAACAGTATGCTCTGACTGCGGCACACTCTTTACTTGCCCAAGCTGTAATAGACCGTATGTTCTTCATAAAGTAGGAGGTGTGCGTACCTATATCTGTCACGGATGTGAGCATGTGGTACGTGTTGAAGAAGACACAACTCTTGCTTGTAGACATTGTGGTGGATGGCGCATGCAAACTCTCGGTATCGCAACCACAGGGGTTGAAGAAGAGTTGCGACGCTTAGGTATCCCTCTTTTCATTATCGACGGCGAACATACAACCACTCGCGCCAAAGCAAAAAAAGTATACAAGGAATGGAAAGATGCCCCTTATGGAGTACTCATTGGAACGGAAATGGCACACAATATCATAGACTCGTGTGACGGCATTACTATACTGTCACTAGATTCGCTATTCTCCCTGCCTGAGTATCGTACCGATGAAAAAATTCTCATGCTTGTCACAGAGATGGCAGAAAAAGTGCGTCGTGAGCACGGTAAAGAAGGCGGTCTTATTTTACAAACACGTATGCGGTTAATGCCTGTTATTAAACAGTTAACTGAACACTCCTTTGCTGGAGTTTATGCAACACTGTTACGTGAACGAGAAGCCTTACTCCTCCCTCCACACTACGTCGTTATTAAAGCATCATTTGATAACCTTGGAGACGATCTTCGTGCTCGCATGGAGCAAGAACTAGAACCATATGTCGTGGAATGGTTTGAGGCTGGCCGTGGCACAACACTACTCTTTATTCATATTAAAGAAACAGAGTGGGCAAACCAACAGCCAGTACGAGACAGAATTAAAAGAATTGTATATGATGGTAAACCTCAAGTAAATCCACTTCACTTTTTTATTTAAAAGCAAAATAATATTTTTGAAGTTTTGATTTCTTGCTGGTATCTCTTGACTATTTATGATAAAGTAGTGTCATGAAAGTATCTGGTGAAATAGTTCAAATAGATGACTCTGCCAAGAATCCGCTACGTACTGTCGCAGAAGATGTTGCTGTATCTCAGTTCAAAAGCAAGGAACTAGAGGAGCTTGTCACAACAATGCAAACTTCATTAGCACAGGAAGAAGATGGGGTTGCTTTAGCTGCACCACAAATTGGTGTGTCTAAACGTATCTTTGTTGTGTCACCGAAGGCCTATGAAGAAACAGCAAAGTGGAAGCCGCTCGTCTTCATCAACCCCGTTATCACAAAAGCTTCTAAGAAAACAAAAGAGATGCAAGAAGGTTGTTTATCTGTCAGATGGATATACGGCACTACAACACGACACGTCTCTGCAACAGTTGAGGCATATGACGTACAGGGAAATAAATTTACCTTTGGAGCGTCAGGACTTATTGCACATATATTCCAGCATGAGATAGACCACCTTGATGGTATTTTATTTATTGATCATGGATTTGATCTCGAAGAGTATAAAGATGAGGAGGATTACAAGAATAGAAGTAAACAAATAAAGGAATAATTTATGACTACTGTACCTTACGTATTTTTTGGAACTGGGCCACTTGCAGAATCAGTTCTAGCAGCACTAGTTACCAACGGACACTCCCCTTCTCTCGTTATAACCAAACCCGATGCCCCACAAGGTCGTCATATGCAAATGACTGCACCTCATATAAAAACATGGTGTGAGCTAAAAGGTATTCCCGTCCTTCAGCCTGTAAAACTTGATGACACATTATGCCAGCAACTATCGACCGCCGACTATGAACTATTCATCGTCGCTAGTTACGGAAAAATCATTCCAGATACTATTTTACAAATACCAAAACATGGCGTACTGAACGTGCACCCTTCTTTACTACCTGAATATCGCGGACCTTCTCCTATCGAATCAGTGCTCCTTGATGGGAAAATGACTACGGGTGTATCTATTATGAAGCTAGACAGTCTAATGGATCACGGGCCACTGTTAGCACAGAGTGCGTTTATTATTGACGCAGAATCAACCGCTGGAACAATGGAAGTTTCTTGTGGAATGCTTGGTGGAGAACTTCTCGTTCAAACACTGCCTCACTATCTCGATGGAACACTTCTTCCAAAAGAGCAAGATCACAGCAAAGCAACTATTTGTAAAAAAATCACAAAAGAACTTGGAGAGATAACCCTCTCAACAAATGCAGCAGAGGTGCAGCGCAAATACAGAGCACTTACTCCATGGCCAGGGTTATATTTTTTTATACAACATAAGGACAAGACAGTGCGAGTCAAAGTAAATAAAATTAACCTTACTCTCTTTGGCACAGAATCTCTTGTTGCATCTGATGTAATCACTTCAGTAACACCAGAAGGAAAGTCAGAAATATCATTTGAGGACTTTAAACGAGGATATTTAGAAAAATAACAGATAACCAGAGTACAGATTTCAGAAAACAGAAAAGAGGAACGCGACCCGGAGGGTCGCGTTCCTCTTTATTCTGTCATCTACTATCTGATATCTCTTCTGCCTACTTTAGTTCAATCTTCTCAACAATTACGTCCTGTAGTGGCCTATTTGATCCATCCACCTGAAGATCCTGAATTCTTAGTGCTACATCTAGCCCACTTGTTACATGACCGAAAATGGTGTGCTTGCCTGTAAGCCACGGAGTTCCGGCAATAGAGGTAACAATGAAGAACTGACTACCATTGGTGTTTGCTCCGGCATTTGCCATAGCAAGCACTCCTTGCTTGAACTGATCTGTCGGAGATGTCTCATCCTTAAATGTATAGCCAGGTCCCCCTGTCCCCCACATATCTTTCTTTGTAACATCTTTTGATAGTGGATCACCTCCTTGAATCATGAAGTCACGCATAACTCTGTGGAAACGTGTTCCATCGTAGAAATGAGACGCAGCAAGTTTCGTAAAGTTTTTTACAGTTTCTGGTGTTGTTGTTGCAAACACTACGGTGATTGCTCCCATATTCGTAGTAATTACAGCACTTGTTATATTGTCTGGAATATTCATAGTAGTTGAGGATGTTGGATTAGAGGGTATTGTTTGTATGTGTGGTTTTATAGGTTGTGTTGTTGTTTTGACAGTTGCATCTGTTATAACAGTTGGTTGCGGGTATGATAACGCACCTTGTAGGAAGTAAGCTGTCACCCCGAGAACAACAACAAGTCCAGCAATAACCGAGTATGTAATTTTAGTATCTTGTTCCATGGGTAGTTCCTATGTCTTAGTCTAGTAATCGTTTGAGTAATGCTTTTACATGAGATGCTCCGCGACGCATGCGAGATTGTTCTTTATTCTTATGCGATACCATCTCACGAGTAATCATATCTTTTAATACATCTATTGCTTTATAGAGATCGTTCTCTGTAGCACGCACCGTACTTTCTTTTCCTCGTATATGTATCTGTGCTTCTGCCTGAAAGATGTCACCGTGCGCATGGTGCGCTGTTGTTTTGGATAGCTCTACAGAAAGCTTTGCACTCGTATCATCTCGAGGAACATACTTTTTAATAGCATCTAACTTAGTAAGTGTGTACGTACGAATAGCATCTGTAATCTCTACGTGAATACCAGTTATTATTATATGCATATAGATTATTCGTTTATGAGGTTAGTATGTCACCAGTATATCAAACTGTACGGAAAAACCTGTGGGCAAAAAACCCGCAGAATTCTGCGGGTCTGCTAGTTACCAGAACAGTTTACCAGCGAAAATTTCCATTCCTGTCCTGTCTGACAAAAAACATACAAATCACCCCTCCGATGCCACAACCAGCAGCAACAAGCCAAATTACTGCATCTATGGCTGGTATACGTGTGCGGACAAGCAGAAGAAGTGGAGCAACTAGGAATGTCAGCAAAAAACCAACTGTCTTGATTACCAGCAGTTTTGACGGCTTAGACGACATAGAACCTCCAGTTTACGATGCATACAAAGAACAGAAATAGTATGACGATATATACTTCTTTTGTCAATAATGCTCTAACTAGTATACAAGTTCAGAACATTTGATTGGAGGAAGTATGAAATGTTGTGAGTATATAAAAAGCAAAAGTCCACATCTGGACAATTGCCGATGTGGACATAATTAGTTCACAACTTTAAGGTGCGATGATGGTTTCGACGGTGTAACTTTAACACCTTTATCAGTAAAACGGAGCACAAAAGATTCTTCATCGTCGTGCCCATCCGGTGTACCGCGTACCACATATTCGTTTTCTTGGTTTGGAACTTTATACCAACAACGAACCTTGTGGTACTTTTTTCCATTTATCACCGATGGTGGAGCAAGGTCGTACCATTTATCGTTTTCCATATGAATAGTCATGGCTAGTCCTTCAAAAAGGCTTACAAAAAGACAAAATTAGAAATGAACAAAAGCAGCATAACAATATATACTGCTTTTGTCAATAGCGCTCCGTGGGTAAGGAGATTACTCCTTACTATCTATAAAGAAACCTTAATATCAATAAGTTCTAATACACCATTCTCTACGTAGGCATACTGATCATCAGTAAGAAGGAGCAGTGGCACCTGACTCTCTTTGTAGACCTCTGCAATTCTTCCGCCCAAATATTTCTCCTTGAACTCATCAGAACCCCAGTGTGGCACGATAGTGAAATTCACTAGATCATAGGTATTCCTGTCTTCCAGTACCACATCCTCAGATTTATGGTAATCAAGCAATTTTGGTCCAGCAATAATTGACCCCGCACTTGTCCCAATGTATATTTTTCCTTTTTCTTGAACAAGTTCTCTAATTAAAGATACAAGCTCTGACTTTTGAGATTGCAAAAGAAGATAGAAAGTATCACCGCCAGAAAAGTATATATAATCAAAAGCTGCAAAGTCGTTCTCTAACTGACTTCTAGACTGACCGGTAATAGTATAGTCACTCACAAAGAAGCCGGCATCTACAAGTGCCTGCCGATCTATTTTTTGCCACTCCAAATCCTCTCGCTCCCCTTTTGCTTCAGATGCGGTATCAATAAAAATAAGTTTGTTTGATTGAGACAAATCTAACTTCTTAGCTATATCCTTCGCAACCGCATGAATGCTTGAGGTAAGGAAAAGTTTTCCTTTTGAGTATTTTTTAATTGTCATCAGCTAAGTATATCAAAAGTTCAGAAATCTTATTTATGGTAAAAGTGAGCTAATAAGTACACTATAAATATTGGGAGCTCGAAATTACGAAGAAATTCGACCGGCGATTATTGAGGAAACGAAGTATAAAAAAAGCAGGATGTGGTCTCCCACTCCTGCGAAGCTGATGTTGCAGCTGACCTTATTACCGTATTTCGACTTACCGAGGTCTACTTTGGTTTCGGACCAACGCGAGCGTTGGGGCTTGGTCACAAGGGTCACTGGTCGATCACACCAGAGAATTCACCGTTTCAACCACTGCAACATTACGAGTATACTTTATTTACATAAAAACGAAAACGCATTATGTAAAAGGTGTTTCCAGGCACTCCGTGGGTAGGGTGATCTTTTTCATTTTCTCCTCGCCGTCGCTCATTAAAATGAAAACAGGACTTTTGACACTTTCTGCTGAAAGCGTAAACCAAAAGTCCATTCGATCCCTAACGTAAGCCAAGCAGTTGGCTTACTCCTCTTAGAAACGAAAAGTAAAATCCCCAGATATGAAATCTGAGGATTTTACTTTTTGCTCCGAACTTGGGACAGTGTTCGCACTGCAATTATTGAAGAAAATCAGTAATGCTATACTTACTTTATGTTAAAGATCAGCAACAAGTTAAAACTTTTTCTCGGCTTTCTTGTATTACTTGGTTACTTTTCTATACTTGTTTACACTCCAATCCATATGATTGAGATGGCAGAAATGAATATGCCAATGGAGCACTGCCCATTTGCTATGAACCAGCACGTTATTTGTACGATGACCATTTCTGAGCACATACGAGAGTGGCAGAACTGGTTACAGAGCTTTTTACCATCTTTCAAAATACTAACGAGTGCTACTCTCTTTTTTGCTGTAAGTTATCTTTTAGTTACTTCACCACCAATACTTCGGCTACTTTTATATTGTAAACGACAAGCCAAGGTAAGAGCTTACTCTTTCTTACAAAGTCTCTTCTCTCAAGGAATACTTCACACAAAAGCGTATTAGTTTTTCGTTGTGCTTTATATTTATTCGTTTCTTATTATATAAACTATGAAAAACAATACAACAGTGCTTTATATTATCGGAGGGTTACTTGTTGGTATTCTTCTTACAAGTTGTTACTTTAGCTTCTATCCTGCTACAAGAACACGACAGATGATGGGTAACTATCAAGTACCACAATCAAATGGAATGATGCATCAAATGCCTGATGGCACTATGATGGGAGGAAAAGCT
>CAYVOJ010000021.1:0-13469 GCA_964453485.1 uncultured Candidatus Saccharibacteria bacterium
ACTTTTCTTTATTGCCAACACCTTTGGAATAGTCTAAGCCAATGTTGTAAGGAGGGTCACAATAGACGATATCAGCTAAGTCTCCGTTCATAAGCTTCTGAACCAACGCTTGATTAGTTGAGTCTCCAACAAGAAGACGATGTGTTCCAAGTTCCCAAATCTCTCCTGATTGTACTTTCGGCTTAATTGTTTCCTTGAGTGCTTTTTCAAGGTTAAAGTCATCCTCGACAAGGTCAACATCATCAAATAGGTTTTGTAATTCTTCATCTCCAAAACCAACATCAAGAAGCAGGTTCATATCAAACTCTTTGAGAAGTTCTTCATTCCATGAACCTGTGTTTTTGTTGAGACGAAGATTGAGTTCTCGCTCTTCCTCAAGCGTTAGCTCTCGAGACGGTATCATGCACTCAATCTCTGCTATGCCGAGATCCGCATAGACCTTTACTCGCTGTTCGCCGCCAATAATGATATTGGTTCGGGAACCGGTATTGAGGATCACTGGAACAACTGTTCCGAATTCCTTTATCGACCTTTCCAA
This sequence comes from uncultured Candidatus Saccharibacteria bacterium, assembly GCA_964453485.1. Classification (GTDB taxonomy): domain Bacteria; phylum Patescibacteriota; class Minisyncoccia; order Phycocordibacterales; family UBA5272; genus UBA11704. Next base: position 539 of record CAYVOJ010000021.1, read on the forward strand.
ATCTCTTCGTTCGTTCTCGCTTAACTTGCGCGGATTGTATCCGTTCTTAACCAGGTCTATCAGCTTGCGAGTAGCCGTAGACCATACGATCTTTTCTTTTGCCATAGGGTTTTGCAGAAGAGGGTCTTAGTAATGCTCTTCTACTAACATTCGTCATTGAATGACAAAATGACAATTTCTTTTTATTTCCTAAAATGAATTACGGAAAAATCCTTAATACAAAAGACCTCTTGCTCGTTCAAGCAAGAGGTCTTCACTTCGTCATTTCACATCAGATGATTATCTTTCTCCTCGGAGGGAAAAGAGTGCTTTGTACCCATCCTTTTTGGTGTAGTGAGGAATCGGGTTTGTCTTCATACCGAAGAATCTTTTTAGTCCCTCATTAAGTTCGTATTTGATATTTCTTCCAAAATCTCTACTCCATTTTGAATTGGTCAACGCTCCGCCATTTTCTGCGATTGCTTGGAGTAGCTTCCATTTTTGATCTGGGTTGGTCGTCTTCATGTTTATAAAACCCATATCTTTGTAATCAAACTTTTTTGACTCCATATTCGGATAGGAAACCTGAACAAAATGTCCGTCTATGAATTTAATATCCAAAGCTTCCCATGTTGCATTTTGGGGAAGAAGGTACGATGCGATTACAAACTCGCTTTCTCGTCTTGCTGATGTCCTACCTATATCTTCCGCGTTTACAACTCTGACCTCCTGAACTGTTCTTGCTGGAATAATGTAATCATCTTTATCTATTGTTGGGAACGAGAATCCACCCAAAATATCCAACTGGGGTCTTACAGACTCAAATGCTGAATTCGCCATCTTAATGCTTTTTTCCAACGGTTCTCTGATGGGTTCAAAAGCCTTCAGCACTTTCTCATGCGCTTCAAAGGCAGCCTTAAAAGCAGGAGCTATTTTCTCTCCTAGAGTAGGATCATATCCATCCTTAATTGCTTGTTGTAGTACTAACTCGCCAACTGTCATACTTCGTATTATACCAAAATTGGCATTTGTTGGCATTTGGGATACCGACTCACTTGCCTTAGTATCCCTACGGAAAAAGTGCTAAAATAGCCTTATAACACTTAAGACCGTGGGTACTTAACTCACATACACCGCCGGAATAAAAAAGAGTCCGCATTAGGCGGCCTTTTTTATTCCGGCAGAGACGGTAAAGCACCTGCGTGCTTTACGTATGAGATTCGAAAGCCACAGCTATATTTCTGTAGCAACAGAAATAGCGAGGAGTGGCCGGCGAACTTTTCGAGCGGCGGCGAGAGAAGATTTGTCGGAGAAATTCTCATCGTCTCCGCATTAAAGTTTTAACAAAACAAAACCGCCGAAGCGATCTTGTTCGCCGTTCGGCGGTTCATCATGGAAGATTTACTTACCAACGTTCTTCATCAGGATGATAGCAATGATGACAGTAATGACAACAGAAACGACGATTCCATAAAGCACGTACCAATTCCCCGTGTAGATCCCATGAATCACGGTAGCAAAAACTGGAATAAAAACTAGAAACCAGCGGTTCTTCAGAACTTCAAAGAATGCCATGAGAAAAAGTCTTATTGCAAATCCCATTTCTATCTCCTGTTAAGTAAATAGGCTGAGATAAGCCTACACCTTTTTCAAAAAAGTTCCAACTTCACCCCAGAGTCTCCGCACAAAGAATTAAGTATCGGAGTTACCCACTGTCCTTAGCTAAACAGAAATAAAGAATGTTAAAAATATAAAGAGTGTAAACCCTAAGTTTCATAAAAACAAAAACCCGCCACGCAACCGTGTTAAAGGTTTTCGTAGCGGATTGGTTACCGATGCGGTCAGTAAAAGTAGCAACTAATCGTCGCTAGGGTCTTCCAGTCCAAAATCGGAATATTCCGGCATTACCTTCAGTACCAGCTTCCCGTCAAAGCGGTTGTCTGGGTGGGCTTTGCATACCACCGTCTGACCGTGGGAGTCGAGTCTCCACTTACCCCAGAGGGTCGAATCACCGGGATATGGCTCTACACGCCTGAAGGTGATCTTGACCGAAACATCCGGCTTGTCGGGTTGCACGAGCTTGAACATCACAAATCTCGTATTGTCCGCCATCGAATCCTCGAACTGGGGGTCCGCGGATCCGATACGGTATCCCTTCAAGCTGTCCGAAAACTGCTGGAGGTGTGGAATCAGGAGGCTTTTACTAATTTCGACATGATCGTCATCAGCACCACCTTCTCCGCAGAAATAGAGGTTGAAGCCTCCACCCACGTAGTTGCCACGTGTGTCCATCCATTGGACAAAATTGCCTTGGATAAGCGCCGTCATTACTTCAAGCGCTTGCGATGTGAGGGAACCGAACAAATACATAATCATTTCCTGTAAAAGGGCTAGCAAGTACACGTCGAGTGGACCTGATCAAGTGACCTCACCTGATTTCTGTATTATACCACAGTATTAGTCTCTGTCAAATAGCAACTCAGCAAAATAGAGAAAATATAGATTTTGTAATAGTGTCTATTCTGTCTACTGAGACCCGACCCACTGTCCTAAATGTGAGTAGAAAAAAAATACTAAAATACCCTTATGGGGATTGGATGGCTGGGTACTTAACCCGCCATCACCGCCAGCTTAAAAATGAGCCCGTAAGGGCCATTTTTATTTGGCGGAGAGAAAGAAAGGCGCCTGCGTGTCTTTCTGGTGGGATTCGAATACGGGTCAGGAATCTGCTTCGAGCAACGCGAGGCAGATTTGTGACCGAATGTCCCACTCTCTCCGCTAAGTTTTAAACGTAGTTAAAAACTGCGCAGAGAAGAAAATGAACTGCTTCATTTTCTTGTGAGAAAAGTTTTTTGCAAGCTACTTTCTGTACTTCATTGGTTTTAGTTTTAAGAACATAAAGATTAAATCCAGAGTTGTATGATAAGCAAGATGAGCTAAAAACGCTAACCAAATACCGTAGCTATATTGAGAATACAAATAAACAAAAACTATTCCGCCTAAAAAACTAGAAAGAGTTATCAAAGTAGCATCGCTCATTTTTAGCTTACCAAACAAGTAAACATGACAGAGTGAGAATAGGAAACCTGCGACCAGTATCTGATAACTAAAAGTAAAGTTATGTTTCAAAAAAAATATCCAAAATATAAATAGAACAATCTGCTGTAAAAGAATTTTTGGAACAAATATCAAAGTATCAGTAATTGACTCTTTAATTGATTTATTCTTATTCAAAGAATAAAAACTTACTGTTTTAAGGGCAATTAAAACAAAGGTTAAAAATGAAAGTAAAAACATTTCAAAAGTATATCAGTTTCCTAATAAGATGATCTACTAAATATCGCCCAGAGTCCCTGTGTGCTCAAAATAAAAAACCGCCGCTGTGGTTTATTCAGGGCGGTTACAGGTTAAGGAAAAAAGTTTTGTTGGAGCAGCATCGCAAATGCGTTTGATTTCATTACGATGTGGCAGCAAGATGCGTATTGCTTCCTCTTGGGTCGTATCAAGCGCAACTTGTAAACCTCGAAGAAGCTCTGCTGTTGCCGGAAAAAGAATTTCTGCTTCCGGCAACAGATAACTCGCAACGTTTAGCGTGTGATCAACATGAAGTGGATGCTCTGCCTTACCACACGGCCAAACCACAAGAACATGGCTTTCACTCCGAACGCAAAGTCTCGGATATGTAGGCCATGCTCTATGGACGACAGTCGAGAGTTTCACTCCCGGGCTCAGCAGTCGACGAGCTCCGGGCGCTGCGCGAGCACCTGAGACTCGAGCGACGTGAAGATGGTCAGCCGGCGCTCGGCTTCGGCGTTGCCGACCACAGCAATACCAACCTTGCAGCAGAGTTGGAAGCCAGCTTTCACATCACAACCAACCACCTCGGACAGTGCTGTCTGGAAAGCATTCCTGAGTGCGTCGGAAGCGAACAACTTGGCTGTCTGCTTCATGGTTTCCGGATCTGAAGACCCGAATTCCAGAAAGCCAACCTGCTTCACGCGAATACCTGCCACAGATTTGCTCACGAACTGCGCCGCGAGTGGCAAAGATCGGCCGATGAGAGCCATGACTTCATTCGCAGCAAAGGAATGGCCCGTGACTGCTTTGTCGACCTCATGGTCGGTGACGGTAAGACTCATTTAAAAACCTCCTAGTTGAAAAAAGAACGCCGGTTTTCACACTCTTTACGAGCATGTAGGGCAAGCGTTTGCAACAGCCTGCCCTACATGCGCACAAACTACTCTCCGTATTCCTTTATTTTATGAAACTCACGCATAGTAGAAAGTCCTTCACGTTTTGTAAGTGCAGAAATTTTTTTGATAATACTCTTTGCTTGCAGTTTTGTAGATTCTGAGAGTTTTTCATATGTGTAGTACATAAACTGATTGTCACTTGGAACTTCTCCGAGAATCATGTCTTTGTATTTTTCTTGTAGATTTTGATAGAGCTCACCATCAAACGGCTTATTGATGATTATTCGGCAAGGTATATGTGTCTTACGACACAATTCTATGATTTGCTCCATAACCTTGATGCTATTTTTGTGTGGCTCAACAACTACCACAATGGCGTCGACCCCCGAATAAAGTCCATAATTAATCATATCCACTCCAGCTACGCTATCAATCACAACCCATGCGTCTTTCTCGTCTAAAAATCCTAAATAATATTTAAGTGGCCCAGACAGTCCGTGTGCACACTTACCACGATGCATTACATCTGGATCACCGAGACCAACATTAATCAGTGATATGTTAGGGGTAATATCTACTGCGACAGATTGCGTGTATGTATCTTTAGGGCTAAGCCTAAACTGAGGAAGAGTGTCTTTTGTCAGAATAGCGGTATATTTTTCGCCTTCTACATAACCAACAATGTCAAAGAACTCTTTGTCAGTTTTTTGCATTTGAGGAATATTTTCATAGGCTTGACCAAGATTTGAAGTAAGGTCCATGTTGTGATCAGCATCAACAGCAAACACTTGATGCTTTGCATCTTCAAGTGCCTTGATGATTAACCAAGAAATAGTACTTTTACCTGACCCACCTTTTCCTACGAATGCTATTTTCATATTAACGCAAACTGGTTGCGTTTGTAATATAGCGCATTTGTAAAACTATTGCAATACAGTTGCGTTAGTGATATACTAATGCAACTATGAAATCTAAAGAACAATATGCGCATGAGGCGCTTCTCAGGGAGCATGGATATAGAATTACCCCTGGAAGACTTTCCCTCATTTCTTTCCTTAGTCGTGCCAAGAAACCCCTTACCGCAACAGAGATCTACAAGCAAATGGGGGGTGGCATGGACAAAGTAACTCTATATCGAGCGCTGGAAGACTTTGTTAGTTCAAAGATTGTCGGAAAGATCAATCTTCACGAAACCGCCGCTTTCTATGAGTTTCTTCACGAAGATCACCACCATCACCATATTGTTTGTGATGCGTGTGGCAGAATAGAAGACATCGAACACTGTGAGCAGACAAATCTACAAAAAAAAGTTCTAAAAACGTCGCGACATTTTTCTACCATTACATCTCACTCTCTTGAATTTTTTGGTATCTGTAAATCTTGTAGCAAAAAATAGCTATACTTACTTCATGAAAAAAAATCTATACCTAGCCCTCTTCTCTTTACTACTCTTTATCCCCTCTTTGGCAAACGCAGAAACTGCACTAGTGCTAGATACTGAGCGCTTTGAGAAAGCGAAAGTCATTCGTATTATTGAGCAAGCTACCACCACGCTTGCGGGAACAGACACTATAGGATTAACACAAACAATACAAGCAAAAGTGCTTCAAGGTGAAGACACAGGAAAGCAGATAACTTTTAAAAATGACTACATTCAACTTAAAGAGGGAGATACTTTTTATGCACGCCATCAAAGCAACCACTTAGACAGCACCGACTACTGGTCTGTTGCTGACCCATACCGAATTAACATTCTTCTTTTACTCGCAGGTGCTTTCATTCTTCTTACATGTATATTTGGTGGGGTGCAAGGAGTGCGAGGATTAGCCAGTCTCATTGGAAGTTTTGTTTTAATTTTCTATGTACTTATTCCCGGACTTTACGGAGGACACAATGCAATACTCGTAAGTGTCGGTGTATCTTCACTTATCATCATCCTTGGTTCTTACATTACTCACGGCTTTAACAGAACCACTACTTCTGCGGTCGTTGGAATGATACTTACCGTGACCGTTACAGGACTAGCAGCATACTACGCTGTCCATGCAGGAAATCTTAGTGGTTACAACTCAGAAGAAAGTACCTACCTTAATCTTGATACTAAAGGATCAATAAATATGGTTGGACTTTTGTTTGGAGGAATTATGATAGGTCTTCTTGGTGTACTCTACGATATTGCAATAGGACAAGCTGTAGCTGTAGAAGAATTGTTCCGTGCAGGAAAACATCTAAATCGTATCGATGTATACAAAAGAGGTATTCGTATCGGCCGAGAACATATCGGTGCTTTAGTTAACACACTGGCTATTGCATATGTTGGAGCATCACTTCCCCTCTTTCTACTCATTCAAAGTTCGACGCTAGATATGGTGTTTATCCTCAATAGTGAAATTTTTGCAACCGAAATTGTTCGTATCTTAATAGGTAGCGTAGGACTTATTCTCGCAGTGCCAATCACAACACTAATTGCATCATACACGCTTCACGGAAAGGTTTCTGGCTCAGAAAGTACACACCATCACACACACTAAGTTCTCACGTGCCGTGACAATAGTTAGGAAATGAGGAAGTTTGGATTCCCTACTTAGTAATTAGGGCATTCATGCTAAACTTACCTTATGGAAAACATCAAAAATAATACATTTATAACTGTTGGTGCTGTCGGTGTAATTTCTGCAATTCTCCTCTCACTGGTTATCTTTTTTTCTTCTCAAGAATTTTCAAAACAAGGATCATATGTAGAAGTGAAAGGTCTTTCTGAAAAAATAGTTAAAGCCGATACCGCCATTTGGACCATGAGTTTTGAAGTGAAGTCAAATGACGTCGATTCACTGTACAGAGACATAGAGAAAAATATTACACTCATAAAAATGTTTCTTAAAGAAAAAGGTTTTGAAGACAGTGAAATAAATATAGCTCCCGTAAACATTAACCAGGACACCTACAAAGAAGCGGTCTTTAGATACAACTCAACGAATCAAGTCGCTGTGTACACTAAAAAAGTTGACCTCGCAAAGGCAGCATCAAGTGAGACACTTCTTCTTGTGAAGAAAGGTATGGTGCTCAGTCAAAACTACATCTCATTTGAATTCTCAGATTTAAATACCATAAAACCAGAAATGTTAGCTGAGGCAATTAAGAATGCAAAAGAAACTGCTTCACAGTTCGCAAAAAATGCTGACTCGACAGTAGGCAGTGTCACACGTGGCAATCAAGGGGTTTTCGAAATTGAAGATAAGGATCCAGGATCTCCTGAATATAAAAAAATAAGACTCGTTTCGACACTTAGATTTCTTCTTAAATAGGCAGATCGTTTAAGAAGTTCGTGTTCTGTAAACCATATACACATCATAACTATGTGTAGCTTTCACTCATCACCATGATATACACTAACCCCATGAAAGAAGCTGCACAGATAGAAAAAGAATGGACGACGGCCCTGAACGACTTTCTTGAAACTGATACTTTTAAAAACCTCACTGACTTTGTTCATCAGGAACGTCTCACTAAGAAAGTCTTCCCTTCACCTGAAAATACTTTTAAAGCATTTTCTCTGACGCCTTTTTCTAAAGTGCGTGTGGTCATCCTTGGTCAAGACCCTTATCACGGAAACGGCCAGGCACACGGCCTTTCATTCTCTGTTCCTCATGGCGTACGTGTGCCACCATCTCTTCAAAATATCTACAAAGAAATTGAGTCTGACCTTGGCATTACAAAAGATTTTACAAATGGCAATCTTGAGTCTTGGGCTTCGCAAGGAGTACTTCTTCTTAACGCTGTCCTCTCCGTTGTTGCAAACTCTCCTGCCTCACATCAAGGTAAAGGCTGGGAAATATTTACTGATACAGTTATTAAAACTATTTCTGAAAAGCATGACCATGTAGTCTTCATACTCTGGGGCAACTTCGCACGGAGCAAAAAGTCCCTCATCGATACCACGAAACATTTAGTATTGGAAGCTCCACACCCATCACCCTTTTCAGCACACACAGGATTTCTAGGATGTAAGCATTTTTCACAATGTAACGCATATCTCAAACAACACAACACTAAAGAAATCGCTTGGTAGCAAGAGTTTACAAGAAGCCGCCCGGGTGTAGACTATGATATATGTCATCATCACAAAACCCATTTGAAAGTGCACTCTCACAACTGGCTCGCGCCACAGCAGTATCACCATCTGATGAAGCATTACTTCGTCGACTACAATCACCAGAGCGAGAAATCACCATCTCTATTCCTGTACATATGGATGATGGATCGACTCGTTTTTTTGAAGGATACCGTGTTCAGTACAACTCACTTCTCGGCCCGTACAAAGGTGGTATACGCTATCATCCTGACACCAATAGTGACGAGGTGCGAGCACTTGCTCTTTGGATGACTATCAAAACTGCAGTCATGAATCTCCCCATGGGCGGAGGTAAGGGTGGTATTACCGTTGATCCAAAAACACTTTCAAAAACAGAGCTCGAAAAACTTTCACGAGGATGGGTACAAAAACTCTACCCTGTTATCGGACCACACATTGATGTACCAGCTCCTGATGTAAATACTAATGGAGAAATTATTTCTTGGATGGTTGATGAGTACGAAAAACAAACCGGAGACACCACCCACGCGAGTTTCACCGGCAAACCACTAACACTTTCCGGGTCAGAAGGTCGTACACAAGCAACAGGACTTGGAGGATTTTATGTGTTCGACGCTCTACGAGAAAAGCTGGACCTCCCTACTTCTTGTCGTGTCGTACTGCAAGGTATGGGAAACGTAGGTGGATATGCAGCACAGATTTTTCATGACCATGGGCATATCGTTATCGGTATGTCTGATTCAAAAGGTGGAATTATATGTGAAGAAGGACTTGACCCATACACTGTTGAAGCATACAAAAAAGAACATGGCACACTTAAAGGGTTCCCAAATGCTCGAGAAGTTACAAATGAAGAGCTTCTTATGACTGATACTGACATTCTAGTGCCAGCAGCACTTGAGAATCAAATCACAAAAGAAAATGCACATGATATACGAGCTAAATTAGTTCTTGAGCTTGCTAATGGCCCGACCACCCCAGAGGCTGATGACATACTCTTTGGAAGAGATGTTACCGTAGTACCTGATGTACTCGCAAATGCTGGAGGAGTAAGCGTATCTACGTTTGAATGGCAACAAAACCTAGCGAGTGAACACTGGGACGAACCTACCGTACTTGCTAAGCTACAAGAACTCATGCAAAGAGAAGCGCAAGCTATACTCACTCTTTCACAAACACTGCACACTGACATGCGTCGAGCGGCATTTATCACTGCCTTACAACGTCTCGAAGCTGAGTCTAAAAAGTAGTAGTTATACGAACTAGAGGTTTTCTGCAGGTGATGATGTATGGATTAAAGTTCATTTTAAATTGAGAAAAACCTTTCCAGCTTTTTGGTTGACCAGGAGCATATATAGTACCCAAATTTGCATACAGTATCCCCTTCTTCTTACATTCCATAAACCAGGTATTTAAAAGCCAAACTCCCGCTTGGCGAGGTATATGCTCTCGAGCATAAAACGAAGCGACATAGTATGCCTGTCCGACATCAGGATAGTCTGCCACAGCAATACCTGCACTAATAATATTAGTGACAGTATTTTGTAATAGAAAAAACTGCATACCATCACCGTATTCTTTCTTTTGACGTATAAGCATTTTAGTACAAGGAGCGACCGTGTAGCGTGGCCGAGCATGCTGTTTAAAATGAATCAGAAATGTATCAATATCTGAAGTAGTTACCTGATAGTCACTTTGTGCATATAGGCGGGCGCGATGATTTTTTGTTCCATGTGACCAGGTTTCCCAATATTTTTCTGAAGCAAGGGGTACGATAGCATGAGGAGCAATCGTACCACCAATACGAGGCTCGTACCAGTGTTGTGGTTTTTCTGCACTTTTTACTCTATCCCAAACAGCAAATCGTATCCCTTTATACGGGGCAAGTACCGGCTCCTTATCTCCGGTATAATATTCAATCGCGAAAATCCACCAAAAGTAGCGAACCCCAGACACGCCTCCTTGCGAAAGAAGCTCTCTGCGATGCTCTCCAAAAAAACCAGAAAGAAATGCTGGTGATGTACGAATACTTACGTAATCGTCTGGCAACCGTGCCCGTTCAAGATCCTCATCAAAAAAAGTTTCACTCTTGTTTTTACTTCGGAAAAAAGTAATCATGATGCGTATGAGTATACCAGAGATCCTCTAGTGATCGCCTATACGTATCTGCTATACTAATACTCGTACAAAACTTATTGAATATGAAAGAATTTATTACATTTATACGTGAAAAAGGTGTGCTTGGGCTCGCAGTAGGTATTATTATGGGAGGTGCTGTTACAAAACTTGTTACAAGTATTGTAGAGAATCTTCTTAACCCCCTTATCAGTGCAGTAACAGGTGCTGCAGGAAACTTAAATGCACTATCATACACTGTGCCATTAACAGGCATTGTCTTTAAATATGGCGCATTCATTTCTAGTCTCATCGACTTCGTAGCAGTACTTGCTGTTATTTACTTCGTATTCGTAAAGAGCCCGATTAATAAACTAGATAAGAAAGCATAACGAGCTACGTGGATGCAAAAGAGCCGCGCTTTGCGCGGCTCTTTTTGTACATAGCATCAGCTTAACCAATGCCACGCAAGTACCCACGGTCACCGACTGTCCAAACCACAGAGGTTGGAAGTGGTGCCTCTTGCCTGGGAACCTCAGGTTCACCAAGCACGAGCAAGGAACACGATTGCATGAACTGCTCAAAAAGAGACAACGGATCAAACAACATGAGAAGCTCCTTAGGGAGAAGTCCCTACGAACAGTATACCCTAAGGTTCTTAACTACCTTTTGCAAAAGACATAAACTATAGAACACATAGAAATTTCTTGACAAAACAGACTGTTATATGGTATAATATATACGATTGTTTTTTCAAACAAGGCAACTTAAATTTCACCAATCATCACTGGAGTAAACCATGAAGAAAATTATTTCCGCAGCAGTTTGTGCTGCAGCCCTTTTCTTTTACACTAGCTACAGTGTAGCTAGTACCACACACCAATTCGAGAAGTACGGCTTCAATCTTGAAGTCCCTGAAGACGTGAAGCTGGCATGCTACCCGGACTTCATGAAGACCCCTGCCGATCTTGGGGGACGTGAAGATGGCTCTGGGGTTTTCTGTCGCACACCGACCACAAACACTCCGTTTGTACAAGTTGGGTGGAAGGACCGACGACTAGATAACACGACTTTGAATGGACGAACGATAACGGGTCTAGTCAAACTGTTTGAGGTTTCTGGCTCTGGCAAATGGCTACCAGGTGATTGCAACAGAGAACCTGAAATAATTTCTGCCGTACAGAAAATCGAACATGGCCATCTCGCCTACTCCTGTAACGTGACAACGGATGAAGGAAAGAGGTTTAAACTGATTGTTTACATGTTCTCTCTTCGTGTACAGCCAGACACTCTGAATTGGATCAGCATCAGTGACATTGCTAACCCAGGCAGTGCAACGAACGAGAAAATGATTCAGATTGTGAAGGGGTTGCGCAGGCCGTAAGACGTCTCACCATCTCACAAAAAGCACTTTGGTATAAAACTAAAGTGCTTTTTTATTAACATGATTAGTGAGAAAGTTGCTAATTATTATATAGTGTGAGTGGTATACTATAAGCATGCTAAACAATGTAACACGGTACGGATTACTTTCTCTTATTTTATTATGTATAAGCTTTTTTGCTTGGACCTCTTACAACAGTTTTTATAATACAAAACAAGTAATACCTATAAACAAAAATACCACACACCAATTCGAAAAGTACGGCTTCAATCTTGAAGTCCCTGAAGACGTGAAGCTGGCATGCTACCCGGACTTCATGAAGACCCCTGCCGATCTTGGGGGACGTGAAGATGGCTCTGGGGTTTTCTGTCGCACACCGACCACAAACACTCCGTTTGTACAAGTTGGGTGGAAGGACCGACGACTAGATAACACGACTTTGAATGGACGAACGATAACGGGTCTAGTCAAACTGTTTGAGGTTTCTGGCTCTGGCAAATGGCTACCAGGTGATTGCAACAGAGAACCTGAAATAATTTCTGCCGTACAGAAAATCGAACATGGCCATCTCGCCTACTCCTGTAACGTGACAACGGATGAAGGAAAGAGGTTTAAACTGATTGTTTACATGTTCTCTCTTCGTGTACAGCCAGACACTCTGAATTGGATCAGCATCAGTGACATTGCTAACCCAGGCAGTGCAACGAACGAGAAAATGATTCAGATTGTGAAGGGGTTGCGAATAAAGTCATCGAATACATCCTCAATAAATAATATATCTTTTATCACAAAAGCCTATGCGCAAGATGCTGGTGACGGAGATTGTGGAGACACGGGAGATAACGGTGAGCCAGGAGATGACTCTGGCACTTGTTCTGCCCCTCCCGGAGACACGGGCACAGACACAGGACAAGGCACCAGCTTCGAGCCAACGACAACTACAACTACTACATGTACCAATCACACTGAAACAGTCACAGAGACAACAAGCTGCTCCATACACACAAGCTATCACGACACACAGGAATGTGGGGGTGTCTGGGCAGATCTCGGCTGGAGAGATGGAGGGTGGGCACCTGACCCCGCATGTCAAACAACAACACCCCCTCCAACAACACCAAGTGGCTGTGGACCAGGTACACTTAATGACGCCTGTCCTGCTGTAGT
>CAYVOJ010000022.1:0-12111 GCA_964453485.1 uncultured Candidatus Saccharibacteria bacterium
GGAAGAAAGTATCTCGAAATACTTACAGCTGCTTACGAGGCACAAAAAAATAACCCAAACACTTCAAAAGCATCTCTTTCTGTTGTTGTCTTTACCGACTTTATTTCTTACATAGAAGGAAGGCTAAAGGAAAATGTTGGTGTGTCCGAAAAGAAAGCACTAAATGACACCCTTGTCTTTGCAAATGAAATGCTTGCAAGATCAATGACCGCAAAGGGCGTAGAGGAGGGGGCCGTCTCTATATCAGAAGCAACAACTCAAAATGCGGAATCGGCGGCAAGGGCCGCTAAGCAGCGCGCTGCTGCACTAAAGGAGGCAAGCTGTGGACTTCTTACAACAAGCTCTTTCGTTGACTGTCTCGACGTAGGTGCTACATGGTTTATAAAAACCATTCTTCTAGAATTTGGTGGATTCCTGTCATGGCTTGCAGCTTCGTTGTTAAATACAGCAATGCAAGTGGGTGTATTTGGATTCAAGCAGTTTGCACCAGCGGAAATCTACGCAGTTTGGATAACGGTACGTCAGATCATATCCATTTTTCTTTTCTTTGCTGGACTCTTTGTTGGTTTCATGGCGATTATTGGTAAAAGTGAGGACTTCCAACGCTATATCGTAGCACTTATCATCTATGGACTCTTTGTGAACTTTTCATACCCACTTGTACGTGTTTTTGTGGACATGTCTAACGTGGTTGCTCTCAAAATATACACGACAACGCTCGGCACAAATATTCTCCTGCCAAACGAAGCAGCAAGCGCTGGCTCACGTATTGTAAACAGCATGGGGCTTACAGGTCTGGCGGCGAGCGCCACAGCTGTGCAGGACGGCAAAGCATCTGGTGCTTTTATAGATAAAATATCAAGCACGCCTGGTGCGCTTGCGGCAGTGATCTACATCTTTTTCTCTGCCTATGTCATTTTTATATGTGCTGTACTTATCATTGTACGAACTGCGCTCCTTGTATTTTTCATTGCCATATCACCAATACTTTTAGTTGACACTATTGTTCCTGTCTTGGGGGAGAAGGCTGGGATGCTACGTGGGCTTTTCTTTTCACAGCTGATGGTTGCTCCAGTCTTTGCCATCATGCTTTCACTCACACTTCGTTTTCTTGAAATTTTCAAAATTCCTACTGAGCGAGGTGGGGCAGGTGTTGGGGCGAATAACTTCTTACAAAATGGGGCGTCGGCTTCAAGTAGCATCATCTTCTTCAACCTCATCATTATGGCAATCATGCTATACCTCATGCTAAAGGCGACAAAAGCTACATCTGGAGTTGTAGGAGATACCATAACGCGCTATGCAAACAAAACCGCCCAGATGGGAGGAGGTCTCGCTCTTGGCGCAACTGCTATTGCTGGTGGAATTGCGGGACGACAGGGAATAGGGCGAGCGATGAATGCTATAGCTCGTACTGAAGGCGCCCAAAGATTTAAAGGGAACAGTTGGATTGGGGAGAAACTTGTCGGGAGTGCTGAAAGACTGGGTGGCGCAAAATATGATTTACGAAACCTTGGCGCAACAAAAGCTCTTTCTGGGTCGTTAGGGCTTCAGCTAACGGGGAAAGGCAATCAGGTTGGCTACGTTGAGGCGCAAGAAGCCACGCAAAAGGAGGTTCTTAAAAATGCCGCGAAAATGACTGACGACGAAGCTAGAACAAACTATCTCAATAGAAAGTTTAACAGTCTTGGCGCGCGTGCAGGCAAAGCTGCGTCAAGCACCTTTGGAATGAACCCAAACAAAACTTCAGGGGCAAAAGCTTTGGCAGATATTGAAAAAGCCGATGACAAAGTCATGGAGCAGTATATTAACGCTGGAGCGAAGGAGCGAGCAAGAATGATGAACGACAAAGCAAATACGCAATACGTACAGCGTTTTGGAAAAATTGATCAAATAAATGAATCAAACCTTTCTGAAGCAGACAAGAATAGACTAAAGAGCACGTTAAGTGCTGGCACACAGAAAGCGCTTACAGAAAAGGAAAAGTATGACGTAAGTGCAAAACTTCGTGATGATAACCGTGTGGCAGACTATGTAAATGCAGACACTCAGACACGTGAAAGTATGCGTGCAGCGGCAGTCAACAATAAGGAACTTCTTGATAAGTTGGACATCATGGAGCGCTATAGAAGCGTAGATCAAAGTGCAACTGATGCCATAGCTAAGAAAGTGGCAATACTTCAAGAGCTCAAAGATACAAAACTTGCTGGAAAAGTTATTGAGCGTGATGCCCATAGCAATAGTAAAAGTCCGAGCGAGGCTGTGACGGAAAAACAACAGCTATATAAAGAAGTTACTGGTAGCGAAATGGAAGCGGCTGTTGCTGAGGAACATCTCGCCGAAGCAGTTGCGAAGAAAAGCGGGGAGTCCCCAGCTAAAAAACTAGCACGAGAACAAGATATCGCGCTTCGCCAAAGCCAGCTAGCCCAAAATGCAGACCTGGCCAAGACAATGCAGAATCAAATTGCTCAGTCGGCAGACATAGCAAGACTGCTTAATGCTAACGTAAAAACCATGGGCGATGTCACAAAGATTCTGCGCTCGCTTGCAAAGAACCCTCCTACTGGAGGTGGGGGAACTTCTGGCAAAAGCACAAGCACACCAGCTCCAGTAACCATCTAAACTATGGACGACTTAACCAATCACCTACAAACCCTTTACACACAGGCAAGCACTGATGTGCAGGAGTACTTATCAACCGATGAGCTTGATCGTGCGGTCTCTATTTTAGGTAAGCTCCATTCACTTCAAATTGACGCTTATGTACCTTTTAAGAATACAATCACTCTTACACTGCTCGGCGTAATACAGCCGGCCGGCGTTGTCGCAGCGCTTCAAAAGAACTGTGACCTCTCTGAAGATGTCGCGCGTGAGCTGGCGGGGGACCTAGAGCAAACTATTTTCCAAAAAGTACGCCTCACTGCACTTGGAAAAAGCACGTCTGAAGTGAAGGAGATCGCTTTAACTGATGCCACACCTACTACAGATGAACTTCGTAAAGAAATATTAGACACAACCAAACGCACCCTTGATGAACCGGTAGTACCACCATCTCCGTTCAAACCAGAAAAGCCAGAGCTTGGCTCTCGGTCTCAATTACTAGAGCAATTACAAGTTCTCGACACCATTCCTGATGATGAAGAAATCGAAGCAAGATTAAATACCATTAAACAGCAGATTTCTTCGATTGAAGAGAAAAAAAGCAACAATACCCTTGATTCAAATATTGCGTTACAAGAGTTTATGTTTGGAGAGAAGGGAAAAGAAGTTGCAAACGCAACTGTTCAAGCTGCAACGTACAGTAAAGCGCCGACCCAATACAACGTAGATCCGTACCGAGAACTTACAGAAGAGTAGGTGACACACTACTCAGTCGACACAAATACGCTATACTGTAGTACATATGCAATTCCGCGTACCACAATTCATTGACCTTGAAGATAAAATCGTTGGACCTCTTACCCTTAAGCAATTTGCCTATGTACTTGGCGCAGGGGGGTTCTCGTTTCTTATTTGGACATTTATTCCCATTAAAATCCTTGCGGTGATTCTCATTCTTCCAACCGCCGGCTTCTTTCTCGCTTTAGCATTTGTAAAAATTAATGAACGACCATTTATCAATGTTTTAGAGAGCGCTCTTGAATACTACACAAGCAGTAAAGTGTATACATGGCAACAACCAAGCGAGCAGGTTATCGACGATAATATTAGCAAGGTGGTCACAGAAACAAGCCAAGAAATTGCCGTTGCAAAAGTAAGCAGTAACAAACTACATGACATCGCTCTTGGACTGGACGTGCTCGACAAAAGTCACGGTGATAAGTAGAGGGACTGACTTTGTTTATCAATTTGTGCCAGCTTTATGTTTATAGATGGACGTTCTTCACACTTTTTCTCTGCTATACTCAAACTACATGGCAAAAGGATCTGCAACACAACAGTTTGTACCAATAGAACGCATTCGTGATGGCATCATTACACTTAAAAATGGAGAGCTGCGTGCGATCCTTATTACAAGTTCTCTAAACTTGGCCCTTAAGAGTGAGGATGAGCAGCAGGCAATACTTTTACAATTTCAAAATCTTTTAAACTCCCTTGAATTTCCTATACAGCTCTTTGCGGAATCCCGAAGACTAAACATAAAACCATACCTCGATATCCTTATGGAGCGCCAGGAAAATGTCGTTGAGGATCTTCTCAAGATACAAATTCATGAATATATTGGATTCATTAGGAAATTTGCTGAAGAAACAAACATCATGACAAAGCATTTTTTCATTGTTGTGCCTTATGTTCCGTCTGCTTCATCCGCAGGATCATCTATTGGTTCACTCTTTGGCGGAAGCGGGGGGCCCGACAAGGAAGCAGAACGCACTTTTGATGCGGCCCGTATTCAGCTTGAGCAACGTATAGCGACAATCTTACAAGGTCTTTCACGCTTTGGAGTTCGCGCACAAAAACTCGGCACAGAAGAGGCGGTAGAACTATTTTACAAGCTATTTAATCCAGGAGAGCAGGACCGATCTGCGCCGGTTATTCAAACTCAATCATAACTACTATGGGACTTTTCGACTTTCTATCCTCTCAAAAAAAAGATACCCCTGTATCAGCTGTCCTGCCGGACCAGATTTACAAGGTGGCAGAAATGCAACTGCGTGACATCATCGCGCCGAGCGCACTTGGCGTACAGCCAAAAATGCTTAACCTGGGCACAAACGTTGTTCGCTCATTCTTTGTGATTTCATATCCTCGATTTCTTACTGACAACTGGCTTAGTCCAATAATTAATCTGGACAAAGTATTTGACGTAGCGATACATATCACACCACTAGATACTGGTGAAGTAATGAAAACGTTTCAGAGAAAGGTAGCAGAGGTGGAAAGCCAAATCATGACCCGCGAAGAGAAGGGGCTTGTACGTGACCCGTCTCTTGATGTTGCGTATCAAGACCTCGAAGGGCTTCGTGATGGACTCATTCAGGCTCAAGAAAAAATGTTTGAAGTAGCTTTGTACATTTCTATTTATGGCGCAAATGAGGCAGAGGTTGATAAAACTGAGAATGAGATAAAAACAATGCTTGAAAGTCGTCTTATTTATGTAAAACCAGCGCTCTTTCAGCAAGGGGAGGCTTTCCTTTCTACACTCCCACTTGGGGATGATCAGCTACAAATTAAGAACAAACTAAATACTTCTCCGCTTTCTTCATTTTTCCCATTTGTTTCATTCGATCTTTCATCAGACAATGGAATTCTTTACGGCTTAAATCGTCACAACGGCAGCCTCATTCTCTTTGATCGGTTTTCACTCGAAAACTACAACTCTATTATCTTTGCTAAATCTGGTTCTGGAAAAAGTTATGCAACGAAACTTGAAATCTTGCGAACACTGATGTTTGATACTGAAGTAATTATCATCGACCCAGAACGAGAGTATGAGTACTTGGCGGAATCTGTAGGTGGTAGGTATTTCGATATTTCTTTAACAAGCAGCCACCACATTAATCCATTTGACTTACCAGCACCAACAGAAGACGAATCTCCGTCTGAGGTTTTACGTTCAAACATTGTAAACCTTGTAGGCCTATTCCGTGTCATGCTAGGAGGACTAACTCCGGAGGAGGACGCCATCATTGATCAAGCAATCACTGAAACATATGCACTTAAAGATATTTCAGGGGATGTTGATTTTACAAAACTTACTCCACCACTTCTTTCTGACTTTGAAACAGTGCTTGCCGGTATCGCCGGATCAGAAAGCCTGCAACAGCGTCTATCAAAATACACAAAAGGTACCTGGTCTGGTTTCATTAATCAGCCATCAAACGTAGATATTGAAAAGAAACTCGTTTGTTTCTCAATACGAGATATGGAGGACGAGCTTAAGCCGGTGGCGATGTACATCATTACACACTATATATGGAATGCTGTTCGTAAAGACATCCGCAAACGTCTTCTTGTTGTAGACGAAGCCTGGATTATGATGAAAAATGATGACACTGCGTCATTTTTGTTCGGACTGGCAAAGCGAGGACGTAAATACTACCTCGGCCTCGCCACAATAACGCAGGACGTTGGAGACTTTTTGAAATCTCCGTATGGTCTTCCAATCATCACCAACTCTTCGATTCAGCTACTCTTAAAACAATCTCCTTCTTCTATTGATCTCGTACAAAAAACATTTAATCTTACCGATGAAGAAAAGTTCCTTCTCCTTGAATCTGGTGTTGGGGAGGGGATCTTCTTTGCAGGACTAAAGCACGTAGCGATTAAAATTGTTGCCTCATATACTGAAGACCAGATCATCACAAGTGACCCATCTCAGCTCTTACAGATAAAAGCGATGAAAAAAGAGCTGCAAGAACAAACAACACCATGAGGTATTTACTCTTTATTTTTTCTTGTATCACACTTATCATTCCGTCTCTTGCTTATGCAGAAATCAGTGCGGCTATTATCTCTGACCCAGTAAATCCAAAACCACACGAGGCGGTGACTCTCACCCTTTCGAGCTACTCATTTGATGTTGACTCTGCATTTATCACTTGGTATCTCAAAGATAAGCAGGTTCGCGAAGGATTTGGTGAGAAGCGACTCTCACTAACCACAGGAGGTGTCGGAGAGGTGCTACCGATACGTGTACAAGCAAGACTTCAAAATGGAAGCGTCGTTACCATCGACACCACTATTGCTCCACAAGGTGTGACACTTATGTGGGAGTCTCCGGAAAGTTATGTCCCCCCTTTTTATGAAGGGAGGTCCCTCCCGGGTGAGGGTGCCACTGTTCATGTTGTTGCAAAACCACTCATGAGTAAAAATGGTGTATCTATTCCCGCCGGAGATCTTGCGTATGCCTGGTTTGTAAATAACCAATTTATGGACGACTCTTCGGGGAGGGGGAAGTACTCGGCATTTTTACCACTAGATTACCTCTCTGAGTCGAGTGTCATAAAGGTGGTTGTGCGTGATGCCGAAGGAACGACCGCAACAGAAGAAGTGACCATTAAGCCGGTTCTCCCACTACCGCTCTTCTATCTTTCTGATCCTGCGCTGGGCATAGACTACACACGTAATGCAGGACTTCGTCTTGAGGCAACAAAAGAATTTACTTTAGAACTTGTGCCTTACTATTTCTCCAAAAATGGAAGTCTAGGGAACACCGCATCGTACACCTGGTCACTTGATGGACTACCTATCACACCGAAAACCGAGACATCAATAACTTTGCAGCCGAAGGAAAATAGTTATGGATCACGCGTGCTGTCCGTTGCACTAACAAACACAAAACGCATTCTTCAAAAAGCGGATCGTTCCATTGCGCTTGTTTTTGACACCAGATAACCATGACCTCTTCAACCAACCCAGCTGAAATGATGCTCCTCGACCCCGATTTCGCTTCCACCCTTGGACAGCAGGTATATGGATTTACAGCGGGGCAGGCAGGAGTTGGATTGCTTGGTATTGCTTCGTTTCTCATGTTTCTTTTTCTTCTTGCTGATGGGGGAGCAGCTATTATACGAATACTCTACGCTATTGGACTAAGTAGTGTTTCACTTGAACCTTCTTCTGCAACCATTTCTACATCTAAGAAGATTATTCGCACAACATTACTTTCATTACTTGGTTCCTTTTCATTAGTACTGATTATGCTTGCAGTGAATCCAGATGTGGTGACGGGGGATGTGGATTTGAAAGGGCTCTGGAGCTCTAGCTCATCTACCCCTCAACTGGTAAGCCAAGGTAGGACTCCTCAGAAAGTAATTACAGGCTCTCAGTCAGAGGACAGCTTGCGAGAAACTTTGGTTAAAAATACAAATGGCAAAATTACCGTAAATAACCCACCATGCACAGGAGGGAACACAAAAGGGTGCACAAACCTTGCGGGGCTACCACCAGAAACTGTGCAAATGCTCTTACGGCTTGTTAATCTCTGTTCTTGTTCGATTGTAATCACAGGAGGAACAGAGCCAGGACATCAAACTCACGGTATTAACAAGCGTCCAGTAGACCTGCGCCTTGTGGACGGCGATGCTTTGGATCTCTACATAAAAAACACCTCTAACAAATTTGGACAAAGGAAAGGAAAAGGCGAAAGAACTGACCCAGTAACAGGTAAAAAAATTCAGGTAGATATTATCCTTTGTAATCAACAGTACAAGCCAGCCTTCGCAAACTTTATTTTCTGCGACGAGCCCAGCAACCCTGAAAAGCCAAATGGAGCAAGACATTGGCACGTTAGTTAACAGGGAGATCTCTCTTTTACTTGATATACTCTAAAGATGCGAGACAAGAAACTCCTTATCTTGGTGGTTCTTACAGTTATTTTTGGTATAACTGTTATTATTTGGTATTTTTCCCGTGCACAGTCCGCAAACAACCCAACAATCAACACCCCTTCAAATCCCTTTGGGGATATCGCCACAAATATTCCAGGAAGAGAATTCATTACCTCTCTTTTTAGTGACGGGAGGAGCGAAGACACAGAGCAAGAAAGAATACTTCCGGGTGAGAGAATACTTGCCCAGATTTGGGACAAGCCGGTTGCGGGATATGCTTTTATTTCTAGAGAAGTTATTCTTGAAGCAACATCAACTAACGCAACGTCAACAAGCAAAAAAACAAGCCTCATCAAGAAACAGGTTGACTATCTTCTTTTTGTCGATCGCCTAACAGGACACGTCTATGGGTACGAACCAAAAGAGGGGGTGCTTTTCCAGATAACCAACACAACAGTACCTGGTATATATGATGCCTACATTGTGCGAAATGGTACGCAAGTTTTTATGCGTAGGCTCGACACGGACGGGGAAACGATTATCACGACAGTAGCAACAATTCCTCCTTTTATAGCAGGATCAGAACCAAAACCTCTTCTTGGTCTTGGATCACTACAACGCAATGTTTCTTCTTTTGCAGTAAGCGAATCATCAAACACCTACTCATATCTCATAGCAAATACCACAGGGAGTTCTGTGTACACCGTGAATGATAAAAACAAAGTCTCTGTTACTACATCCCCTTTTAGAGAGTGGAGCCTCACCTACGGGGGAGAGGTTCCTTACATGACGACTCGCCCTTCTGCATACATTCCAGGGCATACAATGACAGCACTAACTCAGTCATATGTATTTGGAGACAAGACCGGACTATTATCCCTTCCAAATTCTGACAATGAAACATTTCTGGCAAGTATGTGGTCTTCACGAGGGCTAACAACATTCCTAGTTTCAAAGAAGGACGGCACTCCTCGCATACTTGATATAGACACTCTTGCACCTAAGTGTGTATGGCTCGGCACATTTAAAGCATTGTGTGGTGTTCCTACAGAACTTCCAGAAAGTGAAGAAGGATTGCCTGACGACTGGTTCCAGGGAACAGTATTATTCTCTGATGATTTTTATCTTATTATACGAAAGGGCGCTATTGGTGAAAACGATACAACATCGCTCTTGTATCCATTAAGCGAACAATCAGGAAAGCCTTTTGATGTTACCAAGCCCTCTGCTAATAAAAGCGGGTCGCTTGTTGGTTTCACAAACAAGCAAGATGGTACACTTTGGCTCTTTAATGTCGCTCTTGCGTCTCAGTAACTAGGCATTCCATGGAACAAACTGCTGTCCTTCTCGACCCCGATTTCGCTTCCACCCTTGGACAGCAGGTATATGGATTTACAGCGGGGCAGGCAGGAGTTGGATTGCTTGGTATTGCTTCGTTTCTCATGTTTCTTTTTCTTCTTGCTGATGGGGGAGCAGCTATTATACGAATACTCTACGCTATTGGACTAAGTAGTGTTTCACTTGAACCTTCTTCTGCAACCATTTCTACATCTAAGAAGATTATTCGCACAACATTACTTTCATTACTTGGTTCCTTTTCATTAGTACTGATTATGCTTGCAGTGAATCCAGATGTGGTGACGGGGGATGTGGATTTAACTGGAATCACCAGTGCCAACTCGCAGCGTATCGGACTGAATGCTGGCACACTTTCAAGTCCGGCTTGTGCTGACGAGGCAAAATTAAAAATGAGTCTCTCGTCTGGTGGTGGTGTATGCGGACAAATACAATGCACTGCGCTCATCGGGTGTGACATGACATATAAACCAGACATCATCAAGGAGGCAAATCGTCAGGGGGTAGACCCAGCCTTGGCACTTGCCATTATGTGCCAAGAGTCTAAAGGCAAGAAATCTCCTAAACCAAATATAAACACTAGCAGTGGAACAGTAGACTGCGGACTAATGCAAATAAATAAACCAGGGAGCACATGTTCACCTGAGGATGAGGACGTGCCAACAAATATTTCAAAGGGCATCGCCCAGATACGCCAAAAGTTTTCACAAATTACACAAACATATCCAACCATTTCTCGAGAGATGCTTGTTCTGGCTTCATACAATTGCTGTGGAACAGAGGGGAGTCCAAACCAGGCAAGCAAAGACTGCACACCTGCTTCTGGGTTTCCTTTCACCCTTCCCCGCTGGGCTTGCCCAATCAATCCAGGACCCTCTCAAACAAATATGTGTTTCGTTAGAAACTATGTGTGCAATATTTCAAACTGCTTAGGAAACCCTTGAGCTACACTACTGGGTTCGGTGTTAACTTCTTCTTTGCGTACATGTCCTGGAAAATCCCTAGAATGTTTCCTGTAATCCAATATAGTCCAAGCGCGGCCGGAAGAACATATGATGAGACTGCAATAATAACGGGAAGGACATACAGAAGTTGAATTCTCATTGACTTCATAAAGTGATCTTGAAATGTTTCATCTTTACTTTCTTTAACTTGTATCATGGTTGCTGTTTGCCGCTTTGCTAAAACGTATGATGATATCCCTGTTAAGATCGCAATTACAAGGCTGTGTTTAGTAACATCGAGAACACCGAACGCCATGGTGTGGAGCGTGTCAGGGAAGGTTATGAAAGAGTAGAGAGAGTCTGCGTCTGCGTGTAATCCTTTTGAAATAACAAAGTAAAGTGCGAGCAAGATAGGGATTTGAATAATAATCACCAAAAGGCTTGCAAAAGGATTTACCCCTTCACGCTTATAAAGCTCCATCATTTTTTTAGAAGACTCTTGTGGGTTTTTTGAGTAGAGCTCCTTGATTGATTTCATCTCTCCTTCAAGCTTCTTCATGACAAGCTGGCTACGAAGTGCTGACATGTTTAAGGGGAATAGAACGCCCTTAACGATACAAGTGATCGCTATGACGGCAAGCCCAATATCATGCATCGGCATCACTTGAAGTAGGAATGTGATGAGATTGTAGAGTGGTTCGTAAAATAAAGTATGAAACATGATAGTGTTGTGGTTGATTTGTTATTACAGTGTAGCAAACAGTTTTGTCATTTCCTCAGAAATCTTCGCGACAGGAGAGAGGAGGGCTTCTCTTCTTGGATGAATGATGACTGCGTATGGTTTCGCGAAGCCGGTAGCACGCCATGCGTGATATATCTTCCTACGAACAGCGTTCCTGTCTACTGCGCGCTTTACCTGTTTTTTGGCAACAACACATGCAACTTTTACTGAAGGCGATGGAGCATATGCAACATCAAACAAGGGAGATCGTAGCTGTGCTCGTCTCCCTAAGTTCTTAAAGTCACATGTGTGCAGCCTCTCTTTCTTTGGGGGCATGAAGTATTACACAGAAAGCTTCTTTCGTCCTTGACTGCGGCGGCGTGCAATTACCTTCTTTCCACCTTTTGTTGCCATACGAACGAGAAAACCGTGGGTTGTTGCTCGCTTCTTCTTTTTAGGATTATATGTGATTGACATGTGGGCATTATACGAGAAAACATCGATAAAATCAACCTCTCTTTTTCTTTTAGCAGCAGGGGGCTTGTTGCCGACATTTTTATTTTATTTTGTTTAGAGGTGTCACAAAAAGAGCATCATCTCTTCTGCTGTCAAGTTGTATAGATATACAGCACATGTATACTACAGATCTATGGACTATCAACAACTCTGGAGTAGCGCTCTTTCTCAAATTGAGATTGAACTATCTCGAGTTAACTTTAATACGTGGTTTAAAAATACTCGCATCATTGACTACAAAGATGGGGATATCACCATTGGTGTTCCGAATGAGTTTGTGAAAGATTGGCT
Organism: uncultured Candidatus Saccharibacteria bacterium; assembly: GCA_964453485.1. Classification (GTDB taxonomy): domain Bacteria; phylum Patescibacteriota; class Minisyncoccia; order Phycocordibacterales; family UBA5272; genus UBA11704. The sequence continues at coordinate 12,102 of CAYVOJ010000022.1, forward strand.
GAACCAAAAA
>CAYVOJ010000023.1:0-4090 GCA_964453485.1 uncultured Candidatus Saccharibacteria bacterium
TGACGTTGCAACCTTTGTGGATTGGTTTCTTTCAGCCACGAGAGGGAGGGCTCGTGCTTCGCTACAAGGTAGCTAATGTCGAAGAATCCCTTCTTGATGGCTGGAAACCACTACAGCTTGCTGAGCAACCTCTTTTTTTCTTCATGCCAGAGTAGCCTGCTCTGGGAACCAAAAAGCAACCTTCGGGTTGCTTTTTTCATGCTTCCTATCCTTTTTTATAGAACCGTGCAATAAATGCATTTTTAAAATCTTCAAAGGTGTCATCAAGAATTGCCACGCGTGCATCATCACAGAGCGCTGTAATAAATTTTAGATTATGAAGTGAGGCCAGGGTTGCAGCGAGCATTTCATCTGCTTTAAAAAGATGGTGGAGATAACTTTTTGTAAACTGATGTGTATACCATGACGCGTCATCACTTACTGGTGACATGTCATTTTTATATATAGCATTAGTGATGTTAATTCTGCCATCTTTCGTGTACAAAGCACCATTTCGTGCAATACGAGTAGGCGCAACGCAGTCAAATGTGTCAATACCATTCTCGATACCAAGCAAGATATCAAGCGGCTCGCCAATACCAAGGAGATGTCGGGGTTTTCCTTCTGGTAAAATTTCATTTACCCAGCGCACTGCTGTACTCATGTCTTCTTTTGTAAAACTACCCCCTATTCCATAGCCGTCAAAATCCATAGCGCCAAGCACAGACGCTGACTCCTTACGCAAATCTTCATATGCACCACCCTGCACCACGCCAAAAAGTGCCTGCATTTCTCCTGTTGCCTCACTCTTTCCAAGTCGTTTATGTTCAGCAAGACTGCGTGCTGCCCATGCGTGCGTACGATCGATTGCTTTACGCTGGTACTCTATCGGTGCAAGCGGAGAAGTACATTCATCAAATGCAAAAAAGATATCGGCTCCAAGATTGTGCTGTATTTGCATACTTCTCTCTGGTGTAAATCTGTGCTCACTTCCGTCAATCACGGAACGAAATGTAACACCATCATCATCAATCTTTGCCAGCTTTTCATGTGCATGCTCTTTTGCATTTCCTTCCGCTTCACGTTTACTAATATCCTCACTTGTCGCTATCTTACTTACTCCATGCCCTAAGGCCTGTCCAAGAGAAAACACCTGAAACCCTCCCGAGTCGGTAAAGGTCGGCATGCATTTTACATTCTCTGTTGCCTGTTCTTTATCTGTTATCTGTTGTCTGTTGTCTAAAGTCTTTTTACCCGTCCACCCCATCATCTTTGCGAAGCCTCCATGCTTAGCCACTACCTCGTCACCTGGCTGAAGATATAAATGATATGTGTTTGCAAGCACCGCTTGTGCACCAACAACATCACGAACCTGATCTCCTGTAAGAGATTTCACTGTTGCTTTTGTTCCCACGGTTATAAATGCTGGGGTATGTATATCTCCGTGAGGAGTATGAATAATCCCTGCACGCGCCAAAGGCGCGCGCTTCTCGTCCCCCTTTTTTACTATCTCAAATGAAAATGACATGACTACATACTACCAGTCAAGGTAGTATTCGACAAATCATCACAAAACAAGTAGGATTTAAGCAACTGTTCTTCCAAACCCCCACACCAAGGAGCAACCGTGAACACATCTTTCGTGTATTACATGGTACTCCTTGGTTACATCAAAGGAGTACTTAAAGACGAGTACAGGGTAACACTGTACTCAGAGTTTGAACTGTTATGTAAGTTATTGCCTCTCTCACCTGAGCAACAAAAGCAGCTCCGGCAAGCCTTTATGCTGTCTTTTGACGAGCACTGGAAAGCACCAAACCGTGCGAGCGGTGAGATATATTTCCTGCACATTTTTAGGCAGGTAATGCAAATGATGCGACTCATGGTGCACCACAAAGTAACGTCATCTAAGAACATTTTTTAGTTCTCATGACAATACTGTTGCATGACTGTATCGAGGATGCAGAAAAAGCAAAAACGACACCGTTCATCGTGTACTCAACAATTGTCATGTTGTTTCGCGATGTCGTTGCCGGATTGGTGCAATCAATAACTAAAAACAAACAGAAGGAAACTCGTAGCAGCTATCTACTACGCTTAGCGGAACATCCTATGTGGCAGCTTCAGCTGTGTAAGCTACCAGATGGTAATGACAACACAAAAACACTCGCAGCAACTCCACTTGAAGGACAAGCTGGTAAAGTGAGAGAGGTATTCGTATACTATCCGAAAATAATGACACAGCTTTTGCGTCATCTGGAGTTTGAAACCCGTGAAGGCAGACTTTCCGACGGCTATCAATGGATAGCTCTTGCAAAGCACATGCATCGACTGCTCCGTCGAAATGCCTACACTCAAAAGCGTCGCTTAGAAACGCTTTCAATTATGGTCTTGTAACACGTTTACAAGACTTTTTTATTTACTAACTGCGTTTGCAATTACTTCTACCAATTCTTTATCAAACATCGTAGGTAAAATAGAATCTGCAGTAGGGTTTTGTACATGTGAAGCCAAAGCAAGTGCCGCACGAGTAAACATCGTAATATCAAACTGTTTTATATCAGCAGCAAGTACACCTTTAAACATACCAGGGAAAATAAGCGAGTTGTTCAACTGATTAGGGAAGTCACTGCGCCCTGTTGCTATAACGGCAACCCCTGCAGCTTTAGCAATATCTGGCATAATTTCAGGAATAGGATTTGCAAGTGCGAACACAATACCATTTGCATTCATCGACTTCGCCATCTCTTCAGTAAGAGCCCCCGCTTTTGATACACCGATAAAAACATCTGCTCCCACCATAGCCGCAGCCAGATCTCCTTCATATCCTGAAACAGAGGATGCCTCAATGAGTTCTTTCTTTTCTTTTGTAAGATCAGTTCTTCCTGCGTGAATAATTCCCTTGCTGTCGCAGAAAAGAATCTGTGTAAATCCATATGCAAGAAGTAGTCGTGATGTCGCAACACCTGCAGAACCAACTCCATTTACTACGATCTTTACATCTTTCGTATCTCCTCGACCAGTTACGTTAAGTGCGTTAATAAGCCCACCTAGTACAACTGTTGCTGTCCCCCATTGGTCATCATGCATCACAGGAATAGACAGTTCAGCACGTAGTCGTTCTTCGATTTCAAAACATCGTGGTGCCGCAATATCTTCTAAGTTCACCGCACCAAATACTGGAGCGAGCTGCTTCACTGCTTTAATGATTTCTTCTGTGTCCTGTGTATCTAAACAAATAGGAAAAGCATCTACATCAGCAAATGACTTGAGTATCGCGGCTTTCCCTTCCATAACAGGAATAGCTGCAAGTGCACCAAGGTTTCCAAGTCCCAAAATAGCTGAACCATCAGAAATAATTGCAACGGTGTTTCGTTTAAGCGTGTATTCACGAGCAAGTGATGGGTCACGCGCTATTTCACGACACACTTCAGCTACCCCTGGAGTGTACGCACGAGAGAGATCGTCCCTGTTTTCAAGTGGAACCTTAGTCGCTGTCCCAATTTTTCCGTGACCTTTTTTATGGAGATCAAGTGCTTCCTGATTGTAGTCGTGATTCATATATCGTATATGGCTAAATGGTTTATATACTCTGTAGTATACTATGCTGTATGAAAGAAACCATCAAAAAATACCTATCTAGTATCGTCTACGGTGGATCTGACGGGGCGGTTTCGTACTTTACCCTTATGGCAGGTGCATACGGTGCCGGACTTCCTATTCGAATGCTTATCGCAATTGGTGTATCAAATGTAATTGCGGATGCTTTTTCCATGGCAACAGCTGACTATCTATCAGAAGACTCAAAAGTAAACATCACCAAAAAAGAAGAGCGTACGAGCGCAATTGTCACTTTTATCTCTTTTGCGCTCATTGGATGTTTCCCTCTTGCTCCATCACTCTACGCATACTACACACTTCCAGCCGATGCGACGCTCCCTTTTTCTATGTTCATTGCCTCTACAGTACTCACGCTCATCGGCTTTTCATACATTGGCTATTTACGAGGAAAGATTTTAAAAAGAAATATTTACCGCACCATTCTTCAATCGATTGTCATCTGTTCTATCTCGGCAGTAATCGCATACTACTTGGGTGAATACATCGCAGG
>CAYVOJ010000023.1:4190-11070 GCA_964453485.1 uncultured Candidatus Saccharibacteria bacterium
TCATCTGTTCTATCTCGGCAGTAATCGCATACTACTTGGGTGAATACATCGCAGGCCTGATTAACTAGAATAGCGCCTTAAGCGTTACTATTAGTCTCTTCCAAAATCCACGCTCCATAGGATTCATTGACCTCTGCGTTGATTTTTAAAATACACGGCGTCTCGTAAGAATGAATCTTGAGAATTTCATCACGAACAATTTCAAAATTTTCTTCCTTTGTTTTGAGGAATGAAACAACTTCTGTTTGGTGTTCTATCTTCCCTTCCCATTGGTACACACTGTTCACTGGGAAAAAGTTAGCACATGCGATGAGTCGCTTTTCCAAAAGAAAGTTCACGACCTTATCGGCTTCTTCTTGATTTTTATGGGTGACGTAAAGTGTAATGATGTTCATGTGTTTATTTTTGTATTTAATATACGTCAGCCGAGACAATAGTTGAATGCAATCCGATGTTGTTTTCTAAAAAAAGTTTGGAGACGTACTGATGTGTACGTTGAAACACTTTTTTTAGAAAACAACAAGGAGTGCGCCAAATAGTGGCTTCGGTTTATTTAGCTTTCACTGTGCATACAATAACATTTTAGATTTGACGACTTTTTTCATTTCATCTTGACCAAGTTTCCCAAACTTATACGGTGCGACTTCGTTTGGATTCTCATCCATATATTCCTTTTCACCGTCACGAAATGCTTTTCGTATTTCAGTATTAATATGCACAATCGCAATACCCGCGTCTATTGCAGCAAGTAAGTCTTCATCTGTGTTTCCGCTCGCACCGTGAAGTACGAGCGGTACATCTACTGCGCGAGTAATATCTTTCAATCTATCAATGTGAAGCTTTGGTTCTGGTGCGTCTACAAGCATACCGTGCACATTCCCAATTGCTGGCGCAAACATATCCACCCCAGTACGAATAATAAAATCTTTTGCTTGCTCCACCGTTGTGATGTTTCCCTCACCCACCCCTTCTGGAAGAGATGCATTAAGCGATGATGACTGCCCGATGTATCCAAGCTCAGCTTCTACCAGAATACGCTTCCCTGTTTTCTCTTCATACATGCGCACGTAGTCAACGCATTTCTTGACGAGAGCGACATTTTCTTCGTACGGAAGCTTCGCACCATCTACGATTACACTGTCATACCCTGCTTCTACTACCTCTACTACTTTTTCGTATGAATACGTGTGATCTGCATTTAAGAAAATCGCTATGTTGTATTCTTGGTTAAGCTCATCAACGATTCTGCGCACCATATCCACTCCCATATATGCTCGCTCACCTTCTGATACTCCAATGATAACTGGCTGATGTAGCTCTTCTGCCACATCTGCAATAGCACGTGCTTGGTCTAAATTTGAAATATTAAAATGCGCAATTGCCTGACCTTTATCTTTATACTCACTTATTATTTCACTATACACTTCGGTTTGCGGGGAAAGAGATTTCATATCAACACAGTATAACGCATTTAGAGTGATAGAATAAACACATGGAAAAACCTTATGACATCATAGCAATTGGCGATACTGTAGTGGATGTCTTTATTAAACTATCAATAGGCCATGTACAAGAAACAGCAAAGGGCGCCGAACTGTGTATCCCGTACGGAGCAAAAGTTCCTTACGACTCTGCGACACAAGTACCCGCGGTTGGGAATAGTGCAAACGCCGCAGTATCTGCAGCTCGTCTTGGACTTTCATCTGCACTTATCAGCTTTCTTGGAAAAGACGAGCATGGAGAGGAATGCCTAACACAACTTCAAAATGAAAAGGTGAGTACTGAATTTATCGTACAAGAAGATGGCAAGCCAACGAACTATCACTATGTGCTATGGCATGGAGATGACAGAACTATTCTTATCAAGCACTCAGACTTTTTTGAAACATTGCCAGCAAATATGTCTGCACCCAAGTGGATATATCTCTCATCTCTTGGTGCCCACACAGAAGCGTTCCATGCAGAAATAGAGCAATATGTACGTGAACATCCTGAGGTAAGCCTCGCCTTTCAACCTGGAACATTTCAGCTAAGTATGGGCAAAGACTTGGAACTCTATAAAGAGGCGGCTGTTGTTTGCTTAAATAGAGAAGAAGCTCAAACTCTTTTAGAAACAGATGAGCATGATATTAAGGTCCTACTAGACGGCATTGAAGCACTCGGAGTAAAAACTGTTCTCATTACTGACGGACCTCAAGGAGCCTATATGAAATATGAACACACTTATTTCAATATGCCGATTTATCCAGACATCGCGCCTCCCCTTGAACGCACTGGAGCAGGAGACGCATTCTTTTCCACATTTATCTCTTATCTTGCTAAGGGCTATGACGCGCCGTACGCACTACAGCGTGCACCGATTAACAGCATGAATGTCGTGCAACACATTGGCGCACAGGAAGGACTTCTTTCTGAATCTGAAATTGAAGACTACCTTAAAAAAGCGCCAACGGAATACAAACTGACTATCTTAGAGTAACTCTATATACAATAGTTACAGCAAGATAATGTTAGTCCTACTCCAATTATCTTCCAGCTTCTTTTACTTTCTCCACAATATGTTTAGCTGTTAATCCGTACTCTTCATACAACTCTAATGTTTTTCCACTTTGACCAAAACGGTTGTTTACTCCTACACGAACTACTCGGATAGGATTGTGCTCGGCTAGATATTCAACAACCGCACCACCAAGACCACCTGAAATCTGCGCTTCTTCCACAGTGACTATAGCGCGGACACTCTTAGAAAAACGAAGGAGAAAAGCTTCGTCAAGAGGTTTTATTGTAGGCATGTTAATTACCGTTACCCCTATCCCTTCCTTCTCAAGAACTTTTGCAGCTTTGATAGCTTCATAAATAATTGGACCACACGCAATGACTCCTACTGTCATGCTGAAGTCGCCTTCTTTTTTCTGAGGTAAGTACATGACATATGCTTTCTTTGGCGTAAAGGTGTACTCATCTTCGAGTACAAGTGGGGTCGGCTCTCGAGTTAGACGGAGATATGCTGGAGATTGTGTCGTTGCTATGTACTTAGTAATTTCACGCGCTTCTATCGCATCACATGGCACAAACACTTCCATGTTTGGAATCATACGCATAAGAGCGATATCTTCAAGCGCTTGATGTGTTGCTCCATCAGGTCCAACAGATACACCAGCATGGGCACCAATTATTTTAACCGGTTGATTGTTGTATGCAATAGTCGTACGAATCTGTTCCCAGTTTCTTCCTGGAGAAAACATAGCATAGCTCGCCATAAAAGGTATTTTACCCGTAGCTGCAAGGCCCGAAGCAACTCCAGACATTGCCTGCTCTGTTATACCTAGCTCAAAAAATCGCAAAGGAAAGCGCTCCTTAAAGAGATTCATTTTTACGCTGTCCGTTAAATCTGCACACACTGCAACAACACGAGAATCAATCTCTCCAGCAGCTAGCAATCCTTCGCCGAAACCTTCGCGAGTTGCTTTTTCTTCTTCTTTAACAGTAAAAAGTGTTTTTCGAATCATACAATTACGCTTCTCCATGAATTACTTTATTACGCATTGTTCGTAGATCGTGTAAGGCTTGTTTAGCAAGAGTTGCATCTGGAGCTTTACCATGCCATCTAAAATCACCTTCGATAGAAGGTATGCCTTTTCCTGGAATTGTATGTGCAATAATTACCGTTGGTTTATCAAGGGAACTTTTAGCCATACCAACAGCGCGTACGATATCTCTAAAGTCATGGCCATTTATTTCTACTGCATGCAGATTAAAACTTTCAATTTTATCTTTAAGACTCTCAAGAGGAAGAACGTCTTCTGTGTATCCATCAATCTGAATCGTATTACGATCAATAATGGTGATGATATTTGTAAGCTTAAACTTCCCCAAGTGAAGAAGCGATTCCCACACCTGACCTTCATTCATCTCTCCATCACCCATCAAGCAATAGATATATCGCTCAGGCTTATGGTTATCTACCCTATCTGCAAGCGCCATGCCAATAGCCTGCGAAAGACCGCACCCTAGAGGACCTGATGTTGTCTCAAGTCCAGGGAGTGATTCACGGTGCGGGTGGCCTTGCAATCGTGAACCAAAGCGTCGTAAGGTTTTTAATTCTGAAATAGAAAAATATCCAGCGTGCGCAAGTGCTGCATATTGAACAGGAACAATATGCCCATTTGAAAGAACCACTCGGTCGCGCTCTTTCCATCCAGGATGTTCTGGATTATGGTTCAACAATCTAAAATAAAGACAAGTGAAAATATCTGCCATTCCGAGCGGGCCGGCAGTGTGTCCACTTTTCGCTTCGAGCAGCATCTTAATGATACTCTCGCGTATATCTTCTGCACGAAGAGTAAGAGCTTGTACCTCTACATCAGTGATGGAGTGCATGCATACAGTATATAGTAGGTAGAACGTAGTAGGTAGTGGGTAGCAAAATAATGTACAGCTTACTTACTGCAAACAGCTTCTTCAAGCCTCTCTATTGCACCACCTGCATCCTCACCTCCAAAAATATATGAACCTGCAATGACCGTCTCGGCTCCAGCCATACAAACATGCTTAGCGGTCTCTGGTGTCATGCTGCCATCAACCTGAAGAGGAACTGATCCAAAAACTTTTTTAAGTGCAATGATTCTTTCTGGCGTTGTTTCATCAAAAGCTTGCCCTTGTTCACCAACAGTGCGTATACCCATAACTTGTATATACACATGGGGGTAAAGACTTTGTGCTTTACGTATCATCTCTTCATGGAAGTCAACAGTCTTGTCATTTGAAACACTAACGCCTAGTGGGATTTGTTTTGGTTCTAGCATAGCCACCAGGTCAGACATATCCTGATCAGTAAACATATCTACGTGTACAACAATACGAGCAGCATCAAGAGCTATAGCCTGTGCCACACATGTACGCCAATCGTTCACCATGATATCGAATTCATACTGCAAGTTATAAGATAGTGATTCACCCCCTTCTGGCAACCAGGTTCTTTCACGACCAAATACCCCGTCACAAAAATCTATCTGTACAAGGAGGGCAAGTCCTTCAACACGAGAAAGCTTATCAGTAAGTTCTTCAAAACTATGTGGCAAAATGGCTGGAATTACATTCATATTTATTTTGTTAACTCCTCAATTTGTATAATTCTATCCGCGTGTCGTTCTTCGTGAGAAAATGAAGTGTTTAAGAAAAGATCAACAGCTTGCTTTGCTTCATTCTCTGTTACAAATCGTGCCCCCAACGAAAGCACGTTTGTATCATTATGTTCGCGAGACACCTTAATGACATCAAGTGGGCCGCCCGCATAAACAACAGCGCGCACATGTGCAAAACGATTAGCGACAATTGCCTCACCAATACCAGACCCACCAAAAATAATGGCAACCGAAGGTTCGTGCATTGAATCGTACTGCACTTTTTCTGCAGCACGGACCATGTACTCTGGATAATCATCACCAGGTTCAAGAGTAAGCGCACCGCAATCGTACACCTCATGAGCTTCTTGTTCTTCAAGATATTTTTTAACAGCTTCTTTTAATGAAAAACCGGCATGGTCAGTAGCGAGATAGATAGTCATAGTTAGTATTATTGAGCTGGTGGAGCAACACGTTGTGGTGTTAACTTCCCAGGTAGCCCTACTTGTAGCATAACATAGTCAAAATATGAGTACGCAATAAAGATTTCTGGCTCACACGGTAAAAAACCTGAAGAGCTGGGTCGTGGGGATAGACATGGTTGTTTTTTAGGGAAAGGTACAAAAATAATTCCCGCGACAACCAAACACAAAAAAATAAGTACACCTTTCTTCATATGTCTTATGGTAACTTCTTGCCCACTTTTGCTACATGCTCAACAAGAGTGTGCGTATACCCCATCTCATTGTCATACCAAGCAAGCACCTTCACAAGATTTCCCCCCACCACACGTGTCATCTTGAGGTCTGCAATTGATGCATAAGGAAGGCCAATGATATCGCTTGAGACAAGCTCTTCTTCTGTTGCCTGAAAAATAGTAGACCACTTCTCTGCAGTTGCTGCATTTTTCAATATTTCATTTACTTCATCAACTGTTGTGGGACGTTTTGAAATAAAGGTGATGTCCGCAATAGAACCAGCCGGAGTCGGCACACGAATTGATATTCCATCAAAAAGGCCTTCAAGTGAGGTAAAGGCTTTTGTCACTGCGATAGCGGCCCCGGTTGAAGACGGCACAATGTTCTGCGCAGCAGCGCGACCTTCTCGAAAGTCTTTTTTATTAGGACCATCCACAATTGACTGTGAAGCGGTATACGAATGAACAGTATTTAAAATTGCTTTTTCTATTCCTATTGCTTCATCTAAAATAGCAATTACTGGAGATGACGCATTTGTGGTGCACGATGCATTTGAGGTTATCTGACAGGTACCGAACTTTTCTTCATTCACCCCAAGGAGTATTGTTTCTCCGTTAACACTCTGGTCTTCCCCTTTCTTTGCTGGAGCGGAAATAACAACTGCTTTTGCCCCACCGACAAGGTGAGCTGATGCTTTATCATATGCCGTAAATAGTCCTGTAGATTCAACAACAACATCCACATCTAGTGATGCCCATGGAATAACACTTGGATCTTTTTCTTGAAACACTCTAACCCTTGAATCACAAGCTCCGCTTGTCACAATGTATTGCTCACTGATACCTGAGACATCATTGTGAACTTCGGCCACAACATCATATGCCGCAACTTTATATACCGTATCGTACTGAAGAAGGTATGCGAGATTATGAATATCTCCAAGATCGTTAACTGCCACAACTTCCATATCATCTCGTAATGCTGCAACCTTAAAAAAAGCACGTCCTATGCGGCCAAAACCATTTATGCCCACGCGAAGTTTTTTATCCATATACTAGA
>CAYVOJ010000024.1:0-10814 GCA_964453485.1 uncultured Candidatus Saccharibacteria bacterium
GACTATTGACATAGCAGAGAAAGCTGGATATCGCAGTCTATGTATTAACCTCACTGCCCCTAAAGAGGTACTACTTGCACGTTTTAAGCAACGAGTGGAAGAGGTCACGCTACTGAACAAAAAAATAAGTAATACAAATGAAGATAGGTTCTGGGAGATATATGACATAACCGAGCAGGGGAAAGATCAATCGGCGCCCACTTACGATACCTCCGTAATGATAAGTGAGGGTATTGCGAAAGAGATTGTAAAGTTGTGTAACAAAAACTAGATTCCGCGAATCACTTCTATCTTTGCTCCAATGGTATTTAGTCGTTCCGCGATGTCTGCGTAGCCGCGTTTGATAGAGTACACATTTCTTAGTAGTGACGTACCCTCGGCACCAAGCATGGCGATCAGAATAATCGCAGTAGGGCGAAGTGCGGGAGGAGAAACGATCTGCGCGCCACGAAGTTTCTGAGGTCCTGTGACAAGTGCTCGGTGTGGGTCGAGGAGTTTAATGTCTGCACCGAGGCGGTTAAGCTCAGTAAAGTAAATCGCACGGTTCTCCCATGTCCAGTCATGGATGAGCGTCGTTCCTTCTGCGAGGCAGGCAATAGGAACGAAGAAAGGTAGGTTGTCTTGGTTAACGCCCGGGAATGGTTGACTGTGGAGTTTGTCGGTTGGTGCGATGAGTTTTGAAGGAATAATAGTTATATCCGCAAGCTTTGTTCTTCCATTTTTAGAAAAGTATGTTTTTCCAATGGTGTATTTTTGTTCCATGCGTTTTAACTTCTCCAACTCTAGTTCTAAAAATTCAATAGGGCAGCGAGTGATGGTCAGCTTACTTTTTGTAACAATACCAGCAGCAATGAAGAACATACTTTCGATAGGGTCTTCACTGTTGTAGTGTTCTACATTCATATGAATGTCTGCTACGCCATGTACGACAAGTGTCGTAGTGCCAATACCATCAATTTTGACGCCATACTTTTCTAGTAAAAAACATACATCCTGAACCTGATAGTTTGGCGGAGCGAATTTGATGGTAGTAATACCGGGTATACGCGCTGCTACAATCAGTGCGGTAATGGCCCCTGTATCTGAAGACTCATAGAGGGGAATAGTATTTGCACGAAGTTTCTCGTGGCTGATTTCATAAGTATTTGTCGTAGTAGTTATATCTACCCCAAAATATTCCATTGCATATTTATGAGAGGCAATGGTTCGTTCACCCATTTTACATCCACCAGAATGAGGAAGAGAGAAAGATGGAGAATAGTGCACGAATGCACCTGCAAATGTAAATGAGCGAATACGCGTCGCCACATCTTTATCAAGCTTTGAGAGCTTTAATTTTTTTCCAGGAGTGATTTCAAGTGCGGTGTCATCGTGTATCCATTTAATAGATACGCCGACACTTTCTAGGAGTTCTTTGTAGCGGTACACCTCTTCAATGTGGGGAATGTCTCGAAGCACCGTTGTTCCTGTGTTTACAAGTGCTGCAACCATCATATTCACTGCCCCATTTTTTGAAGTATTGGTTTCAATGGATCCAGAGAGTTTGCGACCGCCGGTCACCTTAAAATCAATAGTATCGTTAAGAGATACAATTTGTCGCCCAAGCACTTCACTAATTTTGTCGAGGTTTTCTAGTGTTAAGTTCTGATTGCCTGACTCAATGCGCGCAACAGCAGACTGTGATGTTTTTAGCAGGGTTGCGAATTCATCCTGGGTAAGTCCTTTTTCTTCACGTAATTTCTTGATAAATAAGCCGATTTTCTCTTGTTCTGTAGGAGTCATAAAATGATTATATCATATATGATATAAAAGAAAATACAGATATAACCCCTAGTGTGTGGATAGATAGTTTATATCAGTGAGTAGAGGAAGTAGATTGTCAGTGCCGACATGATTACTGTAATGGTGATACCGAGGATGTTTCCAAGGGTCCCATTTACTTTGTCACCTAAAATCTTCTTATTATTTCCGATCATGATAATGATAACCATAAGCACTGGAGCGAGAAGTCCATTTAAGATCGCTGCATAGTAGAGCATGGTAATAGGAGGTATCGAAGTTACGTTTACAAGAAGTCCTATCAATGTAGAAGCTATAATGACGCCATAAAATGCTTTTGCTTGTGAGAATGTTTTGCCTAGCCCTTCTGTCCATCCAAACATTTCAGAAATAGCATATGCAGCAGAGCCGGCAAGTACAGGAACCGCCAAAAGTCCGGTGCCTACGATACCAAGAGTAAAGAGTAATGTTGCGAAGTCACCTGCGAATGGTCGTAGTGAGTCTGCCACTTGGGCAGCAGAGGTGATTGATGTAACACCATTCACACCGAGCGTGCCTGCTGCCGTTACAATGATAAAGAAGGTGATAAGGTTTGAAACAAACATACCAATCAGCGTGTCATCTCGCATACGTGTGAGATCACTTGAGGCAATTTTTGGAACACCTTTACCCATTGCTCGTATTTTCTTTTGAACAAGCTCCTCTTCAACTTCTTCATCGGCTTGCCAAAAGAAGAGGTACGGTGAAATTGTTGTTCCAAGCATTGCTGTAATGTTGAGAACATACTGTTGCGTGAATTCAATATGAGGAGTAACAAGTGCACGAATAGCTACCCACCAGTCTTGGTTCAAAGCACAAGCAGCAAAGACGTATGCAAGCACGGTAAGCGCTAAGTACTTGAGCACCGCTACATACGTCGGATAGGGAATAAGTACTTCAGCAGCGATGGTGAAAATGGTCAGCACAATAAGTGCCCACACAAAATCAACAGGTACGATGAGTTGTACTGCAGAGGCCATGGCTCCTAGATCTGCTCCGATGTTGATTATGTTTGTTATTGCGAGGACGAGTACTGCTCCAAGTAACATTTTGCGTCCGTAGTGTTTTTTAATTACTCCAGCAAGTCCTGTTCCCGTAACCATGCCAATACGTCCACACATCTCCTGTATGGCAACCATAAATGGATATGAGAAAAGAGCGAGCCATAACTGTGAGAGTCCAAACATTGCTCCTGTTTGAGCGTAGGTTGCGATACCTGATGGGTCGTCATCTGCTATACCAGTAATGACCCCAGGACCAACGGATTTTTTAATCCGTGCAAATATGTTTGTCATATAGTATATAGTGTACAGGTGTCATTTCACGGTTACTAGGGGGATACGCACAGGGTGTGTCTATGTGCCTGCGTCTGCTAGTGCGAATTGCTTCCCGCCTAGTTGCCATTCTGGTTACTGTTAGCGGTATGTGTATACTGGTGTCATGAAGTCGTCACCATTTTTAGAATATTTACTCGGAGATGTCTTTGATGAATCATTGCACGTGACTGCGCGTGCAATGATGGGTGGCCATACCCTGTATAGTGATGGAAAAGTATTTGCGATAGCAGAAAGTGACGAGTTGTGGTTTAAAGGAAGTAATGATCTAGCGGAGTGGTACCTTTCTCGTGGGTCAAAAAAGTTTTCATATCGTAAAGAAGGAAAAGAACAGAGGATGAATTATTTTCTGGTACCGGAAGATGTTATTGAAAACAGGCAGACACTTGATGAGTGGCTGGATGTCGCACTGTCAGTTGCAACTGTTCCGAAGAGTAAAAAAAGTAGATAGAATCTCTATTCTCCTCTAGGTCTTATACATTGCTTTAAGTGCAAAGTAGGGAAAGTTTTTGTCGACCAAAATGTACCAACAGTACTTCACGGGAGCAAAAACCTTTCCCAATGAAGTAGATGAAGTAATTTTAAGGACTAGGCGTGGATGTGCAGATAAATATCTTCTAAAGCTCGCACAGCATCTCCGGCTGCTATATTGTTCTGATGATAGAGTACTTCTGTACAGTCTCCTGCGGCCCAGATACCTTTAACGGATGTTTCTTGGGTGCGAGGATTAATAACAACATTTTTTGTTGGTGTAAGCTCTACCACTCCTTCTACGAATGATGTAGCAGGTACTTGTCCGACTTCTACAAATACAGCTGAAACAGGAAGGGTTATATCAGCACCCGATACATCGGTATATGTAATTGATTCTACGAATGTATTATCTTCTATACTTTTAGGGGCTGCTCCGACAATAAGTTTAAAGTTTTCATTTTTCTGTAATTTTTCAACAGTGATAGCATCTGCTCGTGGCTCGCTTCGAGAGAGTAGGGTTACTGATTTACAATATGCTAACAGCTGCGCAGCAGATTCAAAGCCAGCATTTCCTCCTCCGACAACAGCTACGTCCATGCCACCAAACAGAGGCCCATCACATGAAGCGCAGTAGGTGATACCTTTGTTTTCGTATTCTGCTGCACCTGGAATTGTTAGCTTGCGGCGTGCTGATCCTGTTGCAACAAGTACTGTTTTCCCATTGTAGGTGTTCTTATCTGTTGTTACTGTAAAGTTTCCATCAGTACCCGCGACAGCTGCTACTAGTTCATTTTCTGCCACCGTTAAAATATCCCCCTTGTATTCAAGGACGTGAGCTTTAAGACTTTTTGCGAGATCTGCTCCGGAGATGTGTGGCGTGCCGATCCAGTTTTGGATATCGTCGGAAACGATAGATTGCCCACCCCACTCCTTAAGAATAAGAAGTGTTTTTAGTTGTTTACGTGCTGCATATACTGCAGCCGCAGTTCCTGCCGGCCCACCTCCGATAATAATTAGGTCGTAGAGTGTGTTCATAGGAGTCAATTATAACATAAACAAAAAGAGCTGCAGAGCAGCCCTTTTGCATAGATTATTTTTTTCGACGGAGGAATGGTGGCAGTGCTTCCCAGTCATCTTCTTCGTCATCGTCAAACTTAAACACCGGCTTCTTTGGCATTTCCTTTGCCTTTTTATCTGTATCTGATGTGTCACTGTCCATTGCGACAACGTCATTATCAATTCGCTTTTCTTCCTGTATTTCTTTAATAACTTCTCTGACTGCTTCTTTTTTCTCAATACGAGGTTCAGGGACGATTCGCTCTTCTTCACGGAACGATGGTGATTCACTGACTCCCTGAGCATGCTCTCGTGTAGAGAATCCAGTAGGAAATCCTGTTGCGATAACGGTCACCTTTACTTCATCTTTCTTTAAGGTTGGATCAGATGCGATACCGAAAATAATTTTGGCATCTTTATCAACTGATTCAGTAATGATTTTAGCCGCTTCCTGAACTTCTAGCATTCCAAGGTCTTCTGCACCGTAGATAGCAAAGAGTACGCCTTTAGCTCCGTGAATTGAGACATCAAGAAGAGGGGAATTAATAGCAGAGGAGGCGGCTTCTCGTGCACGGTTTTCTCCTGTTCCTCGGCCTACACCCATAAGTGCTGTTCCAGAGTCTTTCAAGATTCTCTTTATGTCAGCAAAGTCGAGGTTAATTGTACCAGCGGTGCGGATAATATCTGCGATGCCCTCTACGGCAGATTTCAAAACCTCGTCACACATTTCAAACGCTTGCTTCACTGATGTGTTTTTGTCGATAACAGAAAGTAGGCGGTCGTTAGGGATAACAATAAGTGCGTCAACTTCCTTTTCAAGTTCTTCAAGTCCACGCTCAGCAAGTTTCATACGAGATGCACCTTCAAAGAAAAATGGCTTTGTTACAACACCCACAGTAAGGATGCCTTCATTTTTTGCAATAGAGGCAACTACTGGTGCTGCTCCTGTACATGTTCCTCCTCCCATTCCTCCCGCGATGAATACCATGTCAGCTCCCTTGATGACATCTTGCACCTCTTCACGAGTTTCTTCCGCTGATCTTTTTCCAACTTCTGGATCCATTCCTGCGCCAAGTCCTTTGGTTAGATTTTTACCAATGTGGATTTTTTTCTCAGCAAGCGAGTGATGTAAGTCCTGAGTGTCAGTGTTCATCGCGATGAACTCAACACCTTGAAGTTTTGAGTTGATCATGTGGTTGAGTGCTCCTTTTCCAGAACCTCCAATACCAATGACTTTGATGCGAGCGAAACTTTCGATTTCAGGATTTACTTTTGCCATGGGAATAGTATTAATTAGTATGTAGTAACTATATCAAAGTAAACGCGCCTTGTGCAAAGAGAAATCTTGTGTCATTAGAAGAGTTTTTAAGGGGTGGATTTACGATAGCTGCTGTAGAGCAAAACACAAAAAAATCCTTTAAATGTAAGGACTATTTGTAGCTGTCTATCTAAGTAAGTATTTCTCGTTTAGGGTAAAAACTGAACAATGAGTTTCTTTACTCGTGTAAACAGTGAAATAAAAACCTCCTTGAAAGCATCAAGATCTTTATCATGTGGTGCAAGGAAGGTGAGACCATAACTTCTCGCCCAGGCACTGTCACGAAGTGTATCTTTTGAAATACGTGCGAGCTCATGAGTGATAATGGTGATAGGAAGTTTTAGTTCATTACGAAAAACATGCTCTAGTCGAGGTACGAGCGAACTTCCTCCGCACACGAGAACTCCTCCAGGAAGTAACTCTCGTCTATGAATACGGTCAAGCTCTTTATTTATCTTCACACAGAGGTCCTCTAGTCGTGCCTCGATAATCTCTTCTACTTTTCTTTTTGAGTGAGGAGGTTCCGCTCTCCCACATTTAATTTCTTCTGCTTCCTCAAGGGTAACTTTTAATCCAAGAGCGATGTCCTTGGTGATATCATCTCCTCCAACAGGAATTGTGGAAACGAGAAGTGGTGTGTTGTGCTCATACACGAGCAGTGATGTTACTCCGCTACCAATATTTACAAGAAGTGTACCGGCAACTTTTTGCTTCTTTGTGAGAAGAGGGATGCTCTCTGCTATTTGCCCAGCCACGATATCAGTAACTCTAAGATTCCCTGCCTCAAGAACATGTTTAAGAACAGTCATGCACTGGAGAGGGTATGTTACGAAAAGTGTCTTTACTTCTAGTTTATTTCCTCGTACACCAATAATATCTCCGACAACGTCATTCCCGTCGAGTTTGTATTTAATCGGAATAGTATGTACCACCGCTTTGTTGCGAATGTCTGGCACACCGCGATGTGCGTCTTTAATGGCATTTTCAATATCAAGGTCAGTAACGGCAGCATCTCCACGAGATACTTGTGTGTGACCGTTTGCGTGGTGTGATGAGAGCTGTGTCGCACCAAGTGACACAAGGATGTGAGCGGCACTTCTTCCAGCTTCTCTTTCTATAGTCTCTACTGCTTCTAGTATTGCTTGAGTAACTTCTTCGCTGTCACTAACAACTCCTCGCTCTATTCCTTCTACATGTTTTTTGTAGCGGGCAACAACGACAGGGAAACGAACGCCTTCTTCGTGGACAGCTCCAACAGCTCGCAGATAGCTGCTGCCAAGGTCCAGTCCAATGATTATGTCAGATTGTTTAGTTGCCACGGAAAAATGCTTGAAGATACTTTTCTTCTAGTTGCTCCATTGTACTACCATGATCGTGTCCTTTCAAATGAAGTGCTCCATGAATAAACAAAAGATGAAGGAATTTGTTATAACTCATCTCAAATTTTTTCGCATCACGTCGTGCGGTGGAAAGAGAAATGTAGATTTCACCTTCTTTTTCATCTAGAGGGAATGACAGAATATTAGTCGGGTAGTCCTTGTCTCGATACTCTTTGTTTCTCATGCGAGATTCTTCAGGAGAGCAGAAGATAACGGTAAGCGAGTACTCCTTACCAAGAATCTTTTCTTTAATGGTCAAAAATGGCAGGTCTGGAATTACTCCTCCTTTTCTTACTAGTGTGAGATTTTTATATTCTGTGAGAGACATGAGTGTTGTGTGCTATTGGTTGTTTACTGTTAGCATTATATACAAAATACGTGTGCAGCCTTCGGCTGCACACGTATTTTGCTAACAGCTAAAGGCTAACAGCTGAAGGATTTTTTATCTTCGTCCTTTCTTTCTTTCAACTACCTTGCCCATGCGCTTGTCTTGTTCGTACTTAGCAAGGTTCTTTAGTTTCTTAAGTTTTGCACGCTTAGACTTTAGTACTGAAAGTGGGCGAATATTATAACGAATACCACGAACGCGAGGTAAAACACCTGATTCCTGTACGCGCTTCTGGAAGCGGCGAACGAGCGAAAGAGCGTTCTCATTTGCATTCTTTTTTACTTCTACGTTTACGTTTGACATATGTAGGTCCAATTCTAACACGTAAATGGTAAGGTTTCAAGTCTTACCCCTTGACTTTCCTCCTTAGGGTGGAATCAGGGCTTTTCCCAGGTTTAATGATTTAAGGCCTTTGTATGTGTGAAGTCTACTTTAGATGCTTAATGTAATCAGAAAGCGCATCAATCTTCACGGTGTCTTGAGAATGTGTGCTCATATTTCGCACAATAACTGTGTTGTCCATGGCCTCTTTTTGTCCAAAGATAATACAGTACGGAATTTCCATTTTTTCTGCGAGGGCAAGCTGTGCTGCGAGCGAGTCCTTGGCAACGGATTGGTGTACAGGGATGCGCGCTTTGCGAAGTACTTCCATAATACAAAGACTCTTTAGTTTTGCCTCAAATCCAAGTTGAATGAAGTACACCTTAGGAGGCTTCATGATGCGCGGAGAAAGGATTTTGCACTCAGGGAACATACGAATACGCTCCATACTCAGTCCTGTACCAACAGCTGGTACATCTTTTTTATTACCCATCATACGAGCAAGGTTGTCGTAACGTCCTCCGCCGGTAATGGTAATTTCTTTCTCTTTTCCATCTTCAGTTGTGTCTACTTGAATTACTTCAAACACAGTGCGGGTATAGTAACTCTGCCCGCGCACGAGAGTATTGTTCACGCGATACGGTATACCCATCTCCTCGAGGTATTGTAGTACTTCTTTAAAGTGGTGACGTGCGTCGTTAGAAAGGAATGAAAGCGATGACGGAGCATTTTCCTTAAATGGCTGACACTGTGGCTGTTTACAATCAAGGAGACGAAGTGGGTTTGTCTTGATGCGCTCATGACAGTCTTTACAGAGACCATCAAGATGCTTTTTGTAGTAGTTTGTAAGTTCTTTGATGAATGGTGCACGAGTTTCTTTATCTCCCATTGAGTTGATGTCAATAATCAAATCTTTAAAACCATATTCTTCCAGGATGGTCATGAGGGTACGAATGATCAGTGCATCAGCAATTGATTTGGTGGTTCCTAAAATCTCGAGGTTAAATTGTCTGAACTGTCGCCATCGTCCGCGCTGTGGTTTGTCGTGACGAAATGTTTGCCCGTATGAATAGAGAAGCACCGGCTGAGGGAGATTCATCATGCCGTGTTCAAGGTACGCGCGCATAACCGCCGCTGTGTATTCTGGTCGCACAGCAAGTCTGTCACCACCTTTTGTTTTTAGGGTGTACATTTCTTTATCGATAATGTCCGTTCCTTCACCAATAGCAGAAACAAAAACCTCTTCATGTTCGAGGACTGGAGTCTCTAAAGGTTTGAAACCATAGTACACCGCAATCTCTTGCGCTTTTTCAAATAGCCCCTGGAAGGCGTAGTAGTCCTCATCGAAAAGATCATCCATTCCTTTTAGAGATGTTGGTAACTCTTTCTTCTCTTTTTTAAGTTCGTCATTCATAGATCTATGTTACTGATGGTTAGTATCGCTCGTGCTTATTATTTGTATACGTGGCGACCAGGCTCGTATGAAAATGCAGAAAATGGAAAGACGCGTAGTAGTGCCTGACCTTTAATATCTTTACCGTTAAGCGCCCCCCATGACCTGCTGTCATAGCTCTGTGCTCGATTATCTCCCATTACAAAGTAGTGGTCAGGGTCAAGAACCATGTCTACTTGCTTGCTTGCATCTTTGTGTTGTATGTAGGATTCGTCGACGATGAATCCCTCTGGATGAAGAGAGTTGTACACGGTTGTTACTCCGTTACGGATAACAATACGCTCCCCAGGGAGTCCGATGATGCGCTTAATCAAATATTTCCCAGAATATTGATTTGCGCCGCCTTCATACAGTTTAAAAACAATCACATCACCACGTTTTGGATTTCCAACAAGATAAGAAAATTTATCAACCAGAAGAAATTCTTTATCATGGAATGTTGGAAGCATAGATGCACCGTCTACGATGAATGGCTGTAACAAAAATGCCTGTACTAGTTTCACTACAATGATGGCTCCCACAAACCAGCTAAGCATTGAAGAAGGTTTTTCATCCTCTTCAAGCACTCGAAGAGTGACCAATGCTTTTTGCCATGAAGGAAATATGACGGCAAGAATAAGTGCGACGATAAGTGCACTTAACAATAAAAAGATTGCGAGTGAGATTCCGTTCTGTGCTACATCAGTGAATGATTCGAGGACAGATTGCAGAAAAGAATTCATCATGATGATTTTCAGTATATAGATTGATTGTGTGTTGCGCAACAAAAACAGAAATTAGTAGTCAGGTCGTAGTGTGTAGTAGTGCAAAACAAAGAAATAGCTTTACTGCTTCGTGCCTACTAGTCACTGTTTACTGTGTGCTGTACACTGTTAGGCATGATATACACACTTGTCCCGCTTGGTAATCCAGGAAAAGACTATGAGTCTACTCGCCACAACGCAGCGAGAATTATCTTGTCCCACATCTCTCATGAGCTAGAGACTATTTCTTCATGTGAAGTATTTATTCCAGAAACATTTATGAACGAAAGTGGTCGCGCTGTTGTAGAGTATCTGAAATACCACAGTGATCGAGAGCTGATTGTTATGTATGATGATAAAGATTTAGCATTGGGTACGATTCGTATTTCGCACGACAGGGGAGATGGAGGACATAATGGTGTAAAAAGTGTGATCGATTCACTAGGTACTCGTGAATTTATTCGTATACGCATTGGTATTGCGAGAAAAGACGAAGAAGGAAAAGTAATTACTCCGCACGGTGAAGCTGT
>CAYVOJ010000025.1:0-10093 GCA_964453485.1 uncultured Candidatus Saccharibacteria bacterium
TCTATAGAAGCAAGTGACCTGCGTCACTTGCGGAAGGACTTGAATACGGGGTCGCAAAACTACTTCGAGCAAAAGCGAGGTAGTTTTGTGACCAAGTCCTTTCCTGACAGAGTGATGATTTTTTACTGTATTAAAAACAAAAACCCCACCGAAGCAGGGCTTTTGGGTGGGGTGTGGTTGGCTACTTGATTGACTTGACCATCTCGGCAACATTTTCAGAAGAGCTCACGTTCGTGAAGCCTCCATTGATGTTGGAAACGATCCCGACGAAGTTACCGGCCTTGTCAAAAACTGGACCACCAGAAAATCCAGGAGCAGTGTTGCCAGACACGACGATCCACTTGAACTGTGTAGGTGTGATTTTGTCGTAATGCTCACCGCCGAGACGGTTAGCGTTTGCAACTGCGGCAACTTTGCCTTCCCAGTCGAGCGTCACTTGGACTCTCATAGGAGGGATAAACCGGTCGTTCGCCGTAAACGTCACAGGAAATGCGTCGTAATACGCCGAAGCAACGAGCCGGTCACCTTTCTTGGGAGTCTTGAAGGCTGGGGCTTTCAAGCCTTTGAGGTTGTCGACTTGAAAGATTGCTGTATCTGCTTCGGGTGAGAATGTCACCAGTTTGGCGTTCATTCCACCGACAGAGAAGATGCCCGGCTTCTCGATGACAGAGCGCTGGTTTGGTACACAGTGCCACGCCGTTGCGACAAGTCTGCGTTTCTCGTCAACCACAACACCACCACAGACTGTGGTAGTGATTGGGTTGGTATCAAGTGCGTCAGTACGCATCTTGATTGAAACGTAGGAAGGGTGAACACCTGGTTCTTGTGCAATGGCAGTGCCAAAGCACAGAGACAGTGTCACGAGGAAAATTCTTGCAGACATTGGTTTCTCCTTGAATTTGAGGGGTTTGGGTTTCGAAAAATGAAAGGTCAATACCGTCTTCTATTATATAATATATTTACAATTATGTCAAGCAATTTCCGCTCTATTTTACTTGCTTTTTCTGTTCTTTCTGTTGTTATTGCGTTGTTTTATCAACAAGAACACTACTTATACAATACCTAATACAGTTCAATACAATTCTCGTATATACAGTAACCCTACTTCTTTCCAAGAGTGACAATATCGCCTTCGTTTGTTGTTACAATCTGTTGAGGAGTAACTTGAGTATTTACAGGAGTTTTTGGAATTGCTTGAACAACATCTGTGAGATTATCTTTTTTCATACCCTAATTATATCTATATCATAATCAAAAGGTTACTTTTTGAACATAAGCACTGTAATCCTTTTCAAGTAATTCTTTGAGAGAAACATTCCAACTTCTAATCATTTCAACGTTATTTACCATTGTTTCAAAAAGTTCAAGTGTGGTATGATACCTTGCACATCAACACAAAAGACAGACTTACTTAGTCTGTCTTTTGTGTTGACTGTGTCTCTATAGAAGCAAGTGACCTGCGTCACTTGCGGAAGGACTTGAATACGGGGTCGCGAAACTACTTCGAGTAGAGCGAGGTAGTTTTGTGACCAAGTCCTTTCCTGACAGAGTGATGTTTTTTTTACTGTATTAAAAACAAAAACCCCACCGAAGCAGGGCTTTCAGTGGAGCTGGGAAGAGCTCAGTGCACCGTTGCAAGCCGCTTGGTGGTTTGATCCACGAAGCGTTGCATGTACGCACTGCCGCCGACCAGGCTGTAGACAAGGAACGAGAGCTCGTCCACATCTTCAGTTGCCGGACTTCCCCACGCAGACTGCTTGGCGATTTCGCCGAGCAGATTGCGCTGCTTGAGGAAAGGCATGTAGAGGTCGTCCTCGTCGCAGTCCTTGAACTGTTCCGCCAAGATCGGCAGACGCTTGATGACTTCCGTCATCAGTGTCTTGCCGAAGATACGCGAGAAGCAAGCTTCCAGCATTTCCGGCGACACATCGGGGCGAAGCGTGACGTAACCAAAAGGGTCACTGTCACCTGTTCCTGTCATGTAGGTCTGTTCGACCATCCCGAAAACCTTCGAAGCCAACTGCCGGTGAGGGAAGTAGGTCACGTCGGTCGGGTTCTGGCGGAGCTGGGTGAAGTTTTCAAAGAAGTTCATGAGACCCTCCTGTAAGGTTTCGGCAAAATTGCCATAAGTCTTGAACATATCTATCATAGCATAAATATACTATTCTGTCAAGCAAATTTTGCTTGAATTTACTTGATCCTTTCTGTTCTTTCTATTGTTATTAATTTTGTCAAAGAAGAGCAATCTTTGTGAAGCGTAGAACTTGTGGTTGTGAGCCATTTCCCGTAGTATGTAATCACTATGAACATCCCTGTTATATTCGAGGATGACACGATACTCGTCATAAACAAACCCTCAGGGCTTGTTGTGCACCCATATGATTTTTCTACAGAAGAAACACTTCTCGACTTTTTGCATACGCATTCTCCAGTAATGTTTTCGATTGAAAATACCATAAAACTTCAGGACGGGCGTATCATTACCCTCGGTGGAATCGTGCACAAACTAGACAGGGAAACCTCTGGTGTTATGGTTGTTGCTAAAAAAGAAGAAGCATTCAAAGAACTACGAGAACAATTTATCAATCACAGAGTAGAAAAAGTGTATGTTGCTATGGTTGAGGGTGCCGTAGAACAAGATGTCTTCACCATCGACGCACCGCTTGGTAGAAATAAGAAAGAGTATAAACAAAAAGTAAATCCAGAGAATCCGCGAGGGGAATTACGCGAAGCGGTTACTGATGTCAGAGTGTTGGCACGTCACGATACAACAACTCTTGTAGAGTTAAAGCCAAAGACTGGCCGGACGCATCAGCTACGTGCACATATGGCATATATTGGTCACCCTATAGTTGGAGATATTGCATATGGAAGTACGGTGAAAGATTCAAGAATAATGCTACACGCAAAGTCATTAAATTGTATTTTACAAGGAAAACAAAAAACATTTGAGGCTGTCCCGCCTGAAATATTTGTATAGCATGGTTCCTGCCGGCAAAAAGAAAAACGCCAGATGGCGTATCTTTCTTTTTGTGCCCCCAGTAGGGATCGAACCTACGACCTGCGGATTAAGAGTCCGATGCTCTACCAGCTGAGCTATAGGGGCATATCTGTGTGGGGAATACTATACCACAAGAAAAGTTTTTTTTCTAGAGTATCCCTAGTAAATATGCTAGAATGGAAAAACTTTTCGAGAGAAAAGATTAAGACGCAGTGGCGAAGTGGCCTAACGCTGCGGTTTGCAAAACCGCCATTCGCGGGTTCGACTCCCGCCTGCGTCTCATTATGAAAGATAAACTTTTCTTTATCGGGCTAAAAGCATTCATTATAAACAATGAAGGTAAACTACTTGTGTTATGTGGTTCAAACAAAATGGAAGTAGAAGGACTGTGGAGTCTTCCTGGCGGGAGAATACAAGAGGGAGAAGAAGCATCTTTGCTTGAGGATATTTTAAGGCGTGAAATAAAAGAAGAGTGCGGCGACATAGAAGTAGTACTAGGAAAGCCTTTTCTTGTGTGGAGGTTTTATACTCCAACAAAAAATATATATTTAACTGGCTATAGATGTTTATATATACAAGGAGAAATTACTTTGGATGAGGAGCACGCAGAATACAAGTGGATCACACAACAAGATATGGAGGCGCTCCCATTCGCAAGTACTTACAAAGAAATCATTATGGATTTCTTTAACGAGAGAAATCTGTTAAAATAACCAAGCTTTGCCCGGGTGATGGAATGGTAGACATAGAGGACTTAAAATCCTCGGCTGGTTACAGCGTGCGGGTTCGAGTCCCGCCCTGGGCACATCAACAAAAATACACAGGTTCTTCCTGTGTATTTTTGTTGACAGTGTCAGTAGAGAGTAAGTGACCTGTGTCACTTACGGGGACGAGAATAGGGGTCGCAAGACTTTATTGACGAGCTTGCGAGGAAAAGTCTTGTGACCGAGTCCCGCTGCCAAGCTTCGAACTTGCTAGTTCGCCTGGGCAAAAAAACCGCTCATATCTCTTGCGAAATATGAGCGGGCTTGTGGAAGATCTTTGCTTCATGCTTCCCAGGGATCCCGGTATGGCATTCCGTTTGACCTGTACCGAACCTATTGGTCCCTTGGTGCGTCTGTAAGCGGTAGATCTGCAAATGAGTCAAATACAGTACCCACCTTACTTGGACATCCGAGCTGTTTACACTCCCTTGTCTGAGTAGGGCTTGGGAGCTTCCTGCACAGTGAACATTCTGCCATGACTACTCCTTATGCTGAAATTGGCTTTATGCAAATCTACGTTTTTGTATTGTAAATGTCAAACACTCGCTAGTTATCTAAACGCTCAGATTCAGCTTGAGACATTTTCTCCTCATACGCTTTTTGAGCGAGTCTGTCCTTGCGTAGCAGCTCATCAACATGAAGTCGATTCTTTTCTCCGTAGTCAATTTCAACTTCAAAGAAAGGGATCACTTTAATCGGCAGTCTCTTCATAACATAATGGCGTAGTTCGCTTCGCATACGCTTTGCGAAGTTAATGGCAGCTTCTTCTTTGCTTTCTGGTAATACCGTAATAAAGATAGTTCCATTTTTCATATCTGCAGATACCTCAGTGCGAGTCACGGTAATCATAGAAGCGCCAGAGCTTTCTCGTTGGAAAAAATCTTGCGCAATCGCAAGAATTTGCAGACTAACTTGCGTTTGACGCTTACTTGGTTCTTTGTTTGGGCTAAGTAACATACAGCAAAAATTACATGCGAAGCTTCTCAACGAGAATTGCTTCTAATATATCACTTGGTATCATTTCAACCTTTGTTTCAACCATGAGACCACACTCATTTCCTTCAAGAACCTCAGCCGCTTTTATCTTCTGTGATTGTAACTCTATAATGCGACCACGGCCAAGCTCTACTCCGCGACGAAGCACACGCACAAGTGCGCCGTTTGCGATGCGTCCAGTCTCTACACGACCTCCGATCACGTGCTTGTCTTTTTGTGAGCTAAAGTTACGAAGAATTTTAAGTGTTCCTAAAATTGTTTCTTTTTCTTCAAATGGCAAACGACTTTCTACGAGAGTGTCGAACCATTCTGCAAGTTTGTAAATAATATCAAAGAGTTCTGGCTTGATATTGAATCTATCAGCTTGATCACGAGCTTTTCCTTCCATCTTTACCGTGAACCCTATGATCACTGTTTTTTCATCTGATGATGCAAGCATGATATCTCCTTCTGAGATAGCTCCAACTCCCTCAGCAATGATTTTAATTTTAATGTCATCGGTCTCGCGTTTTTTAAGCTCACGCTTTACTGCATCTAGTGTCCCAAGTGAGTCAGCTTTAATGACTACAGGGATAACTACTTTTGCATTTCGGTAGACACGAGGATCAAGTACAGTGTGAACGGCGTTTGACTTGGTTTCTTCTTGAAGCTTTTCCATTTCTTTCTTGTCGTCTGACGAAACGAAAATAGCACCTGATGCAGGGATTTCATTAAATCCTGTTACTTTAATCGGCTGACCTGCATGTGGATTCTTTATGGTCTTACCCATGAAGTCTTCAATGATACGAATAGGGGAAAGAGATACACCAGAAACAATGGCACCGCTTGTAGCGAGTGTTCCGTCTTTGATGATAAGAGTGGCTGAAATTCCTCGCTTCTGATCAACGAAACTTTCAAGAACGTATCCCGTAGCATCTGTTGCGAGATTGGTCGTGAGCTCACGCATGTCTGTTAAGAGAAGGAGTGTCTCGAGTAAGAATTCAATACCCTGACCAGTCTTTGCAGAAATTTCGACACACGGTACGTCACCTCCGTAGCCTTCGATGTAAATACCGTTTTCTACGAGCGAGTTTTTGGTCTTCTGAATATCAGCGCCAGCTTTGTCGATTTTGTTGATAGCTACAATATAGGGGAGTTTGCGAGCGTCAATAGTTTTCCAGGCTTCAAGTGTTTGAGCTTTTACTCCATCCTCTGCTGAGACGACGAGAATTGCAATATCTGCGATTTCTACACCACGTTCACGCATAGACTGAAAAGCCTCATGTCCAGGGGTATCGAGGAACGTTATCTGACGTGTCTGGCCATCTGGCATTTTTTGCTTTACTTCGTACGCTGAAATACGCTGAGTGATACCACCAGCTTCTCCATCGACGACGTTTGATTTTCTGATGAAATCAAGCAATGATGACTTCCCGTGGTCTACGTGACCAAGTACTGCGATAACGGGTTGACGAGGAACCACCTTTGTTTCTAGGGTTTTTGACATAATTACGTGTTGCAATTATACCACAAAAATCAGGAAAACAGAAGAGAGATACCAGATAACAGATATTTCTTAAGTCTGAATTGAGTTCTTGTGTTGCATTCTGTAGGTCTATTTGTCTGACTTCTGTTTATCTACTCTTATGTTCCTTCTTACTTGCTTCGATAACCTCTTGCTCTTCTTCGGTGAGTTCATAGCTACTACTGTAGTTATGAAGTGGTTTTGCAAAAGTACTGATACGATCGCGAGCATGCAGAGATGTCAGGATGACACCATGTCCTCGTTCGTTTACAAGAGCTACAGAAAAGCTTTGATTCGATCCGTTTGCTTCAAATGCTTTGTAACGTACCGTCTGCACATTTCTAATTGCGCTCGAGACTCTTTCGTCAAGAGAAAGTGCATGCTGAGAGATTAATTCATTCTTTGCTTCTATTTCTCGCACTGAGTCTACACAGGTGCGGATGAGAGTTTCTAGTGATGCGCCAGTTTCCCCACGAGTGAAGCGGTGCATTTTGTGGTGAAGGTAGATGACGTACAGGAGGAGAAAAAAGAGAGCACAAACAAGGGGGATGGTTGGATAGAGTAGTACGGAAGTGAAGATGTTTGTGACCATAGAGTTCATAGAGTGTAGCATGAGATTATTTTTTCCTGTGGAAAATTAATTTTCTAAATAGTTCTCAATTTACGTTTTGACTGTAGCTATATTATTACGAAATAGTGGGTGGCACTGAGTCAGTAGACTTGTGTCCTGGGCTCGCGTCGCACATACCTGCTTTTTTCACAAAACCACAAAATCTATACCTTGACAATAGTTCTGTCATTTTGTATTATTCCACATGACGATTCATGAAAAGATTCGTCGGCGTCGTCCTTTGTGTCAAACTTATTGAGGAGTTTTCATGCCCGAACGCAAGAAGAAGCCGGTAATGAATGGTCCAGCCGCCCCGGTGGCAACCGTGAAGCAAGGCAGGCCAAGCAAGGAACATGTTGTTCCGCCGCCTGATCCTTCCCCAAGGACGCAGCGTGTGGTAAAGTCTTTTGCTTTCGAGCCACATGAAGATGAAAAGGCCAATGGTGGCGTGAAGCCCCGCAAGCCGCACAAGGGTCACAGTCGCAAGAAGGTTGTCCCCGACACCCCTTGGTCTGTCACGACCTTTCAAGGTCAAGGTATCGGCATGACGTCGCTCGCCGGTTGATCAAGTTGCTCGACTGAGCAATATCGCCCTCATCTCCAGATTTACTTCTGGAGATGAGGGCTTTTGTTTTTATATCCTTCATCAAAATGTATATATAGTTAGTATTACATCTCACAAAAACTATCTGTACTTTTTAGCCAAGAGCTAAAGGCTATAATAGCTAATTACTAACGGCTAAAAGCCAACAACTGTGGTTCTGTCACGTCGCGGAGCACGGAATGATGTGCTTCGGCACGTTGTTCTTTGTTTCATATCATGGTATTCCATGTTTCTAACCTGGAGCTTTTCATGACCAAGTCTCGCTTGGCGATTATCCTCGCCACCAGTCTCGCCGCTCTCAGCATGTCGGCCAGTGTCGCCGCCGCCCAGCTGACCAACAACGCCAGTCCGGTCACCACCGTCTTTGCACCGCCCGCTGACAAGTTTTCTGTGAACTACTTCACCGTCGACAAGACCGCCGGCAGCATCACCAACAAGGACGCGAATGCTGGGCTGAAAGAAGGCACCCGTATCAAGCTGGCAGTGGCCGACTACAACCAGGCATCAGCCCAGTTCGGCAGCGAGATCAGCGCCAAATGGAACTCGATCACCGGCGGCAACCACTGGACAAAACCGGCAAGCGCCGGTCAACCTGTGGGCATCTACGCGTCGCTCGACTCCATCGGTCTGAAGGCCAAGGGCATGCCGGCCAGTCTGTTCAACACCGACAAGCCGCAACAGCGTGGCCTGGCGCAGTTCATCGAGATTGCCGGCGCCGGCGCCAGCGACCTGGCCAAGAAGAATCCGAACTTGTTCGGCTCCCCGACGAACATCATGGGTGCGCCGCGCAGTCAGGACCTGAAGATCGTTGGCACTGGCGACGCAATCTCGGCCAATTTCGCGAAGCCTGCGATCGTCAACAGTGGCAACAAGGGCAGCAAGCAGGTGTTCTACGTGGTGAACTTGGGTTCTGACACCCACGACCTGTCGGCCCGCTCCTACGCCAACGGTGGCTCGGCCAAGAAAGGCAGCCTCCAGCCCATCTCCGGTTTGACCGCGAGTATGTCCGGCTGATCTACCCGCGTGTTTCGCAATGCCTCTTCCTTCGGGAGGGGGCATTTTTCTATTCCTTTTATATACAGAATTCACGTGATAGAGTAACTGTATACCATTGAGAATTTAAATTTCTAATTTACTAGGCACGATAGCTACAACATGTTTTCCTTTTTTTCTACAAGCAAAAAGCCTCAAAGAGTGTATTTAGATAATGCAGGTGCGACAGAGGTTAGTGAGCGCGCAAAAGCGGAGCTTTTGCGCGGCATAGAACTGTACGGCAACCCATCTGCTATTCATCACGAAGGAGACAGTTCCTCTCGGCTATTGGATGAAGCGCGTAACATTTCTGCGGGAGTGCTAAATGCTCATGCCTACGAGATGTATTTCACTGGAAGTGGAACCGAGTCGTGTAATTTAGCTATTCTCGGAACGTATCAAGGATGGAGACAACAGGCAACAGATAACAGGCAACAGATACTGCCTCATATTATTACAACCGCTATCGAGCACCCTGCGGTTCTAGAGCCGCTACGTCATCTCGAAAAGGCAGGCAAGGTACGTGTGACATATATTCCCGTTTATGAACACGGCATTGTAAAAGTACATGACATTCGAGAGGCACTCTGTGATGAAACTATTCTTGTTTCAATAATGTATGCAAATAACGAAATCGGAACAATTCAGCCAGTAAAAGAAATTGGCCGCGCACTTGATGAATGGAAACGAGCCAAGAATCGTACATTTACAGAGTATCCATATTTTCACACTGATGCGTGTCAGGCGGCGAATTATTTAAATCTTGATGTACTACGTCTGAAATGTCATTTGATGACTGTTAACAGTAGTAAATGTTACGGTCCGAAAGGTATTGCGCTTTTATACAAGAGAGAGGGTATACGAGTTGATCCTGTGCTTTTTGGTGGAGGACAAGAGCGTGGTATGCGAAGTGGCACCGAGTCTATAGCTCTTGCAAGAAGTTTCGCAGAAGCGCTCAAAGAAAGTGCTGGCATGCGGGAATCTGAGTCTGCTCGTTTAAGAGAACTACGAGATCATTGTAAAGAAGCACTTGCAAAAGCAATTCCGGATGTTACGTTTTATGGTGCATGGGAAGTTATGAGACAAGAGACAAGAGACAGCAGACAACAGAGACAGATAGACATGCTGCGGTTGCCGAATAATATTAACTGCCGCGTGCCGGGTATTATTAGTGATGAGATGATTATTCGTCTCGACGCAGAAGGGTTCGCGGTATCACACAAGTCTGCCTGTGCATCGGCTGAAACTGATGGAAGTTATGTCATAGAAGCGCTTGGTGCAAGCAAGCAAGAAGCGCTTGAGAACGTTCGCATCACCCTCGGACGATCAACGACCAAAGAAGACCTGGATAGGTTGGTAGAAGCAATGAAAAGGATCAAGGGTGCATTTGCCATTAGCTCTTAGCTTTTGGCTTTTAGTTTTGCATGCGTGATATACTCTTATTTATTACTATAAGCTAACAGCCAAAAGCCAATGGCTACTATACTATGTATCAAGCAAAAGACTTCTCACACTTACTCGGGCTCGCAGGGTTTTCAGACACGTTGCTTACTAATCACTTCACCCTCTATCAGGGGTATGT
>CAYVOJ010000026.1:0-8861 GCA_964453485.1 uncultured Candidatus Saccharibacteria bacterium
TCTTCGCGAGGCAATGAAAATCATTCGCCGTATATTTCCGTATAGAGACAAATGTGAACTTGAACAAGAAAAGCCCTGCTTTAATGCACAGGTTAAACTTTGTCCTGGGGTGTGCGTAGGTCTTATATCAGAGACAGAATATAAAAGACATATTACTAATATACGAAAGCTTTTTGAGGGTAAAAAGACAGATATAAAAAAGGGACTAGAGCAGGAGATGAAACTCTATGCCCAAAAACAGCAGTTTGAAAAAGCAGCAAAGATTCGCAATACGCTATATGCGCTTGATCATATAAAAGACATTAACTTAATAAAGGACGAAGAGGTGACCTCCTTTAAAGACAATGACTTTCGCATTGAGGCGTATGACGTTGCGCACATTTCAGGGACATCTCGCGTCGGAGTCATGGTTGTCCTTGAAGGCAAAGAAAAGAACACTGACGAGTATAGAAAGTTTAAGCTCTCAGAGCATATAAACGATGACTATGCTGGACTTCGAGAAATCCTTACTCGGAGATTTTCCCATAAAGAATGGCGCTATCCAGACTTAGTGGTGCTTGATGGCGGTATCGCTCACAAGCAGACCGCAGAAAGAGTTCTCGCAGAACTTGGTCTGGCTATACCATGTGTATCTGTAGTGAAAGATAATAGACATAAAGCAAAGGACATACTCGGCACCGCTATTCATGTGGATTACCATAAAAAGGAAATACTTTTAAGTAACGCAGAAGCCCACCGTTTTGCTATCGGTTACCATAAACGCTTACGAAACAAGGTGCGCTAGGAGCATGGAAAAGAAGGTGTCAAGAGCAACTATTGACAGGGAAGTCTAAGACAATAATGATGGCTTTTAAAGTCGCTTTGTATATACTGAGTATATTAAAAATGTAATGAAATTGATGCTTGTATGGCTATTCTACAAACGGTTAAGAAACGAAATGGTGAGATAGTATTGTTCGAACAGGGGAAGATTGAAAGCGCTTTGAAGAAGGCGTTTGTAAGCGTGACTCGAGATGAAAAAGCATCGATCGCGAAGCATATAACCGAACTCGTTGTGAAGGAGGTTGAGCTTGAGGTAATGACTCGAGAGAGCTATACCCCAAGTGTGGAGCACATACAAGACATCGTGGAGAAGCACATTATGAGTGCGGGCTTTTTTGACGTCGCTAAACATTACATTATCTATCGTTTTGAGCATCAGAAGATGCGTGAGGAAAAAAAGCAGGAAATTCTCGAAAAACTAGAAGAAGAAGGGTTGTACATCATCAAGCGTAATGGCTCTCGTCAGAAGTTTGATCTAGAAAAAGTTCGTGCATCGCTCATGCATGTGGTAAAGGGGTATGAAAAAGATATCAATATCGAACAAATCGTAAATCAGGTAAAGCAGGAGGTATATGAAGGCATTACAACAAAAGAAGTTCGAAAGGCACTCATCATGACGGTGCGCTCACTTATCGAGCAGGATCCTGCATACTCATTCGTAGCGTCTCGTATGGTGCTTCAGGCTATTAACGATGAGTTGCTCGGGGACACACTAGACTACGCACGTATTGATGAACAGTACAAAGAAAGCTTTGTTAAGGGTATTACTTTTGGTGTTGAGAAAGGATACCTCGATACACGTATGGCGAACTTCGACCTCGCCCGCCTTTCACAGGCGCTTGTGCGTTCACGAGACGAGCTCTTAATGTATCTCGGCTCTCAGACATTGCATGAGCGGTACCTCGTGCGAGATGTAGAGGGTACAGGAAAGATTTTTGAACATATTCAGGGATTCTGGATGCGTGTAGCGATGGGGGTTGCATTAGCGGAAAAAGAGCTCGATCGCACTACTCGTGCAATTGAATTCTATGAAGCTATGTCGACGCTTCGCTTTGTTCCATCTTCACCGACACTCTTTCATGCAGGAACGAAACACCCACAGCTTTCTAGTTGCTACCTAAACACTGTAGGAGATTCTCTCGAGAGTATTTTCAAAGTGTACTCAGATAACGCACAGCTTTCGAAGTGGGCAGGAGGTATCGGAACAAACTGGACAAGTGTACGCGCATCAGGATCCCTCGTGAAGAAATCAGGTATAAAGTCAAACGGAATCATTCCATTCCTTAAAGTAGCGAACGATGTGACTGTGGCTATTAACCGATCAGGTCGCCGCCGAGGTGCTACGTGTGTTTACCTAGAAAACTGGCACTATGATGTTGAAGAATTCCTCGAGCTTCGTAAAAACACAGGAGATGAACGTCGACGTACTCATGATATGGATACAGCCCTATGGATCTCTGATCTCTTCATGAAGCGTGCACAGGAAAATGGCGACTGGACACTGTTCTCACCAGACGAAGTGCCAGAGCTTTCAGAAACATACGGCGCTACTTTTGAGGGACACTACACTCGATATGAAGCGCTCGCAGCAGAAGGGAAAATTAAGATCTTTAAGAAGATGAAGGCTCAGGACTTGTGGAGAAAAATGGTGACGATGCTCTACGAAACAGGGCATCCATGGATTACATGGAAGGATCCATCAAACATTCGTTCACCACAGGACCATGTCGGAGTAGTTCACAATTCAAACCTCTGTACTGAAATCACTCTCAACAACTCAACAGAAGAGACTGCTGTGTGTAATCTCGGTTCACTCAACTATCAGCGACTCGTGCGTGACGGTAAGTTCGATGTAGACCTCGTAGCTTCTACAGTGCACACAGGTATGCGTATGCTTGATAACGTGATTGATGTGAACTTCTACCCAACTGTTGAAGCAGAACGAAGTAATATGCGTCATCGTCCAGTAGGAATGGGACTTATGGGATTCCATGATGCTCTCTATATGATGAATATTAATTTTGACTCAGATGAGGCAGTGCAGTTCGCTGACGAATCAATGGAGCTCATCTCATACCATGCAATCGCTACATCAGCAGAGCTTGCTCGTGAGCGTGGTGCGTACTCAACCTTTAAAGGAAGTAAATGGGATCGTGGTATTTTCCCGGTAGACACTATCAGTCTCCTTGAAAA
Organism: uncultured Candidatus Saccharibacteria bacterium; assembly: GCA_964453485.1. Taxonomy (GTDB): domain Bacteria; phylum Patescibacteriota; class Minisyncoccia; order Phycocordibacterales; family UBA5272; genus UBA11704. The sequence goes on from CAYVOJ010000026.1 coordinate 3,016, forward strand.
AGAGCGAGGTCAAGCGGTGAATGTGGCGAAGTCTGGACGACTAGACTGGACTCCAGTGCGTCAGGCTGTTGCGCAGTATGGTATGCGTAATAGTAACTGTATGGCTATGGCACCAACAGCTACGATTTCAAACATCGTGGGTTCAGTACCAACGATTGAGCCTATCTACAAAAACATTTATGTGAAGTCAAACATGAATGGTGAGTTCATCATTATTAACCCATACCTCGTTTCTGACTTGAAGAAGCTTAATCTTTGGGACTTTGAGATGATTGGACTACTTAAGTTCCATGACGGATCGGTAAAAGATATTCCTGCAGTACCACAAGACTTAAAAGAGAAGTACAAGGAAGTGTTCCAGATCGACCCATCATGGCTACTCAAGTCTGCAGCAGCGCGTGGAAAGTGGGTGGATATGTCACAGTCATTAAACATCTACTTTGCTGGAACATCAGGACGCGAACTTGCAAACATTTATGAGTACGCATGGTCACTAGGACTAAAGACAACATATTACCTTCGTTCTCTTGGAGCCTCTCAAGTAGAAAAGAGTACCGTCAACGCTTCTGAGTTTGGTTCTACACATAAACGTTCAGAAGGATCACAGTCTCAAGCAGGGGTAGTAACATCTGCGTCAGTTCCGAGTTCTGTTTCTATGAACGTAGAAGCGCCCGTCGCAGTTACAGCTGCACCAGCAATAGCTACAGTGACTGCAGCTGCTCAGAATGACATCGCTTCTCCTGCAGAAATGTCACCTATTCCATCAGCTATGTCAGTTTCTATGGCAACAGCAACGCCTGCTGACATGGAAGCTATGGCAGCATTCGCTAAAAGTAATACTAAATACAACATCACCGTAATGCCAGAAGCGCATTGCGACGGATGCGAATAGATGAGACAACAGATAGACCAAACTACTTACTAACCACTACTAACTACTTACTACTATGCCCCCAATCACATCAACATCAGGAGAAAATACCGCAGCTTCAAATCCACCTTTTGGTGCACCAGGACATCGACCTATCATTGCCCGTGGTGCGGGACGAGTGGATGTGAACGAGCGTAAAATCATCAACGGTGGAGGGGCAGACGTAGTGCAGCTCTGGCCGATCAAGCACAAGTTCGCATGGGACGCATATAACGTGGGTAATGCGAACCACTGGCTTCCGACAGAGATCAGTATGCAGTCCGACATCGAGCAGTGGCGTTCACAGACAGTGCTTACCGCTGATGAGCGCCATGCGTTCCGTACCGTCCTAGGGTTCTTTACGACCGCCGATTCTATCGCCGCGAACAACTTAGTTCTCGCGTTCTATAAACATATCACCAGCCCTGAGGCACGTCTTTTCCTTCTTCGTCAGGCATATGAAGAAGCGGTGCATACTCAAGCGTATCAGTATATGGTGGAGTCACTCGGTCTCGATGGAACAGAGATCTACAACATGTATCGCGAAGTGGATGCTATCTATGACAAGGAAGAATTCATCCTTTCGTTTAATACGGGTATCTTTGATCCAAATTTCAAGACAGGGACATTTGAGAATGATCAGAAATTCCTCGAGAACATGTGTGTGTTCTCTCTCATTCTTGAAGGTATTTTCTTCTACTCATCATTCGCTGTTATCTTTGGATTCCAGCGACAAGGGAAGCTTGTAGGATCTGCTGAACAGATTCAGTACATTATGCGTGACGAGTCTACGCACATGAACTTCGGTATTGATATGATTAATACTATTAAACAAGAGCAACCAGAACTTTGGACGCCTGCTTTTGTGGAGCGTATTACGAATCTGGTGAAGAAGGCAGTTGATCTCGAATATCGCTTCGCGGTAGATGTATTCCCTAAGGGAATCTTTGGACTAAATGCAGATGGGTTCAAGCAATACATCGAGCACATTGCAGACCGTAGACTTGCTCGTGTAGGAATTGATGCAGTGTATGGCAGTGCGAATCCATTCCCATGGATGTCAGAGGCAGTTGATTTGAACAAGGAGAAGAACTTTTTCGAAACTCGAGTGACTGAGTATAAGACTGGTGGAACCCTCTCTTGGTAGCTCTTTGTGATTCTCTAACCCAATCTACTTTGTTGCAAGAAATTTTTTCTCTACGCGTCGTACTCGTTGTACGCCTTGGTCGCAAAAATTTCTCGCGCCGCGTATCTCGGGTCATATAATCACAAATAGCGGAATGTTCGAGATCTTAAAATTAACCCAAAACTTAGAGTTTAAAAAGTAGAATAGTATAACAAAAAATGAATCAAATAACTTTTGAGGGGTATAAACAAAAATAGTAGAAGCCTAAAAAAAGAGGGAATCTAAATATCCAGGAGCCGGTTACCTTTAAAAAACTAGTTTCATGACTAAACCACAAGATTTCTCGAAGAAGATTGCCAGTGTTGTGCGGAAACAATCACCAAAAGTTCGCATTAAACCTGTGAGAATAAAATATTTTTTCTGTGTTGTCATAACCGTTTTACTTGGACTTCTTTCAAGAGAAATTCCTTTTCTTCCTTTATTTTTCGGAGATGCACTCTATGCGATAATGATGTACTTCATTATGAGGTTTTTATTTCCAGAGAGGAGTGTGCGGACTATTGCGATCATTGCTCTTGTTGTCTGTTTTTGTATTGAAATTTCTCAGTTGTGCCAGACAGGGCTAATCGAAGATTTGCGAAACATGCCACTAGGGCATTATATTTTAGGGCGAGGTTTTTTGTGGACAGATTTGTTGGCATATAGTATTGGAGTTATGCTTACTTTTGGAATAGATTCCCTTTTCAGGATATTACCCAAAGAATATAAAAAGTAGGGCCAACTTTACAAGAATATGGTTCCGTGCGGTTTGGAGGAGTAACGCAGGGCTCTTCTGGTATATCCAGTAGTATTTATCTTAAATAGTTTTTGCTATACTGGATTTCTATGAAACCAACGTATATTATCGGAATAGTCGCAGTTATTATTATCGGAGGACTTTACTTTATGCTTGGTAAAAGAAATATAACAAATACCATGGAACCAACAACAAATACAACAAATAGTGCACCGGTTACAGAATTAAAAATCGAGGATGAAGTTATCGGAACAGGTGCGGAGGCAAAAGCAGGAGATGTGGTGACGGTACACTATGTCGGAGGGCTTACTAATGGTGTTGTCTTTGACGCATCTCGTAATCACGGAGATCAGGGCTTTACCTTTTCACTTGGCGCTGGTCAGGTAATCAAGGGATGGGACATTGGTGTTGCAGGTATGAAAGAAGGGGGAAAGCGTAAGCTTACCATTCCAAGCACTCTTGCATACGGTGATCAATCTGTAGGTGGTGGACTAATTCCAGCGAACTCAACACTTATTTTTGAAGTAGAGCTTCTAAAAGTATCTTCAAAGTAGTAGCGTTTGATTCACGATAAAAACATGCCACGTATCCGTGGCATGTTTTTTCGTATCTTTGATATACTATTTATATGATGAAAAACCTAGGTCAACTTCCAGAAATTGCCGTTCTTCGTGGAGGGGTGCACCGCAGAGATGAATCCATGGAAGAAGGAGTCGCTATCTTGCGCTCGCTCACAGCACGTGGGTATAAGCCGCTTGATGTCGTTATTGATCAAGTGGGGGAGTGGCTATTACAAGGTGTACCGACAGATGCGCACTATGTGTTTACTCGTGCACACACCGTGGTCGACACTACGCGTGACAGGCACACAGAATACAAAGCGCTTGCTAAAAGAATGGATGTAGCACTGCTTCTTTCTCACGATGATACGGTGGAAATGGATAGAGAGACGATGTATAGATTACTTCGACAGCAGGGGGTAGAGACACCTGATACGTATATTCTACGCGCAGGAGATGTTTACAACACACATACAATACAAAATCTCTGGAGGACAATGCATACACCGCTTATGGTGCGACCTCTTTCAAGGGAGTATGGATATAATTCATCGCTTATTTGTAATTTTAAAGAGTTAGAAGACACCACTCGTGAGCTCCATACAAAAGGTGTTGATGTGCATATTCTGACGTATCGCCCACAAGGCGTAATCTCAATCGCGGTACTGCCATCATTTCGTGGTCAGGAGGTATATACACCGCTAGCTGTTGAGACGTTTATACACGACAAACAGCTTCCTAAAAAAGATAATCCTATGCGGCCGATGTTACACGCTGGTGCTGAAACTGCTGCCGCGATACGTACTGTAGCAGAAAAGGCGTACCATGCAATTGGTAGTATGGGTCATGCGCTTATCGATATGATTCCGCATAAAGATAGTTATATTGTCGTTAACATAGATCTTCAGCCTTCTCTTCGCGCAAATGGTCGCTTCGCACAGTCACTAAAAACAACGGGTGCCGATATTGGTGAATACGTTCACGCGCACGCCATGTATGACGGAGAAAGATAAACAGCTTATTGCAATCGTAATAGGGCTGCCAGTTGTTTTCGCAATTGTTTATCTTTGGTTGAAGTAATGGTGAAAGTAAGAAAAGGTGATCTGAATTTTACAGCAGTTTGACTCTCTCATTTCTTTTTTATAAGGATGCAGAGACAAGGCGCAAAGAAATTAGTAAGAAGCTTATTTAACTAACATACTTTTATTTGTATGAGACAGTAGGTGCAAGGCACGGAGAAACGATTGAGGATACGTATAAAGGAGTACGTTGACGAATGAGAGAGGCTCCGTAACGAAGCAGATACGTCTTAGACAAAACAAAAGTCGCCCCTCTGGTAAGTATGGCGACTCTTGTTTTGTCCTAATATTATTTATAAATAAAAGTGACGTCTTTGTTTGATGCGTTGCGGTTGCTTCTTAGGCTTCCGTTTTTTGTTAGTAATCTTTGCAAACTACTTCCAGTTGTTCTGAAGCCGCATCTGCTTTTTTATCGGCAATCCGATCTGTGCGGGTAATAACTCCTCACCTATCGTTTAGACTTCAGGATTCTCTTGCGAGTTTCCTTTACTGGTCAAAAGCTGATAATGAAACAACTGTCTACTCATTAGTGTAGCAGATACAGTGGTATACTCAAGTAATAGAAAGCAAGTTATTCACATATGTGTGGAAACCTCTATCAGTAAGATCTAGTGTTTACAAGAACAGGGAGAGTAACAATGCATCCGAGAATACTACTATGACAGACAAACGATGTGTACAAGACATTCTTACGCACTACCATGTACACGGCAGACATGACTTGCCGTGGAGAAAACAGATCACTCCTTACAAAATTATCGTAAGTGAGATTATGTTGCAGCAAACACAAGTTGCTCGTGTAAAGGAAAAATTTACTATGTGGATGAAGCAGTATCCGACATTACAATCGTTATCAAAAGCGTCACTGCGAGATGTGCTCATCTTGTGGCAAGGGCTTGGATATCAGCGCCGCGCAAAAGCACTGCTTTCTATTGCAGAAAACTACTCGCGCATACCAAGAACATATGAAGAACTCTGTGAACTTCCTGGTGTTGGTTCATACACAGCTTCTGCAATTTCTGCATTCGCATACGACACCTTTGCGCACCCGGTGCTTGAAACCAATATCCGTACGGTTCTCATCGAATACTTTCATCAAGGTGAGACCGATATTCATGACGGGGTTCTCTACGACGATCTGTCACGATTAGAAAAAAATAGTGCAGTACAAAAGGTAGGAGCACGAACGTGGTACTACGCACTCATGGACTACGGTGCATACTTAAAGTCTGAAAAGATTTCTCATAATAAAAAATCGTATGGGTATACGAAACAATCTCCGTTTAAAGGTTCACTTCGTGAGGTACGCGCTAAAGTACTTTTTGCTATCACACATAGATCGCCACTACCAGATGATAGTCGTGTGCCAGAAGTG
>CAYVOJ010000027.1:0-8733 GCA_964453485.1 uncultured Candidatus Saccharibacteria bacterium
CCTCAAGGTTACTCATGGGATCTACATGTGACGACAGACACGCAGAACACTCGTACACATCATAGCGTGTACCCTCTACGTAACCACTCATACCTTCATATACACGACGAGATACTCCCCCGCAAAGTGTACAGACAGTAGGATTAGCTAAGGAGGAAGGATTCATGAGGCAAAGTATAACAATATTTATATCTTGTTACTACTAAAGAAAACGCCGCCAGTCTTGTTAGATCTGGCGGCATTCACACAAAAGAGCGTAGCGGTTCAAGGCTTCGCATCAAGAACTGCCAAAGCCTTGAGCGCACAGACTACGGCGGAGGCTTCATTGAAGTACCCTGAGTTTATGACCTCTCGCAGTTCTCCGAGGGGAACCATGATGGTCTCCATGATTTCTTCAGGGTTCGGCTTGCGAGCATCCTCAACTCTCACCAAGCCTCGTACCAAGAAGAGATGTGCCGGTAGTCCGTGACCGTTCTCATCAGCACCACGATACTTCCCGCTCTCAATCACAACGTGACCAAGGGAAGCCCAGCCGGCATCATTGGCATACCCCGTCTCTTTGAGAAAGTGCGTCTGGGTTGCCAGCAAAATTTCTTCTGGGGTTGCCTCTTGCGAGATTTTGCCGATACCGCCTGGAGGAAGTTCCCAACTTGCCTGATTCACACCAGGCTTCCATTGGCAAAGCGTGATGACGTGAGGCCCTTTGCCTTCGTAATCGTCAACAATCCCGAAAGTGACCGCCCAGCCGAAATAACGCAGGACGGAGGTGTAGTCCTGGACACCCTTGGGCGTTTGCAACTGGTAGTGCAGTATCTGACCGAAGTATGGGATTTCGGCCCCGAGCTGCGGCTCGCCGACAAGCGGCCATCCCCGAAAACGTTCATCTTGAGAGAGGGCACGAAAGAGAGCGACGGCAGAGAAGTGAGGAGCGGACATGAGATATTTCCTTGTAAAAGAGCCAAAAGTGATTACTTTTGAGTTTATTTAAAATACACTTAAAATAGTTTTATGTCAATGATTTGCGAACCATTGCTTTAGAGAAAATAGCTATCTATGCTAGAATAAAACGTACATGAAAAAAGCTCTGATTACCGGAATCACTGGCCAAGATGGTGCCTACCTGGCACGTTTTTTACTCTCTAAAGGATATGAGGTGCACGGCATAAAACGACGCACATCTCTCTTTAATACAGCGCGTATTGATGACATTTATGAAAACCCTCAAATGGATAGAAAGTTTATTCTCCATTTCGGAGACCTCACAGACTCCTCTAGCCTTATCCGCATCATAAGTGAAGTGAGACCAGATGAAATCTATAACCTAGGAGCTCAGTCACACGTAAAAGTTTCTTTTGAAAACCCAGAGTATACTGCAGACGTCGACGCTATGGGGGTACTACGACTTCTTGAAGCGATACGTATAGCCGGGCTTGCAGGGATCACAAAATTTTATCAGGCATCGTCGTCAGAAATGTTTGGAAAAGTGCAGCAAATTCCACAAACAGAACTAACCCCCTTTTACCCACGCAGCCCCTATGGTGTAGCAAAACTATTTGGATACTGGATTACAAAAAACTATCGAGAGAGTTATGGAATCTTTGCATCTAACGGTATTTTGTTTAACCATGAAAGCCCTCATCGCGGTGAGACTTTTGTAACGAGAAAAATCACACGAGCAGTAGCACGCATTCATCACGACCTACAGGAAGTACTTTACTTAGGGAACTTGGACTCTAAACGAGACTGGGGGCATGCAAAAGATTACGTAGAGGCAATGTGGAAAATTTTACAGCACGATACGCCGGATGACTTTGTTATTGCAGTTGGAGAACAATACAGCGTTCGGGAATTTGTTACCTGGGCTTTTGAACATGTACAGCGACCTATACGCTTTGAAGGAGAAGGCATGAATGAAGTTGGTATAGAAATTGCAACCAACACTATCCGTGTACGAGTTGATCCACGCTACTACAGACCCGCTGAAGTGGAAACTTTATTGGGTAATGCTAAAAAAGCACAGGAAGTACTTGGATGGAAAGCGACAACAAGTACTCAGGAGCTCTTGAAAGAGATGATGGAGTATGACCTAGAACAAGCGCTACGAGAGAAGCACATTATCGAGGGTGGATTTAAACCTAACTAGTTATATGACCCCAACTTCACGTATTTACGTTGCAGGACACACCGGGATGGTAGGGAGTGCAATTGTGAGGGCTCTGCAAAAACGAGGGCAGACTACGTTACTTCTTCGTTCTCGACAAGAGCTCGACTTATTAGATCAGCAGGCTGTCACTTCATTTTTTGAGCAAGAACAACCAGAATACGTTTTCCTAGCTGCAGCAAAAGTGGGCGGCATTATCGCCAACAGAACATATCCAGCCGACTTCATAGAGCAGAATATGCTTATCGAAACAAATATCGTCCGTGCTGCGCATGCCCACAAGGTGAAGAAATTACTCTTCCTTGGCTCATCTTGTATTTACCCTAAATTTGCACCGCAGCCAATCAAAGAAGAATACCTTTTAACAGGAGAACTCGAGCCAACAAATGAATACTATGCTCTAGCTAAAATTGCAGGAATAAAACTTTGTGAAGGATATAGAAAGCAGTATGGTGACGACTTCATTTCAGTTATGCCAACAAATCTCTATGGTGCTGGCGATACCTATGATCTACAAAACTCTCACGTCATCCCAGCAATGATCAGAAAGTTCCATGAAGCAAAAATAGCTAACGCGCCTGAAGTAGTGCTCTGGGGAACAGGAACACCTCAGCGTGAATTTTTACATGCGGACGATTTGGCAGATGCTTGTATTCACCTTATGCTCACCTACAGCGATACACAGCATGTAAATATTGGTACAGGAGAAGATGTTAGCATTAAAGAACTTGCAGAGATCATCAGGTCAGTCATCGGGTATACGGGAACGATTATTTTTGATACATCCAAACCAGATGGCACACCACGTAAATTACTTGATGTAAGTAAACTTCATGCTTTAGGATGGAAACATACCACTCCCCTTGTAGAAGGAATACAAAAAACGTACGCTGCATTTTTAGAGGAACTAGAAACAGGAACAATACGAGGGTACTAAAATACTACTTACCAAAAAGTGATCTCATGAAAGTAACAAGCCGTGTATCTTTTGTTGATTTTGTGTTTAAAACTTTTGTCGTCGAGGTACTTGTTGTGGTGGCCATAGAGAGTGCACGTTTTACCGGGACAGTTATTTTCTTTACTGGCATAGTCGCAGGTAGTGTAGTAGTCGCTACGCCAAGAACAGCTTGATCATGTACTGCACGAACCTCCTCTGTCGGTTGATACACGACAACTTCTTCTAAGTTTGGAAAAACAATTTTTACAAATGTGCTGGTTGCCATATTCATACTAGCGAACCCCATTGCAAGTCCTGAAAATCTGGTCGTCTCTTCTGAAAGAAGAACAGTATTCTTAGGGAAGGAGAAGAGTGCACCGTTAATACACAGTTTCCACTGTGAAAGATCAAGATCGTATGAATTTGGATTATAGACATCAACATACGCTCCGTATTTCCCCATACCAACTGAAGAAATGTGTAAATCAGGAGACACCACATGTATCCGTGTATACCCAACACCAGAGATGAGGCCATTACCTGCCTCAACATATGCCATATATCTTCCAGGATATGCATATCGATAAATGGTTGTTGTGCCGGTACCTGACCCTCCATCACCAAACGCCCATGTAGCAGAAAGTTTATCTATCACCTTCCCGGCTCGATTTGTCGCACTGATGCTAAATTCTGTTGGAGCACCTGCTACCACCGTTCGTGTAAATGGAACATAGAGAACAATATCAGCAAGCGGTGCAGTCATCTGAGGAACAGTGACCTGTGTCTCTGAGGTGGTCGCCGTAGATGAGCCGCCAGACCCACCTGAAGATCCCCCGCTTCCGGAAGATGAGTCTGCTTGATTTTCGCTTCCCGGTGTTGGCACACCAAGCACAAAACTACCAGATATAAGTGACAGTGTGCCGCCTTCTTTTGCTGCGGTGTATGACGGTAGCGAGTCTACCGTAGACCCTGCAAGTTTAATATCAATAGATGTTAACCCTGTATTTACTAAACTAATAGAAGCCTTCATCAAAACCCCTGTGTAACTAGGGTAGTCTTGAGAAAACTTTGTTGCACCAGATGCGACGGAGCCAATAACAGCATATCCATTTGCTTGAATAATTGTTCCCCCAGATACAGAAGAAGCCGCAACCGCAGTTCCTCCTTTTATAGAGATAGAGAGTCCACTAATATCTACGGGACTACTCGTATTGTTGTACACCTCTATCCACTCACGCCCTGAATCATCTCCTGTTGGGTTAGACATCACTTCGCTTATAAGAAGCGCTTGTGTTCCTCGTATTCCACTTATAGTAAGTATGAATAAAAGAAGAAATGTCTTCATGGCCGTACTTAGTCTTCAATAAGTTTACGCAACACATCTTCTGCGACCTCTTTACGAATGACTTCTCCGCCTTTCCCTGTCTCAGTAGATGACGGCACATTGTGAACATTTTCCACATTTGATTTCTGTTCTGCCAAAGCTTTTGCCAATGCTTCTTTCAAGGATATTGCGGGTCTGTCATCAAAATGATTAGGCGTTTCTAGTTTAGGTTTACCTTCTTCCTTCTGACGTGTATCTCTTACAGGCTCACTTTTCACTCTTCGTGGATCATAGTTATTTACTTTGTCATGTCTCACCTCTTCACGTCTTCGCTCTGGAGGAGGAGTGTCCTTACGAATCTCTTTTACAGGAATAGGTCGTGACAAGTCTTCTTGCTTTACATCTTTTTTAACGGGCTCAGGCTTTAGTACTGGTTTATAAAATTCTGAAACTTCTGCTTCGACATCTTTAATTGGCTTTCCATATCGCAATCGAGAAGATGCAATAACCGCCTCTGCGTATGAGTGCACCGGCTGAGGTATCGGGTCGAGGGTTCTTGCAGAAAATGGCTTTGAACCAACCCCGTCTATCATAAGACGTAAATAAATTTGATACGCAGATAAGTTAACGATATCATCTAAAATAAAATAGGGAGCAAATTCTTTTTCAAAAATCTCTGCATCAGTCGCTCCCACACGAAACGTAATCATAGTTCCCACGTTTCCAAACACAGCAGCTTTCACTTCATCTGTCATTTGCTCTACATATTGATGAGCTACGGTAAGTGCTAAGTTATATTTTCTCGCTTCAGAGAGAATATTCGCAAATGACTCATTGGCAAAGTTCTGAAACTCATCCACATATACATAAAATGGTGGCAACTTTTCAAGAGCGTACGGACCAACGTCAGCACGTGACATCGCAGCGAGGTAAATTTTTGTAATCAAAAGGCTACCAATCAAGTTTGCATTTCCTTCGCCCACTTTTCCTTTAGAGAGGTTTACGATGAGTATCTTTTTTGTATCCATTGCCTCACGCAGATCAATTGAAGTCTTTTGTTGTCCTACAATATTTCTGATGAGTGGGTTTCCTACGAACTGCCCCACTTTGTTTTGTATAGCAGGAGCAGCTTCTGCTGCGAACTTCTCCGTATAGCTTGCATACTCTTTCTCCCAAAATTCTTTTACCGTCGGATCAGTGATATTAGACACAATGAACTTGCGATACTCTTTATCAGTAAGCATGCGGTTCACTCCAAGCAGGCTTTGATTTTCATTTTCAAGAAGCGCGAGAATGATGTTCGTTAAAATATATTCCATGCGAGCACTCCATGCGTCAACCCAGATCTTTTTAAACGCAGCCATGATGCCGTTTGCTACCAAGTGGCGCTTGTCTTTGTCTACCTTTTCAAGCACATTTAATCCGACAGGAGCTTCAACATCAAAAGGCGCAAAATATATAACATCTTTCACGCGTGATTCTGGGATATGATCGAGAAGCTTTTCAGCTAAAGAGCCGTGAGGATCAATAACACACAGTCCTTCACCATTATTCACATCTTGAATAATCATGTTTTCAAGCAGAGTTGATTTACCCATACCTGTTTTACCAATGACATAGGTATGACGTGTTCGGTCTTTTTCTTTAATACCAAACGTAAGTTGTTTATTACGATAATCTACCTTTCCTAAATAGGTGACTTTATCTTTATGGGCCTCAGATTCTGACATGAAAATAGTATACCAGCTTACAAAGCGAAGAGCTAAGTGAAGTAAACAAAAAAGACGCTGTCTTGCGATAGCGTCATTTGAAACCCCAACATGGTCGATCAGTCCAGATGGACCACAGCAGGAGAAGTGGCGACAATGTTCACCGGTGGCTATGGAGACGTGACAGGAGCTTCCTGTTTGGGAGAAGTCACCTTCCAAAGACCAACCTGGTTCATGCGACCCAGAATGTAGTCTTCAAGCTCTATCCGGCGGGCCAAAAGTGTCGGCTTCGTAGCCAAGCCAAGCTTGTTTCCTCGGCTGTCGACTTCATCAAAGAAACCTGCCTTAAGTGCCAACCACTCGTTTAGGACATTCTCCGCACTCATGTCCTGAGGCCGTTTTGAGCTGACTTCTACCGCCCTCAATTCTTCAAGACTCATGATCATTTCCTCTCAAACCGTAAGCGAAACCACTTCGCTTTTTGGTATCCCTATCCTACTCTTTTTGAGAAAAAAGTAAACTGCCTTATCGATGGCTACTCTGGTCGCAATGCAGCAGGTGTGTACTTATTAGCAGGATCCCAAAGCATCCATGAATTGATTCCAAGTTTCTCCCCTGCAGTTATTTGTGCTCGTACCATCTCTGCTGTATAAGTTGCCCCCATATCGAAGTCTTGATAGAACGGTCGGTACTTGGCACGAATGGTGCTCGTCGCCTGCCCGGTACTACTTGCCACTTCATCGGCTATTTCCACCCCTTTCTTCATCGCGTAGTAAATAATTTCACCTGGGTGTGCAGCTGGATTCTGAAATCCTGCAGTGCCGGCATAAAAGTGTGACGGGTAAATCATTGGCGCAACATAGTCAAATGTTGCAAGTGCAGTATGCATATCTTGACCAAGCGTTTTTATGTCCACACTTGTGACCATAATGATTCCGAAGAGGTCTCCCGAAACCGGAATACCATCCTTACGAAGAGAGTCCGTAATGTAGTGATAAAAATCAGATACGATACCTGGCTTGTCCGTCAATGCTCGTGTACCAGAAATAGGAAATACCATATCGGACAACTCTCCATCTGTAGGGAAGCGTATGTAGTCGAGGTTAATTTCATCAAACCCCCGTGCATATGCTTCTTTTGAAATAGCTTCTATATACTTCCACATTTCACGTGATCCAGTATCCACCCACGGCACCCCTTTATGATCTTTCCAAACACCCCCTGTCTTTTTTGAATACACCGCTTGTTCTGGGTGATTTTTTACATAGAGAGGATCCTGAAATGCAGCCACACGAGCTATTACATAAATGTTTTTTGCATGCAGCTCATCAATCAATGCTTCAATATCTCTGATGCGCCCATCCCAAGAAAGAACACCAGTATTATCTTTTACATCAATGACAATGGCATTTATTTCTGTCGTGTCTGCAAGTTTAATAAGTCTTTCACGAACAGAAGGAGTTCCTGCAACCCAGCTAGACATGTAAATAGCTTTCACCGATGCAGGTGTTGGAATATGTGTAACTACACGTGGAGGTTTCTCCACCACGGACTCAGTAGCAACACTCTTTTTTGTATGCAAAAAAGAGCCGTGTGATTGTGTTGTTGTCGTTGCTTCTGAAAACGTATTTTTGTATGTAGCGGTTCCCAGAGATGAGAGCATCGGCACATGCGTGTACCCTCCGTTAAGAAGCCAAAAAAAGAATATAATTCCTGCGGTACCTAATGCAGCAAAAAATTTCATGCAGATGTTGAGGCTTCAACACTTCGTTCTTCGTGAGTATCGTGTGGACGACTGCGCTTTCGCAAATCAAGTGTACTAATAAAAAGCAATATTCCAGCAATAATAAAAATAACATTCTTAAACGCGCCTGGAATAAATATCCACGGGGACAAGAACAGAATGAGAGCTATTAAACGTTGAATTCCAAGTGGTGACATGGGACCTAGTATATCAGACATTAGACAACAGACAACACGCTAAATAAAACTCCTTTGCTACCAATTTTTTCTATACTCCGCGAACACAGATATTATTTCCCTCCTTCTACAATTACCACAAACTCTCCGCGTAAGTGATCCTTATGCGCTGTAAAATGACCTCTGACATCCTCTGCACTTCCTCTAACCACCTCCTCATAAAGTTTCGTTAATTCACGTGCCACCACAACACGACGATCGCGACCTATAGATTCCACGAGAGAGTCTAGCGTCTTTTCGATACGATGTACCGATTCATAAAATACTGATGTCGTAGTACTTCCTGCTATTGTTTTAAAAAGTGTTTCTCTCCCCTTCTTGTGAGGCATAAACCCATAGAAAGTAAACGTAGCTGATGATATTCCTGAAGCAGAAAGTGCTGTCGTAAGCGCCGACGCTCCAGGCAAAGCAATGACAGAAACATCAGGTAACTCATTTCTCACACGATCAACGAGCAGTACCCCTGGGTCTGAAATAGTTGGTGTACCAGCATCAGATACAAGTGCGAGCGACTTTCCTTCTTCGAGAAGTGATAGGGCTTTCTCTATATTTTTTATTCCGGTGTTTGCGTAGAACACCGATGTCTTTGTGCTGATATTGTACTCTTTAAAAAGTCGCTGGG
>CAYVOJ010000028.1:0-8661 GCA_964453485.1 uncultured Candidatus Saccharibacteria bacterium
GCGACCGTCACGACCTGGGGTACCGGGGGTTCCGGAGGGGCCGGCGGGGCCGGGAGCTCCAGGAACGGGTACATATTTTGTTACCGCCTGATTAACATAAACAGCAAGCCTTTTAGCGGCGTTCTCACTTTGAGGCACTGTAGCTACCTCTTGCGCCACAGGCGTTGAAGGAGTAGTTACTATAGCTTTTTCAGCTGATGATTCCGCAACAAGTGTCTCGTAGTTGCAGCGTTCATTACGAGCGGCTGAAGGCAGCGCAAAAGTACAGTACAACTGTAATGAAACAATATCCAAAAATGGTAATGTTTTTCTTTTTACATCAGATTCAAAGGCGCTTGTTGAAACACCCAAAACCTCACCAAGAGCAGTGCCAGAGTCTGAAGAAACAAGTCTTCCCGCAACAGTCTCTAAATACTTTGGTAAGGTAGAAATTGCTGGCAATACGCCCGAGAGCGAAGATGTTGTATAGAAAATACCGGCCGCAAGGACAAGTGAAGAAATACCAGTAGCAAGCGAGCGAAGAGAAAATAATGAACTACTTTTTAGTGCCGTAGCTGGCGCCGTCACCATTTCGTTAGCTACAGGAAGAACTTGTGCTTGTGGAACGAAGTCAGAAATCTGATCAACCGTTTCTGCTGCTTTCTGAGAAGTCACACCGGCTTGTTTGACATCTTCTACACTGAAAGAATCAGGTGATTCTAAGGCTGCTACTGGGTTTTGCTTTACTTCTTTTAGCGTAGCGCTGTAGCGTATATTATTACGCTTAAGAATTCTAAAAATTGTCGTAGCATTGAGGACCACTTTGTACTCTTGTTGTAACTTTGCAGCAAGGCGCAAGACACTATCTTCTGGATATTTTTTAGCCGTAGCAATAACAAGGGACTCTATTTCACTTCGAATTTTATTATGAGCAGGAGAGGCTTTCTTATGAGAAGAGACAGGCATCCCATTTCTTTCTGCACGCTTTTGCTTATGTAGCCATTTGTAAACAGTTTGACGAGAGACGCCCAACTCGAGAGCAACTGCAGTAATTGTTTTACTACCGTTTATAATTTCTTGTAATTTTTGATCGACCTGAATGTTCATAAGTGATACGTGAATGTCTTTTATGAGAGAGAAAATTTTGGAACTTTTGTTGCTGCAATGTCAATTATTTTAGCCTTATTTTTATAGCTTTATTATACCCTGTAGTGTTTACAATATGTTTATATTTTTTTGAGAAAGATGTGGATATCTTTTCAATAAAAAATAGATAGATCTTGGCCTAAGTAACAGTACTTTACTCACCTGAATCAACCTCATGTTAGATGCAAGTAATATCAACCAATAGTCTTATTCTCTAGGTATTTATACACAGCTGACACCTTAACCTAAATCCTCATATCTGGAGGGCGCGTTCCACTCAACTCTTTTCCATTTTTTGAGCATAATGGATTGCTTTAAACTTTCTGTTTTTAATAAAAGTTAAAAACAGATTGATAATAAATAGTTATTGTATATCTATCTTATAAATAGATATCGCTTATTTTATTTTTATGAGAGCTAGAAAAATGCACCTCAATGAGCTTTTGCGTGATATTTCGAAATTGTCTACATCTTTTTTTCGTGACAACAGAAGACTTTTATGGTATTCTTACCCTATCGCCCTATGCGGGCATTTTCATTTCTATGGCAGTTGAAAAACAGATTCCAACAGGTGGTGAGGTAGTCCTTCGTTTTGAGGACGTATCCTTTAACTACAGTGAGAACAAGCCAGTCTTGTTCGAAAGTAACTTTGTCGTACGTAAAGGGACCAAGCTTACACTTATGGGCCCAAACGGCGCTGGAAAATCTACCCTCTTTTCACTAATTACCGGAGACGCAAAACCTGAAGAGGGTCGCGTCATAATCGGTCATGGTTTACGTATTGCAATTGCTAAGCAGTTCATTCCTCACACACAGTGGAATATAACCGTGCGTGAGTTTCTTGAACTAGGATTTACTGAAAAAATCTATGACATTGATAAGCGTGCTAAAGGTGTCTTTGAGTTAGTTGCACTAAACGTCTCCCTCGACAAAACAATCAAAGATCTTTCTGGTGGTCAAAAAGGTCGTCTTCTCATTGCGCAAGCACTTATCCAAGAGCCTGATATCCTTCTTTTGGATGAACCAACTAACAACCTTGATAAAGCGGGTATTCAACTTCTGACTGACTTTATGAAGTCGTATGAGAAAACAGTTATTGTTATTTCGCACGATGCCCCTTTCCTTAACTCATTCACTCACGGAGTTATCTATATAAACACTCAAACCTATCAAATAGAGCAGTACGTAGGTAACTACTACAAAGTAGTAGAAGATATTGCTCGCCAAGTAGAGCGTGCCGAGAGAGCTAACGCTCAACTTGAAAAGGAGATTCAGAATAATAAAGATAAGGTTAACTTCTTTGCACTTAAAGGAGGAAAGATGCGTAAACTCGCTGCAAAACTACGCGATGAAGTAGAAGAACTAGAGGATAGTAAGGTGGAAGTTCGTAAAGAAGACCAAACTATTAAGCCTTTTACCATTAATTGTCAGGAAGATATAGGTAGTGTCATTGTGAAGTTCGAGCATGTGGAAGTGCTTCATGACGGAGTTCCTGTAAAGCGTGATGTCAATGTAGAACTTCGCAAAGGAGACAAGCTTCATATCATTGGACCAAATGGAATAGGAAAGACGACACTTTTGGAAAAGATCGCGAACCGTAAAGAAAAAGGTGTAATGATTCAGGATGGCATTATCGTTGGATACTACCGTCAAGATTTCTCTACACTTGATTTTGATAAATCAGCATATCAAGAACTTGCAAAAGTTCTTAAACGTCTCGACGACCAGCTCCTTCGTCGCACCGCGGCGAGCATGCTTCTCGGTGCTACACAACTTGCTGCAAAGATAGGACTGCTCTCTGAAGGACAAAAAGGACTACTCATGTTTGCGTATCTTCGACTACAACAACCTGGACTACTTATCCTTGACGAACCAACAAACCACATAAACTTCCGCCATATCCCCATTATCGCGGAAGCGCTCAAAGCATACCAAGGACCAATGATTGTTGTCTCTCACGTACATGAGTTTGTCAAAGAAATTGGCGTAACCCAGACACTTGATCTTGGAAAACTATAATTCAATTTTTAATTTGAAATTTCAAATTAAAAATTGAACAAACACGGCACTTATCCACCATCACAAGAACGGACATGTACAAATTGCGCCCTTTATGGTATACTAGGTTCCAGTAAGCAACTCCACGTTTTACACTGTTTCTACACTTGTATGACTGTGTGCCAGGGCTTATGTTACTAAATTAGTTTCTAACATAAATGAATTCAAAACTATACGTAGGGGGTATTCCTTACAGTTCTACTAACGATGATCTAAAGGCACACTTTAGTGCAGCCGGAACTGTTGTTTCAGCGCAGATCATCATTGATAAGATGACTAACCGTTCAAAGGGCTTCGGCTTCGTTGAAATGTCATCTGACGCAGAAGCTGAGAAGGCTATCTCTATGTTCCACGATCAAGAGTTCCAGGGTCGTCGTCTAACGGTAAACGTTGCACGTCCACTAGCTCCTCGTGAGGATCGCCCACGTCGCGCGTTCTAATACACGCTCGCACAAAGAAAAAGAGCAGACTCGCAAGAGCCTGCTCTTTTTCTTTGTGCAATATTCACTAGAGTGTTCCGTATAAAAAATATTCCTGATTGCCATCTCCACCTTTAATTACAGAAGGCACCACGCGCACATTTTGTAAACCAACCTCTCTCGCGTCCCCTTCTATCTCGGTAAGTACTTTTTCTACAAGTATCTGGTCTTTAACAACACCCTTTTTCGTGTTACCGAAGCCAACTTCAAACTGTGGCTTTATTAGTAGGAAATACGATGTCAGACCTTCCACGCCAAAGCCAATAATAGTCGGCAAAACCTGTCGTAATGAAATAAACGATAGATCAGCAACAATAATGTCATATTTACGCTCTGTTTTAAAATCTCGTATATCTGTCTGCTCAAATAACGATACCTCTTCTCTATTTCGTAGAGATAGATGGAACTGATCTCTACCAACATCCACTGCATCTACATGAGAGACACCAGCTTGTAATAGAAAGTCCGTAAATCCCCCTGTTGAAGAACCGACATCGATTGCAATTTTCCCACGGCAAAATGCTTCTATCTTTTCTTTAGAGAGGAAAATGTCATGCATAGCGCCTGCGAGCTTCTCTCCACCGCGAGACACGTACCGACGTCTATCCGTAACCGTAATCTCATCCGATTCTTGCATTTGTTTTGTCTGCTTCACGCATATAACCCCACCCACAAGAACTGCACCGCTTTCTATTAACTCTTGTGCTTCAGTTCTACTACTACACAGCTTTCTTTCTACCAACACTTGATCCAACCTCATACCCATTACATCCAACCTTTAGCACGGAGCGCATTTTTAGCTGCAGAGGTTTCTGCTTCTTGTTTACTTCTTCCTTCTCCATCTGCAATTTTCGTGTCTCCAAAAAATATCCCAACCGTAAAAAGCTTATCGTGGTCAGGACCTTCTTCACTCAGCACTTTATAGGACGGAGTAACAGAGACATGCTCTTGGGCTTTTTCTTGGACAAGACTTTTTGCATCTTTATAGAGGCCCTGCTTAATGATATCGGCTGTTTTAATAAGTACCGTATGAGAAATAAATGTCTTTGCTGCATCATATCCCTGATCTAAATAAATTGCACCAACAACAGCTTCGTACGCATCGGCAAGTATAGAAGAGCGTGCACGCGATACGTCTTTAGCTTCTCCTTTAGACAGCTTGAGCATATCATTAAAATGTAACTCATCTGCAACAGACCCAAGAGTGACAGCATTCACGAGAGCTGAGCGATAGGCTGTTAAATCACCTTCATTGTGATGAGGGTATGTTTCGTATAAAAAAGAGGTAACTACGAGTTCAAGAACAGCATCGCCCAAGAACTCTAAACGTTCATTATGTTCTAATCCACTGCGTGGATTTTCATTAATAAAACTACGGTGAATAAAAGCCTGCTTAAGGAGCGCCTCATTCTTAAACTGAACATGTATATTATTTTGAAAATCTGCTAGTGTCATATATAAAAATCTGAAGTACTACCTCGGCAAGAGTTGTTATTTATGAGAGCATTGTATCTTTCTGCTTTTTAGTTCTCTCTAGCGCCTTTTCTATAAGTGGTCGTATATCGTCATACATACGTAGGCCTTTTACCTCATGCTCTTCAAACCATTTAGCTTCATCTAGTCCTCCGGTTTTCTTTTCAAGAAGAAGCGGTGTATAGAGCGCATGCCCAAGGAAGTAGGTAACATGTTTAATCATTTTTCCATGTTCTGGATTATTTGCGATATATTCATTTTCACCAAGCACTTCACCAAGTGTGATATCTGCCCCAGTCTCTTCTTTTAGGCTACGAATAGCCCCTTCTTCTATTGTCTCCCCCTCATGAGTCTTTCCTTTTGACAAGGTCCAATAACCGAATACATCATGAACAAGTCCGACATATCGCTTACCTTCATGTTCTGAGACAATAACAGCTCCAGCTAAGTTCTGCTTAGCCATGCTTTCCTTTTCAACTTTCTTTGTGACCTGATCTTTACCTGGCTCTCCCATTTCCTTGTAAATAGCACCAAGTACCCCGTTTACGAATCGTCCCGATGTCTCACCTCCAAAGGTTTTAGCAAGTTCAATAGCTTCGTCAATAGCTACTTTTGGTGGCACCTGGGCACGGTCACCGAAAAGAAGCTCACATAAGCCTATACGTAAAATATTTCTGTCTACATTACCAATCTTTTCTAGAGGCCAATCTGGTGCAGCACGAACGATGATATCGTCGATAGTAATACGACGACTTAGGCACTCTTTTACAAGTACCATTGAAAATGATGTATCTTTAATGCCTTCACCAAATTCAGTACTGATACGGTTAAGAATCGCAATTGCTTCTCCCTCTGCAACAGAAAACTCACACCGAGTGTCTATCTCAAATAGTGTTTGAAGAGCGAGTGATCGTGCAATGTGACGGGTACTCATACGATTTTAAAAGAGCAGAGAGGTGATGAGGAGTGATGTTATGCCTTCTTAGGTTTAATCTGTAGTACTTTTTTACCGCGATACATACCACATGCGTCACAAACTCGATGAGGAGTCTTCATAGCTCCACACTCTTTGCAGGCAACGAGATTAGCCGCTTTAAGAGCGTGATGACTACGGCGATTAGCCGTATGCGCACGTGTATGTCTCATTCGTACTACCATAATCCTTACAGTATAGCCTAATTATACTTTTTTGGCAACCCTTAACCATATCCCCAGAACAAAGCCTTACCCGAATGATTGGTATTCTACTCTCCGGTTGAGGCAATAGTCCCTGAATCCCCTCCTGCGTCTGATAAAGGTTCAGTACTTGTACCATTACCAGAACCATTATCTATAACAATCCCACCATCTCCCCCTGTTGGGGTAGTTGTCCCTGTATCACCTTCTCCTCCACCAAAATCAATAGTTGTCGTACCAGAACCACCTTCATCAGTTGTTGTACCTGAGTCGCCCCCTGAAGGAGCGCCTCCATTTGGAACAGGGCCAGCACCTGTTGAACTGAGAATGTGCTGCAGTGTTGTTTTGTCGATACACACATCCTCGAGACAGAGGGTTCTTGCAATAATTCTTCCACTCTCATCAATACTCCACGTACCATTAGCAGAAGCAAGAGACTTGATGTTAGTAATAGCTACTCCGTTTGCGTTTAGGTCTAGGTTACCTGTAGTGAGCATAGAGGTTGTTGTAGCGTAGCGTCCGGTGATGTCGAGTTTCTGGTAACCGTTTTCTACGAGCATCATGACTTTGTCATTACCTGGTGTGTAGTCAGAGATAGCTCTACCGATAGATTTACCTTCTCCTGTAAGCTTCATAGCGTATCCTGACATAGTTGCCGAGACGGTGAGGTAATCACCACGGGTGATTGGGCCGTTTTCTGCTGTTACCTTTACCGGGATACGTCCTGAGAATGCTACTGGTACACCATTTGTGGTATTACCACCGAGAGTGATACCTGCTTTTGTAGAGATGACACCTACTGCTTCATAGCCAGTTACTGCTTTACGTACACCTGATATCTGATATGTCTCTGTAGATGATGCACCGTCAGTGGCTTGTTCCCAAGCTACTGTTGAAGAGCCGAAGGCTACGACGGTGCCTGCGTCGAGGGCTTCGAGGGCTGGATAGTTTTCTGCAAGGTCAGCTGGTGTACCGATAGTAGTACCACCATCGGTGAAGACATCTCCGTCTGAGTCGATGCGGAATTTGACGTTACCAGTTGAGCCGACGTTCGAAACGAGTCGGAAAAGATCTATGTTTGAAGAAGTCGTAGCCATGTTCACATTCAACATATTTGTGAATGTTCCTGCGCCTTCTGAATACAACCCCCCTATTCCAACTCGAAGAGATGTTCCTATATCTGCATTACCTTTAAGGTTGAGGTCGTTGCGTACTGAAAGATTTCCAACTTCTAGGGAGTGAATAGTGGCGGCGGAAGATTCAAGACCCCCCAGATCAAATACTGAGATAGAGTTTCCTCCGGAGTTTGCTACATATGCATATCGACCAGAGACGAAAACTGAATACGGCAAAGACCCTGTGCTTGGTGTAGCAACAGTAACCGGAGATGATGGGTTTGAGATATCAATTACAGAAAGAGAGTTTCCGCTGTAATTTGCTGTGTATGCGTATCGTCCAGATACATAGACAGATTGCGGACCGCTTCCTGTACTTGGAGAAGATACAATAGATGGAGATGCGGGGTTTGAAATATTGACTATAGATAGAGTATTTGCAAGTTTGTTTGCTACATACGCATATCGCCCTGAGACGTATACTGAGAATGGTGTTGCCCCCGGAATTGATAGAGTAGATGCTGTGACTGGAGATGCGGGGTTTGAAATATCAATAATCGAAAGTGAGTCTCCTGTAGAGTTTGCTACATATGCATATCGACCAGAAACGTAAACAGACTGTGGACCGCCTCCTGTACTTGGAGTAGACACAGTAACTGGAGAAGCAGGGTTTGATACATCAATAATAGAGAGGGTATTGTCAACGTAGTTTGCTACATATGCATATCTACCAGAAACAAAGACAGCGCGAGGTGAACCTCCTGTGCTTGTAGTAGATGCAACGACTGGTGATGCAGGCTTTGAAACATCAATAATAGAGAGTGTTGCATCGTTATTATTTGTCACATATGCATATCGACCAGAAACATATACAGATTCTGGGCTTCCTGTGCTTGGGGTCGCAACAGTAACCGGAGATGCTGGGTTTGATATATCGATAATAGAAAGAGCTCCTGAACCACGGAGCGCCGCATATGCGTATCGGCCAGAGACGAAAACCGAGTACGGATTCGTAAAGGAGCCTGTTCCAAAAGTAGAAACAGTTCGCGGCTGAAACGCAGAATCAGATGTATTGTCTATATTCCCAACTACACGCAACGCTGTT
The DNA here is from genome assembly GCA_964453485.1 of uncultured Candidatus Saccharibacteria bacterium. GTDB lineage: Bacteria > Patescibacteriota > Minisyncoccia > Phycocordibacterales > UBA5272 > UBA11704. The sequence continues at coordinate 8,532 of CAYVOJ010000028.1, forward strand.
GGAGATGTCAGAGAGCCGAAGAGAGTTGTTGTTCCTACAACACTTAGACTAGTTCCTGGTGTTGTTGTCCCTATTCCGACGTTGCCTGCGAAGTATGCGCCTCCGTCCTTGTCGATGTATGCCTTCTCGG
>CAYVOJ010000029.1:0-8280 GCA_964453485.1 uncultured Candidatus Saccharibacteria bacterium
ATCATAGGGCGAAGTGACAGGTCTACTTTTGCTTCACAAAACTTTACTTCACCGAGCAAATATTCAAAGGCCTCACCATCGGTGAGAGCTTTTACATCTGCCAAAAATGCTGGAGTTTCTTTGCCTCCGTGTTTTTGTATACGTAGCTTTTCTACTTTATCTTCGAATCTCATACCTAACACTCTATCACAGGACAAAAAATGAAGTGGAAAGAGAGAAAAAAGAAATCAACAAAAGAATAAGAAGTACCGGTATCGCGATCCACATAGGCAATATAGCGACAAAGAGTGCTTGCCACCACAGCATCGGAGTAAGGAGCCAGCCTATAAGAAAGAAGGCGAGTTCTTGTACAAAATTCCCAAAGCGGAAAAAACTTCCAAATACTTCCGCCAACCAGTTATATAATCCCACAAAAGCAATCCAAAAGAAGAGCACGACCTGCCAGAACAGTCCAAAGATTTTTAGAAAAAAAGATGAAACCATACGACTAAAGTAATAATCACAGTGTATCATACACACCTCGCACGCACTGCCTGGCTACACTTCCTGTTTCCTAGTACCTCACCCGCTTCTTTGCTACACTGGGGACTATTATTTTCAATTTCTATGGCCTCATCATTTTCCACAAAAAAATATCTTTCTAAAATTTTTTCACATCAACTGATTAGTGAACTGATCAGCAACCATGGTGCTCAGGCATTTTTTGAAATTAATGATCAAACACCTCGTAAACTTGCTGTGCAGCTCATGGAAGACTCTATCAAATCACTTGATACTGAAATTCGTTTAGCTGTTCTTAAAGATCTCTCTTTTGTTTCTTCTATTACTAGTTCCCATACCGCATCTCTAGGAAAGAAACTGTACAAAGAAGAAACAAAAAAAGACTTTGAGCCAGAAATTGAATGTGTTAGTGATACCGACCTCGTCTTATACTTTTTCCTCCGCCACGAAGAGGTCGCAAACAAGATCGCTTTTCTTCACCCTTTCTACAAATCAAAAAGTTATATCTCCTACGAGGCCCCAACTATTGAAGCAGCTGAAGTTGATTTGAAACTATCTGAACTTCATCGTGAGTTTACGCGTCTCGCAAATAAAGATGACAATTCAACGGAGCAAGAACTTGAACATCTATTCTTAGATAATATTTTGTATCTCGAATCAAAATTCCAAGGATCATATGATGTGGAGAGTAAAATAGACGCAAAAACTGGAGAAATAGACAGGAAGCATGTTGCAAGAAAAATTGATACTGTTCGCATGGCATACTTACCGCAAGAACAAGTTGTGCTGGTGGCCGGTACGGTATCGAAGCAGCAAAAAATGATTTTCATGGATACCTTTTTACGCATCGTATGTGGAACTGGTTATGAAGAAAAAATCGAAACCTACAATTTGTCACCGCTCAAAAACCTTTCCTTCGACTTCGTCAAGTACAATAAAGGCACACCATTTATCAAAGCAAGTATTAAGTCCATCACCCTTTCCTATGCAGAAGGAAAGAAGAAGCTGCGTATCGCACTTCCCTCATCTCGTGAACACAATAATATGTCTGCGCTCTCTGAGACATTACATGAACTTGATCTTACTGAAAAATTTCCATCGTTTGATGTTGTAAATATGACGTTTGGTTTTATGTTTCAGAACAAAGATAATCCAGAAAAAGGAGTAACTGTTTCCTGTTCTCTTTCGCCAGCCAAAGCCACCCTATGTCCACTTTTTGAATACGAACGCTACACAAAGCAGTTACTCAAGAATGCTGGAGTGTATGAAGGTTGGAAAGTGGTTGAAAAATAATATATTGCCACGGTTCTCACAGAGGCCAGTGTGTTGCGAACGAAGTAAAGTTTTAGACTGTCACCTCAATTATTTCACCATCTCCTATTTTTTCAGGGATTGGCAGACCTAAGTACTTCATCGCTTGCTTCAGTGGTCCGCCGTGAGAAACAACTACTACTGTAGAATAATTTCTTGAAAAAATTCCCTTAAACGCTTTTAGGGCTCTGTTCTGAAAATCTACAAAACTCTCTCCTTCGGGATCTGTGTTTTCAGGATTCTTGTGTGCTTCTACTGCCTCAGGGTACAGCTCCATTGCTTCAGTTTTTGTAAGCCCGGCAAGAACTCCATAATTTCTTTCCTCAACACCTTCAACTGTTTCGATTCCACAGCCTAGTTGCTCACTGAGTATCTCAGCGCTTTCCTTAGCTCGAATAAGATTACTAGTAAAAATAATTTGAATATCTCTGCCGGCTAATTTATTTGCAGTTTCTAGTAACTGCTTTTTACCATGATCAGTAAGGTGATCATCGTAATTTCCACCATACCTACCCTCTACATCGCCCGTTGTTTCTCCGTGTCTTACGAGAAGTAGTTTCATGTAAACTATTATAACATAAGTAATTAGGTCTATTTTCTAACTGAGTAGCTAGATAGATTATTGTGTAAACATGTTATTTATGGTACTATGTGTTGACTCAAATGTTAGAGAACATTGATATATAGCGGAGTAGAGTAGAGGTAACTCACGAGGCTCATAACCTCGGGACACCAGTTCGATTCTGGTCTCCGCAACAAGTAAAGCTACGTGACAAGGTTTTCGGTTTAAGCGCCGCCCACGTAGTGGGCGGCGCTTAAACAATATAGATTGATTTTTGAGTGGTAAAGATATAAACATGTCGGCGTAGCTCAGTTGGTTAGAGCGTGGGACTCATAAGCCCAAGGTCGGTGGATCGTTCCCACCCGCCGACACCCGTATTAGACGGATTCTAGTTTTCTGCTAGAATAGACAGGTACTTAAAGTTAGTTGTGCTCAGTAAGATATATAACATGCAGTCGTAGCTCAGCTGGTTAGAGCACCGCCCTGTCACGGCGGGGGTCGTGGGTTCAAATCCCATCGACTGCGCATAAACTAAAATCCCATCATTTTAAAATGATGGGATTTTAGTTTACTGTGCATAATGACCAAGACACATCACCTGCGTGATGTGTCGGGATTTGAATACGGGGTCGCGAATCTGCTTCGAGGAATGAAGAGACGAGGCAGATTTGTGACCAAATCCGATTCGCTATGCAAAGAGAAAAAGTCTTCCGAAAGAAGGCTTTTTCTTATGATCGACCTAGAAATATTTTCTTGTATTACATGACGTAAAGTGATAGTATTTTACTTGTAAGCACTCTGTTGTGTGGTAACGAAGTCACGGAAGTGACACTGCTTGCGGGGTGAAGTAACGCACGCCATGCGAAAGCATCAAGATTGCCAAGAGCAGAAAAACGTTCTGCACAACTAGCACAATTGAGATCGACGAAGGACGTGATAGCCTGCGATAAACTTCGGGGAGCTGGCACGTAAGCTTTGATCCGAAGGTGTCCGAATGGGGAAACCCGATCGAAAGATCAGTTGAAAGTAGCGAAGAGCCCAATCAACGGAAATCAATGTGCTTGCCTTGGACCAGCGTCGACGCGGGTCCTTTTCTTTTACCATTTCAGTTCTCACTGCAGCAGCAAAACTATGCATAAAGCCAGACTGTGCGCTTTTCTTATTTAGACAATATATCTTTTATACTGTAGTGTTATGTAAAGTAGACACACCTTGCACAAAATTCACTAGTTCTTTTACTTAAAACTGCCATGTAGCCCTTTCTTATTTAGACAAGTTCTGTGTGTGGATATGTAATGTGCATACAGAGCTTGTCTAAATGGAGATAAGCCGTAAGGTGAGACGGACTCACTATCAAGGAGTACTGAGATGAAAGCTTTTGATCAGGAACCGTATGGAGAATTTGATGGCAGAGGTATAACCCCCGCCCAACTGGGTGAACTCACGAAGTTATTTTTGGCACACCTCGGTGCAAGAAGCCATGCTGAAGGATGCGCAATGATGGGACAGCATCCTGGTTGGCACTTCGGACAACTGCTCGATAGATTGGGCAGCTACACGTGCGATTGGACAGAAAGCAACCTGGGGTACCCAAACGCCTACAAAGGACTAAGACCTGTCGAAGAGCAGGTTCAGTTAGTTGCCGGTCGCTTCAATCTTGACGATGGACCTGTACTAAAACTGATCTCTTCCGGCCTTCCAGATGTCCCAAAATGGAGTGAAGGGTGGGCGGCTTTTCCGATTATGGAGCTGCTTGAAGGTAGCTATGTCGATCTTGTCGAGGAAGCGCTGATATGGCACAGCGGTGTTTGTGGCAATAGGCCGAATTGCTACCACTCGTCAGGCGCCCCTGAAGGTCTTCTGCTTCCCGAGCATGTCCGCCCTCATTTTGTCGGAAAAGAGAGAAAAAAAGTAAGCTATCCTCGCAGGAAGTTTGCAGCGGAGTGGGGAGGGCATGTGGGTGGTAGTATAATGATCGCCCCCGTCCAGATGGGAATGCTTCGCAGAGGTCAATCTGATCGAATGGTACGGGCTTACTGTGAAAAAGAAGGCCATAGCGAATTTCCTCTCGGCATTTTTGAAGTCGCATGTCTCCTTGCTATGCACCCAACGCGAGTACCGGTGTATCGAGAAGTTGCACTAAACGTCAATGCTCCGGGTGACGAGTACACCCATGAAGGCTTCCTCAAGACGCCTAACTGCGAAACAAAGCAGATGGGGCAATTCGGGCAGGCTAGCAATAAAGGAATACCTTGTTTTGCGTTTGGTGGCGACAACAATCGCGACGAGCGAAATGGCCCGATAACTGCTTCAAGCTGGAAAATACGAAAAAACTAAACAAGCACTGACATCAAACGCTTTGTTACTGTCACCTTCAAAAGCCACCCATCTTCGGTGGCTTTGTTTTTTACTCGCTATTACATTTCTATACACGTAGTGTATTATGCAAATGCAATGGAATCACATTAACAAGGGGTTCTTTATAGTTTTTACTATATCGCCTTTAATTCTTTAAACACTGCTTCATAGAGAGCGTATGTTCGTTTAGCTTCTCGCTCTGTAAGTACAAAAGAACTTCCATCATGAGCAATACGATTACGAATTTTATGTGCATCCCAAGCAAGCTGAACTGTTTTAAAACTAGCAGCACTAAGCATCTCACCAACATCTGTCCCCTGATACCCCTTCTCTTGCAAAACCTCCGCAAGCATAGCGTCTGCTTCTAATATTCCTATTCGCCACAGTGAGTCAGTTGGACTCGACATATATCCTTCAATGATTGCCCAGCGTGGATGTGCTTCAAATTCTTCATTGGCCGGCACATGAGGAGCTGCATCCTCACGTGTAGCAAGCCCTGGAATACCTAATGGAGAATGTTCATCATGAGCAGTATGATTATTATGAGTATTGTGTGAATCATGTGATGCATGTGCACCATGTCCATGATCATGACCGTGACCATCCGTAAAGTGATGCTCGTAATGATTAAGTGCAGACCAGTATTGATAAATAAACCACAGAAGAAAGAGTATGCCGAATCCTAAGCCGATGAGAGCCATTACAGAGAGAAGATCAGCCACAGCTGAAAGTACCGGACTCTGAATATGAAAAACAATTCCTTGTGTTTGATTTGAAAAATCAAGATTTGCCAGTGGAGTTATGTTATTACTATCAAGCGGATAGGTATCCATGCCGTCTGGAATACCATCTGCATCAGTATCTTTGTTATTACTATCCGTGCCAAGTCTTATTTCTACAACATCACTTACACCATCCCCATCAGCATCAGTAGTCGTTACCGATAGCCGCTGATCAAGAGGTGCTTCATCTCTTCCATCCATCACTAAATCACGGTCGGTGTCGTTATTAAGTGGATCAGAACCAAGCGATAACTCTTTTCCATCAAAGAGCCCGTCTCTGTCAGAGTCTGGGTTAAGAGGATCCATGTTGTGAGCTATTTCGTAACTATCAGGCACCCCATCTGCATCAGTATCTTTTGGAGGCAATCCGAAGATATCGCGTACACGATCAGAAAAAGTATAGTCTGGCTGAAAACGTTCTTTAAGCTGTGCGGCAGAAAGGTTTGCAGAATCATTAACAGCTGGGTCTGAAATATCAGGAATACCATCTGCATCAGTATCTTGTAAACGGTATCCAAACATCTCTGCCAAACGTTGCCACGCACTCATATGGACATCTGCCGGAGGTACAGCTGCAGCTTTTTCTGCAAAATACTCGTCGAACCAACCGCGATCACGTAGCCCGTCCCAATCTCTATGCGAAATAGCCGCAAGATAGTCTTCCGGCTTTGTGTGCATAATACTAAAAACCCAAAAATACTTTATCCAAAGGAGAAAGTCATATATTCTATTAAAAATCCAATCGATAGAAATGGAAGCCATGTGTGTACTAAGCTTTTAGCTTGTGGCTATTAGCTATTAGCAATATTTCATTCTGAATTACTAAAAGCTAAAAGCTAACTGCTAATGGCTACCTTAGTATAGCCTTTCTAATTCGCGCCCGTAAGTGAATAGTGTGCTTTCACACGAGTGAGATGCGATGAATTGCATAGAAAGTGGTAACCCTTCGGCAGTCGCTCCTGTAGGAATGGCGATAGCTGGAACACCTACGATATTTACCGGCACAGTGAAAATGTCTTCGAGGTACATTGAAAGTGGGTCAGCGATTTTTTCACCAATTTTAAATGCTGGAGTTGGTGCGTTTGGCATAGCGATCACGTCTACACTTTCAAATACATCTCTAAATTCTTTACGGAGCATCTCACGAACGAGGTTCGCTTTGTTGTAGTACGCATCATAATACCCAGATGAAAGCACGTATGTCCCCACAAGGATTCGACGACGAACCTCAGCACCGAACCCTGCTGTGCGAGATTCAAAGTAACTCTTGATACTTGTTTCCCCTGGATGAGAAAGGCCGTAACGAATACCGTCATAGCGAGCAAGATTACTTGATACTTCAGCGAACATCACGATGTAGTAAACAGAGAGGGATTTCTCAAGGTGCGGAATAGAAACATCTTTGATCGTATATCCAGCCCCCTCTAATTTTTTAAGAGAATCTTTAAAATTTGCGAGCACTTCTTCGCTAATACCCTTTCGCTCTACGAAATTCCATGGCACACCAATAGTCTTCTTGAGATTACTGTCACCTGTTTTCTGTTCTCTGATATCTGGCAGCGACGTACTGTCATGTTCATCATGACCACTGATGACGTTATAGATAGCTTCTACATCGTCGATACAGTTACCAAATGGTCCGATCTGGTCAAGTGAACTTCCCATTGCCATGAGCCCATAGCGAGATACACTCCCGTATGTCGGCTTGAGTCCTACCACTCCACAAAAAGCTGCTGGCTGGCGAATAGATCCACCTGTGTCTGATCCAAGTGACACTGGAACACCGCCGTACGCGACAACTGCAGCTGAACCACCGGACGAACCACCTGCTACTCGTGAAGTATCACGTGGATTCTTCGTTACACCATACGCTGAGTTTTCTGTTGATCCACCCATCGCGAATTCATCCATGTTTGCACGCCCTAAAAGAATTGCACCGGCTTCTTTAAGTTTCTTTACCGCTGTCGAATCATACGTCGCTACATAGTTCTCAAGAATCTTTGACGCACCTGTTGCTGTTTCGCCATATACTAAAATATTATCTTTCAAGACAATCGGAATACCGGTGAGCATTGTTGCAGTACCGTTTGCAAACATTTCTTGTGCCTTTGCAATTTGTGACGACACGAGTGCATCAGAATACATACCAAGGAGCGCGTGAATCTCAGGATCTTTTTCAGCTATTGTTTTCTTGCAACGTTCAACAAGCGCCTCAATCGTAAGCGTCCCACTCTTTATCTCTTCATGTAATTGTTTCAGTGTCTTTTGCATTTTGTGTTTGTATTTTCTCCTAACTCCTAACTGTTCACTCTATTTCAACACCTGCTCCACCTTTACATACCCATCTTTCACAGCTGGTGCATCAGCGAGTATCACATCTGTATTTGACCCCGTTGAGTGTGTCACAACATCCTCTCGTACCACATTAAAAACGCTTTCCTTTGGGTCTTGATTTTCTGCTTCCTGCTTACTACTTCCTACTTCCGTATTATTAATCTCTGAAATATAGCCTAAAATTGCCTGCACATCGGTAAGCATTTTTTCTTTTTCCTCTGGCGCAATTGTAATGCGCGCAAGGGTCGAAAGGTTCTCCAGTTCTTCTACGGTGATTGACATACCAAGATTATAACATATTTTTAAATTCCTCTTCCGTGACAATTTTCGTCCCTATCTTCTCTGCATCTGTTCGCTTACTTCCTCCGCCTTCGCCCGCCAAAAGGTAATCAGTATTTTTAGAAACACTTGCTGCGACTTTACCACCATTCT
>CAYVOJ010000030.1:0-7602 GCA_964453485.1 uncultured Candidatus Saccharibacteria bacterium
GAGGCGGCCGGTAAGCATGATGAAGATATCGCTGAGGATGTGCCTCATGTGATGGATTTGGTTGACCTGAAAGACAAAATGCACCATTTTCCTCATCAGCTCTCTGGTGGAGAACAGCAGCGCGTAGCTATCGCTCGTGCGATTATTAATCGTCCTGAAATTATTATTGCTGACGAACCAACAGGTAACCTCGATCCTTTAAACACCTACGATATCGTTCAGATCTTAAAGAAAATTAATGATCTCGGTACAACGGTTATTTTAACAACGCACAATAAGGGAATTGTTGATAATCTTGGCCGTCGCGTGATCACTATGGAAGATGGGCGTATTACTCGTGATCAAAAATCTGGTAAATTTACCATGTAATCTATTATGTCTACTCGAACAACACTTGCACGAAGAATAATAACCGCTGGATTACGAGGATTTTATCGTAACCGAACAGTTTCTCTTTCTTCTATTTTTATACTAACAATTACGCTCTCGATCATTACATCGTTCTATCTATCTCGTGCAATTTTTGACTATACACTTGAACAGGTGCGAGAAAAAGTAGATGTGCGTGTGTACTTCACAACAGACGCAACTGAAAGTCAGATACAGGACATAAAAGCAAGATTACTTGGTTTGCCACAAGTAAAATCAATTAAATATACATCACGTGAAGATGCGCTTATTGACTTCAAAAAACGTCACGAAGGTGATCAGCTCACCCTTCAGGCTTTAGATGAACTCGGCACTAATCCGTTCGGTGCCTCACTTTCTATTCTAGCTAAAGATACATCACAGTACGATGCAATAGCACAATCAGTGCAGGCTGGTTCTGGGCTACTTGGAGATGCAGCTGGTGCGGTAGACAAGATAAACTATTACCAGCTTAAAGATAGTATCGACAAATTAAATAATATTATTGGATGGACGGACACCGTTGGATTCTGGCTCTCTGTAGTATTCATACTTATGAGTTGTATGATTGTGTATAACACTATTCGTTTGGCGATATTCGTCTACCGTGATGAGATCGCGGTAATGAAGCTTGTTGGTGCATCAAACATGTTTATTCGTGGTCCATTCATTGTTGAAGCTATTTTGTACGCATTTGTTGCTACAGTAATTTCAATGGCAATTTTCTGGCCGGGAACAATTTGGATTACAAAGAAAACAGTGTTCTTCTTTGAAGGAATGAACTTGCATGCATACTACACCCAGCACTTTTTCCAACTACTTGGAATCCTCCTTCTTTCTGGAGTACTCCTTGCTGTTATCTCATCTCTTCTTGCGGTTCGAAAGTATCTTAAAATATAAGGGCCGTTTATTTCAGTATTTAGACTATTAGCGATAAACTAGTAACTACAGACTAGTTTATGACTCAATCAACGGCGCTTACCATTTTAAAGCTTGGACACACATCCTTTCTCACTGGTGCTGCTGGTGCTGGTAAGTCATATGCACTTCGTGAGTACATTAGTTATTTACGCAAACACGGCATAAAGTATGCTGTGACCGCTTCAACTGGTATAGCTTCTACACATATCGGCGGCACAACCATTCATTCGTGGAGTGGAATCGGTATCAAACAAAAACTTCATGCATACGATATTGATGCACTAGAGGAAAAGCAGAATGTGTATAAGAGATGGAATGAAACACAGGTGCTCATCATTGATGAAATTTCCATGCTTCATGCTTCATTTGTGGATATGCTAGATGCAGTTGCAAAGAATATGCGACGTAGCGACAAACCGTTTGGTGGCATGCAAATAGTGTTTACCGGAGACTTCTTTCAGCTGCCTCCAATTGTAAAACCAGGTGATCAGCATGAAAGTGAAGGGGTATTTGCTTTCACTTCACGTGCATGGAATGAGGCAAAGCCCGTCATTTGCTATCTAACCGAACAGTTTCGTCAGGATGACGACAAGTTGTCTTCTATTTTAAATGCTATTCGAAGCGGGGATGTCGATGAAGAGCATTTTGAGTATTTAAAAGCAGCCCATGAAAAACATGTGGACGACCATATCAAGCTCTATACTCATAATGAAAACGTGGATGAGATAAACAGACTTGCTTTCAACAAGATTAAGGGTGAGGAAAGGGTCTATCATATGGTGACGAAAGGAAAAGCTAATCTAGTAGCTTCGCTTAAAAATAACTGTCTTGCAGAAGAGATCTTGAAACTTAAAGTTGGAGCAAAAGTTATTTGTATTAAAAATAGTAATGACAGACAGTACGTAAATGGCTCAATGGGTGTTGTTGATTCATTTACTAATGATGGTGCTCCCGTTATAGAGCTCACAACAGGGAAAAAAGTAACAATACAAACAGATAGCTGGAAAATAGAAGAGGACGGAAAGGTAAAAGCAGAATTGTCACAACTGCCGATAAAACTTGCCTGGGCCATTACTGTGCACAAGAGCCAAGGAATGACCCTTGATAAGGCAGAAATTGACCTTAGTCGTGCGTTTGCTTCTGGTCAGGGATATGTAGCACTTTCTCGTTTAAAATCACTTGATGGGCTATATTTAAAAGGATTCAATCCTCAGGCACTTATGATTGCAGAAGAAGTGCGAGAAGCAGACGATGTCTTCAGAAAGAAAAGCGAGCAAGCAGAAAATGCGCTTCTAAAGTACACAAGTGCGCAGATAGCTGAGCTTCACGATGCTTTTCTTACTTCAAAAGGTGGGACTCTTGTAGAACTAGACGATGAAGAAGCTGAAGAAATACAGGTTAAGGTGCCGTCGTATACTAAAACACAAGAAATGCTCAGAGAGAAAACTTCTATACAAGAAATTGCAGAACGCCGAAACTTGTCAGAACAAACAGTTATCGGGCATATAGAAAAGCTTATCGAACTTGGTGAATCGATAGACATTGATCATATTTTACCTGCTAAAAAGGACTTAAATGTCATTAAAAAAGCATTCAAAGAATTAGAGACAACAAAGCTAACCCCCGTGTACGAACATTTAAAGAAAAAGTATTCCTATGCTGAAATACAACTTGTGAGAGCTTCACTTTTAATGTAAGGTATTTCTCCGCGTGCAGGAAAAGTTTTTAGGGTTTTATGATATCTATTGTTCTGGCTGGAATGGTATTGCAGTCTAGATATGTCGTTGTTGTTCCTTCGGTAATAAATGCAGACGTACCTTTGTTCCAAAAGACGATAGATTCATCGCTGGTGGCATACCGTGCACCAGAGCCGGAAATGACATGGGGGAGAGTAAGTGTTCTGCCATCACTTAAAGTGAGTTCTACATTTGTATCTTTTTGAGGATAAAAGACGGCCCCGATAGATTTGGCATTTTTACAGGTGAAAATAACAACCTTTGATTCTGGTGTAGAGGTGTAATATGACACGAAAAGAAAGGTCAGAAGTGCTAGAACAACGACACTGATAATGAGGGTGCTTACAGGGAATATTTTTTGTTGTGGGTTCATACAAACGAGTGTATACCTTTCCACGATAATAGCTATTGATAGAAAGGGGGAAATGTAGTAAAATATTCCCCACGTAGAAGTCCAGAAATACGTAATAAGTTCAATGTGTTTATTAGGATATCCGAATCATGTCCCATATTTCAGGGCAGAAAATAAAGAAATAGGTTTTACAAAAAATAAATTGGGGTATCGTCTAATGGTAGGACAGCAGTTTCTGGAACTGTTAATCGAGGTTCGAGCCCTTGTACCCCAGCAAAGCAAAGACTATAACGAAAGCGTAGCTTACCTAAGGCTTATGCTTTGATGGGGTAAGAAAGTGACCTGCGTCACTTTCGGCAAGGGCTCGAATGCCCGCAGCAGTACTTTTCTAGCAAGAAAAGTGGCGAGGGGCGGCCTGCGAAACATTATTTCGACGGAAATAATGTATTTGTAGGAGAGATCCCTTGTACCCCAGCCACGTTGAGCAGAGTTCTGGCATCCGAGAAGCTTTGATATACTTGAGATATGAAATTTCTCCTTACCTCTATATATGCGAATGTTGCTGAACAGTTACCCTCTCTACTTACAAAAAAATCAGAAGACACTGATGTTGCTTTCATTGCAACAGCAGCAGACGTTTATGAAGATAAATCTTTTGTTGAAATAGATAGAGAAAAATTAGTCAGCCAAGGATTTAAAGTAAAGGAGATTAAACTAGAAACATTTGAACAAATAAAGACCGATCTTGATGGTTGTGACGTTATCTTTGTGGCAGGTGGAAATACTTTCTATTTGCTTCAAGAAACAAGAAAAAGTGGTTTTGATTCACTCTTAAAAGATTTACTCTCTACGGATAAGATATACGTTGGCTCAAGCGCAGGATCTGTTCTTGTGGGACCCGATATTGGTTTGATTGATACGCTGGATGACCCAATTGAAGCTCCTGAACTAAAAAATTATTTAGGATTAAGCTTAATTGATTTTGTAGTTTTACCTCACTATGGTAAGCAAAAGTATGAGGAAAAATATCAAAAAATTATTCAAAGAGCTGTAGAAAAAAGTATCAAAACTAAAACTCTTACTGATAATGAATTCGTTATTGTTTAACAAGAAAATGTATGTCCGAGGAGCTTCAAAATATTAAGATTACAATCTTTAGAAAAGGCTTGTGGGGTAAGGCATGAGAAAGTTCGAGACCGGTGAGGCCAGCTAACACATTTTCATCGCACGCGAAGCGTTCCTACACTCCGTGTTAGCTTGGGGTACAGAACGATAACTGCTTGTCGTTCATAAGGGCTCGAATACGCGAATCAGCAGATTCGGTTCTTGGAACAAGATAAACTACTTCGAACGAAGTGAGGTAGTTTTGTGACCGAGATCCCTTGTACCCCAGCTAGAGTCTTACTATAAAAAGCAAACCACACGAGTGGTTCGTGTGGTTTAGAAAGAAAGCACTTCCTCCTGAATGACCCTCAGACGAGCACTTGTGCGACTGCGTAGTCTGAGCTTTTTTTGTGGTGTTTGCTTGAGTCTTGCAGTTTCACGCAGATGTCTCATTTGTACAGAGCGGTTTCGCTCCGTAAATTCCCACATAAAGGTAAGGCCTGGATTATCATGTTTCATTTGCAAACGTTTGACTCTGAGTTCGTGTACTGTTTCCTTGGGTGTCCTATCTTTCGTTTCAAGACCTTCATTAATCTCGAACTGAATATCCATGATTTCTCCTTGAGGAATATATAGTAATCCTACACTTTTTCTAAAAATATTCCAAAAGTTCCAACGTTATCTCAAATCTTCTATCAAAGTATTTAAAACAAAACCCCATCCTAATAGCTAAGCTATTAGGATGGGGTTGGGACGTGTTTGCGGGACCTATACCGTAACCTTGTCGTACTTGTTTATGACAAGAGTGCGTGAAGGTTGACCGTCAAGTGGGGTCACCTTCACGGCACAGGACACCCGATGTTCTTCGTTCAAGGCGCTCCATATCTTTCGAAGGACGGTTCCTGTATCACCACGCAGAGGCAGCAGAAATGGTTCACCGCTCCAGTGAGGGGGTGGGTTTCCGTCGTACATATAGGTGGTAACACAGCGGCCAAAGCCGGGTGCAAGCCCGTTGTAGGTGAAGTAAAGCTGATCGCACTCTTTGCTAAAGGGTGATTTGCGTTGCACCAAAAACTCAAAGTATTGTGACGCTATGCAAACTTGGCCGGTGATGCGTGGGGTAAAGATTGGTGAATCTGGCTCGTAGGTCCAGCTATTGCCAAGCGTAATGTTTATCGGCCATTCACCACGGTCGTTTGCCACAGCATTCGTCTGTTTGCCATTGCTGACAATCATGAAAGCGCCGGTTTCCGCCATGGCGGGGTAAATCGTCAGGGACGAGTCTCCTGTTTCGAGACGTGGATCCGCCACTGCAGTAACGAGATGGCCCTGAGAGGTCATTTCGTACACACGGTTCCGGCTTCCAGCAGAGCGACCCATTGTCCAGCATCCTGTGTAGATGCTCTTGCCGTCGTCGCTCATACCCATGAAGATGCCTCGACCAGGATATGGGTTTGCCCGCAAGTTGCGAAGATTGATGGCGGCGATCTCGTCGAGAGTAGAAAAGCTCATTGAGGACTCCTTGTAAATAAGTTTGATGAAAGGGACTACGCAACCCACTCTAGAAGAATTAGCAGTCAAAGTCAACCAGGAACACTTTCCTCTAAATCTGTGGACGAGATTGAAAAGTAAGAGAAATACCTTGCTATACTTTATGTAATATGGCACGTATTTCGTCTTCTTCAACCAAACCAAAAACGAGCCTCTCTACGCGTGTATATAAAAAAGCACAAGCGCTTGATTCGCATATTGATAATGTTACAAAATCACTCCATTTAGTAAGAATCGCAAAGTATGTCCCGCTTCATACCAGGTTCATGAAGCAAGGCATGTCGGCACTTATTATCGTGCTGCTTGTCACTTATAGTTTTTCTCCATATCTTCTTAAAGCAAATACCGTGTCGTTCTATCCTTCGAGTTGTCTTGGTGGGTGGGTTGACCCGGCTAATGCTACTGGTAAGCCAAATGATAGTGGTGTGTACACAGCATCCCACAGTGCTGTTCTACCAGGAAATACTCACGCAGAGATGTATTGTGGATCATTTGATGGAGATGTGCCGCTTGGTACAGTACCCCAAAAAACTGATTTGATTATTCACTGGCAGACACGTGAGGCACGAGCAGCACAGATAGACCTAGATGGTAAAGCGACAACGACAATCATAAGCGACAGTTTCGCATCAAGCACTCAGAGTATTTTAGATGCAGAGGGTGATACGGTTATATTTACTGCAACAACGACACCAGAGAAAACCGCCACTGAAGATATAAAAGAAGAAGAAAAACCAAAAGAAGATGTAAAGGAAGAAAAAAAGACTGTTCCAGAAGAAGTAAAACCAACTGAGGAGACAAAGACTGATGTAGTGCCGGAAGCCGTCCCTCCAACCCCAGAACCGACAGAGGAGGCTCAGCCTGAGAAACCACTTTCGTTACATCCATTTTTACAAGATATATTTTCTCCTTTCTTTGTTCAGGTAGCTCATGCAGAAGAAGAGTCAGTTCCGCCGGAAGCAGTAGAAAGCACTGTTCCTGTGGTTATTCAGCAGGAGGAGGTGGTAACACCTGTGCAAGAAACCCCTACTTCAACTGACCAAACAAAAGACATTGTACCGGAAACAGGGGGAGATCAGCCTGCACAAGAAGAATCTGTTCAGCAACCTGCTACAGAAGAAGTTGCTGCACCGCCTGAAGTAATTACCACAGAAGATGGGCAGATTATTATGCCTGCACCAGTAGAAGTAAAGCCAGAGGTTGTTGTTGAGGAAAAACAACCGCCATTTATAGAAGTTCTCTATACGTTTGATGGTGTGGACTGGAAGAGTGCGGGAATGTTTACTCCCGGTGATATTAATGATAAGTCGATAAGTATCCCGTATGATCAAGGTGCAACCTGGACAAATTTGAAATCGTTACAAGTAAAGATAAAAAGCCTACAAACTCTCGACGAGGTACCAACTCTCTATGTAGATGCTCTAGAATTCCAAATAGAACATAAAAGAAAGCATGATACTCGCGTTGAAAGTGACCAGGCCGCAAAGGATATTGAAGTGGATGAAGAGACTGGGCGTAAAGTTCTTCTCT
>CAYVOJ010000031.1:0-7504 GCA_964453485.1 uncultured Candidatus Saccharibacteria bacterium
CTCTATACGGAAATAACTTTCGTATAATCTTCATCGCTTCTTTTAGAAGAGAAAGTGAAGCAAAAGGTCCATAGACAGCTAAGACATCTTTCTTTGTGAAGCGCTTTTCAAAATCACGAATACGAAGTGTGAGCACTCGAGGAAACCGCTCTTTGGTTATAACAACACAGGTGAAGCTTTTATTATCCTTCTCTTTAGTATTATATGCTGGTGTATGTTCTTTAATCAGTTTACTTTCTAAAAGGAGTGCCTCAAGCACACTGTCAGTTACTTGGTAGGTCACTGTATGTGCAGCAGAAACCATACTCACAAGCTTAAGCCCGCGAGTCTTTACGAGATCTTGCGAAAAGTAGCTTTTTACACGATCTGAAAGCGACGTTGCCTTACCTATATAGAGGATGTTCTGTTCAGCATCACGAAAAAAATACACCCCGGGGGTGTCTGGTAGTCCGCACTTTTCCAGATCTTGCTTCTTCATAATACGCATTGTATAATAAAATGTCGCCTAATTCAATCAGTTTTCTGAATAAGAAGAAGCGATGCAGTTCCTTGTGTACCTCGATATGCGTGTGACAGCAAGCATATCGAGCTCTGATAAGGTGTTCGTTATTTAAATAGAGGAGGCGCTGTGGCGCACACTGATACCGAAGATACAACCCACCCATCTTGTAGCGGCTGTGATCATATCGGTTCTTGTATCAAAAGAGCAACCGAAAAGGGTCGTATCCAGCTTCAAGAAGTCCGTGTAGCAAGCGGTGGTAAAAAGTTCACTTGCAACACACTTGTGCAGCTAATTGCAGCACGTCCAGAGCTACCCAAACGTGAGGTGTGTCGGATCTATGGTGAATCTGGTGTTCATTACTGATGGTCAGACCTCCACCTTCAATCAAAAGCCGCCGAGATTGTATCAAGGCGGCTTTTTATTTTTATAGTATTAATATACTTTTTAACTATTTTTAGTTTTTCTCTTTAACACTTTCTTTAGATACTGTCCTGTGTAACTTTTCTCGGCACTTGCCACCTGCTCTGGAGTGCCTGTTGCTACCACCTTCCCACCACCAACCCCTCCTTCAGGACCGATATCAATAATATGATCAGAACATTTTACGATGTCTAAATTGTGTTCAATAAGGACAACAGTATTTCCTTTATCTACCAATTTATTAAGAATCTCAATTAACTTTGCAATATCTTCATAATGAAGTCCGATTGACGGTTCGTCCAAAAGATAAATTGTTTTCTCAACGTGCGGGCGATATAACTCACTTGATATTTTGACACGCTGAGCCTCTCCTCCTGAGAGGGTTGTTGCTGACTGCCCGAGTTCGAGGTAATCAAGCCCAACGTCAGAAAGTGTCTTTACACGATCATGCACAGCAGGAATATCTGCAAAAAACGTAAGGGCCTCTTCGACCGTCATTCGAAGTACGTCGTAAATATTTTTTCCTTTCCACTTCACTTCAAGCGTCTCTTTCATAAAGCGTTTACCGAGACACACGTCACACTCTACATACACCGTAGGGAGAAAGTGCATCTCAACCGCAATCTCACCATTTCCCTGACATGCTTCACAACGCCCTCCTTTTACGTTAAAAGAGAACCGTGATGGCTTCCATCCACGAATACGTGCTTCTTCACTTTCGGCGAACAAATCACGAATATGTGTCCATGCACCCGTATAGGTCGCAGGGTTTGACCGAGGTGTACGACCAATAGCTGACTGATCAATCAAGACAACACGAGAAACGTATTCTGTTCCCGTAAACTCTTCACAGTTATAAATCTTTGCAGTACGATGGCGACGCTCAAGTCTTGCAAGCAAGTTCTTATGTAAAATCTCATACATGAACGAACTCTTTCCTGATCCGGAAACACCGGTAATAGAAGTCATCTTACCGAGTGGTACATTCACATTCATATTTTTAATATTGAAAACTGATCCGCCTTTTACGCGTAGCGTACCCTTATCTGTTTGGCGACGCGCTGGCACAAGAATTTCTTTTTCTCCTCGAAGATACGACAAGGTAACTGAGTCAGACTTATTTGTCGGTGCAGTAAGTAATTCATCTAGGTACCCAGATACAACAACTTCTCCACCGTGCACTCCTGCCCGCGGACCAATGTCGACTATAAAGTCTGATGCATAAATAGTATCTTCATCATGCTCTACGATGATAATCGTATTCCCCATATCGCGAAGTGTTGTTAGTGTTTTTATGAGGCGATCATTATCACGCTGATGGAGACCGATTGTCGGTTCGTCGAGCACATAGAGAGCTCCTACTAATTTACTACCAAGCTGAGAAGCTAGACGAATACGCTGCGCTTCTCCTCCTGAGAGGGTATCTGCTTTACGATTAAGAGAGAGGTAATCCAAACCGACGTCTAACATAAAGATGAGACGAGACTCTATCTCTTTTATTACAACAGATGCAATTTCTTCTTCTTTTTTTGTAAGAGGAAGTCGTGCAAAATACTCTTTTGCATCTTTGATCGAAAGTGCGGTAATGTCTACAATATTAATCTTTTCCTTGTCATCCAAAAATACGTTAAGTGCTTCTGGTCGAAGACGCTTCCCCATACAAACCTCACATTCATCAAGTCCTCCGAAATACTTAGTACCAAGCCCATTACATGCTGTACACGCTCCATAAGGTGAGTTGAATGAAAAAAGACGAGGTTCAATTTCTGGGAATGAGAATCCACAATTAGCGCAAGAAAACTTGTTACTCATGATTGTTTTCTCTCCTAGTATTTCGACTTCGAGTAAACCATTTGATTCATGAAGAGCTCTCTCGATTGCTTCAGAAAGACGAACCATGGCATCTTTATACTGATTCCCTGCTCCTGCCTTATGTGAAGGATGGCGAAAATCGTCTAGCGCAATTGAGTCTACAACGATAGATATTTCATGCTTTTTCGTCTTTGAGAGAACGATTTGCTCACGCAAGCTATAGCGCTTACCATCAACGACCGCCTCGGTATACCCCTTACCAAGCATGTCATAGAGCATTTGATAATGCTCCCCTTTTCTTCCACGAACAAGTGGAGACAAAATATGCAATTCTGACATAGAGAACTCAACTCCCATGATCTCTTTCTTTGTATGCTTGTCATCTGCGTGCTTTACCTTGTCTAAAATGAAATGTAGAATTTCTTCATTTGAAAGTTTTTGAATTCTCGATCCACATTCAACACAGTACGGTTTACCGACACGAGCATAGAGTACACGCAAGTAGTCATAGATCTCAGTAATTGTTGCAACTGTTGAACGCGGATTTCTACCTGCTGACTTTTGATCAATGGAAATGGCTGGAGAGAGGCCGACAATTTCATCAACGTCCGGCTTCTGCATTTGATTCAAGAACTGACGAGCATACGCTGAAAGTGACTCTACATATCTGCGTTGCCCTTCGGCAAAAATAGTATCAAATGCAAGTGACGATTTACCAGAACCAGAAAGCCCGGTGAAGACAATCATCTTGTGACGAGGCATTTCTACTGTGATATTTTTCAAATTATGTGTTCGGGCACCACGAACAATAATACTTTCGAGATGAGCATTCTTTTTGCTTACCGCCTGTTCTTCTTTTGTGTTTACGCTTTCCTGCTTTACCTGTTTTTTGGTTGCCATAATTAATGGATTATACCATATTTGACAACTCTTTTCAAAAGACGCAGAATGCATATATCTAGTTCTTCACAATGAAAGGAGCCAGCTGTGCCCCCATCAACAACATCTGCTAAGGAGAATCTCTTCTATGCAGCCAACACCTACCAGGTTATCGCCTGGACATCGTTGCTGGCGAGTATTTTTTACTCGGCACTGCGCCAAGAATTCTTGGCAGAACTGCTAATACCAGTTTTTCTTACAGTGGGCTGGGTACTTGTTTCAACCAGTGACCCTGACTGCGCAGAATCGCAACTTGAACTGACTGAGGTTGTCGTCAAGCAGACATGGAATGATTTCAGCAAGACCACACAATGGTTATGGAAAGAAATTTTGAAGTCATTTGATTAATTCAAAATTCCCGTCACCCAAAAAGCCGCCCCCGGGCGGCTTTTTTAATTCTACACAAACAATTGCAATGTTTTATTTATGTAGAACTTCTAGCTGTATTGTTTCAAGAATATGTTTAAGATCAAGATCAAGTGTCTTTTTACCTTCTACAATCACAAGCCATTCACCTTCTGAAACAGAAGAAATATACCAATTACTTCCCGCTGTTTCTGCCGTTGTCCATTCATATGCACCGAAGGTAGATGTTCCTGTTGGAGTTATAACAGAAACATGAGGGGCTACGATTTCTGAAATATAATCAAGTGCAGTATATCCACGACCTCCTTCATAACTAAAGTAGACGTTCGCAACAGTTACACCAGCATCAGTTACTTTTAAAAGAAGATCGTTTAACTGCTTACTTGTTGTTGCTGCTTGTCGTACGCCAAATGAGTAGGCAAGCGTGCTCGTCCCTTCAAACCATCGTGACACCTCACCATTTATTATTTTATAAGTAACAGTATCAGTAGTTTCAGAAACAGATTTAACCTGCTTCTTCGTATACATATACCCCCCAAAAACAACTCCCGAAAGTACAACAATTCCTATCAAAATGGCGATATACGTTTTCATATACAGGGTAGTATACGCTTCTCCCAAACACTCTGCAAAGTCTAGAAAAAAGTAAGGGTGAACTATAAAAAAGCCAGCAGCTGGGGGGCTGCTGGCGTGGGGCGCAGATATTTCGCAAACTTCAGTTTGAGGGCTCCTCAGACGTGATGAGTGCGTGTATCGCACACCATAAGGATTCAATGACTGAAGGATGGTGAGTATTACTCCCCATGTGAGGAAAGATGTATCTCTCAAGAATACGCTCTCGCTCGCCAGGACCGTCCGGCAAAGGAAATGCCAGGGGTACAAAAAACTGCTCTTCAGCAAATGCGGCCGACTGAAAGACTTTCCCCTGTTTTTGTTCAATGAATGCTTGTGCGGTCATCTTTTGTGGCACAGGAAGTGGGATAAGCCAAGAAAGTTTGTCCTCCAAGTGAGAAGTCATCGCTTCCTCCATATCCGGAGCAACACCCATCGCGCGAGCCATTTCCTGTGTCGCTCCATGACGCATGGTGACAGGCATGGTAATCAATACACCAGGTGGGAGAGACGAAAGCAGTGCAGACCTCCTGCCATCTGGAACCAAAAACAGTGCGTAGCTCATGGATTTCTCCTGTGATAAAAACAACAACGTCCCCTTTCGGGTTATTTGTAGCCTACGCCAGTTTTCCCACCTTGTCTACTTCTCTACTTTGTTACTCAGACGATTTTTGAGCACCTCGATTTCATCACGCAGAATAGCCGCTGTCTCAAAATCGAGCACTTTAACCGCTTCTTTCATTTGCTTTTCTTTTAATTTTACGAGCTTGTCTGGATTCTTTTTAAATAATTTCTCATCAAGGGATAGTTCTGCGTTCACTGCTTTCGCGTGATCACTCTGCATTTCTTCAGTGATGTCTTTTATATTCTTTTCAATTGTCGTCGGAGTGATGTTGTGTTCTTTGTTGTACGCCTCCTGAAGAGAGCGGCGTCTATTCGTTTCATTAATGGCACGATCCATTGAGCCTGTCATCACATCAGCATAGAGAATCACACGACCACGTGAGTTACGTGCCGCGCGACCAATGGTCTGAATGAGCGATGTCTCAGAACGAAGAAAACCTTCCTTGTCAGCATCTAAAATACCAATCAGTGTTACTTCAGGAAGGTCTAATCCTTCACGAAGCAAGTTAACTCCGACAAGACAATCGAACTCACCGCGACGGAATGATGTGAGAATCTGAATCCGCTCCATGGTCTTAATATCACTGTGCACATACTCTGCTTTTACCCCCTGTTCTTTCAAGTATTCAGAGAGTGACTCTGCCATTTTTTTTGTAAGCGTTGTCACGAGGACGCGACCACCCGTCTTTACATCTTTTACCACCTCTTCGATAAAATCATGAACCTGGCCTTTATATGCACCCGTTGCGGCAACTTTTCTAATCTCAAGCTTTGGATCAAGGAGACCAGTCGGACGAATAATTTGCTCAACAATTTGATCTGACTCTTCACGTTCAAATGTTCCTGGTGTTGCAGAAACATAAATGACATCCCCTACTCTTTGTTCAAACTCTTCATATCGTAGCGGTCGGTTATCCTTAGCAGAAGGTAGTCGAAAGCCATACTCTACAAGAGTGCCCTTGCGAGACTGGTCTCCTGCATACATGCCATGTAACTGTGGTAGTGTCACATGAGACTCGTCAATCACGGTTAAAAAGTCTGGCTTACCATCTTTTGTGTGCGGGAAATACTCAAGCAGAGTATCTGGCGCAACTCCTGGAGCTTTTCCTGAAAGATGGCGGGAATAGTTTTCTACACCCTGACAAAAACCAACTTCCTTAATCATGGCAACATCATATCGAGTGCGACGCTTGAGGCGTTCTGCTTCCAAAATTTTTCCTTCTTTATCAAAATACGCAAGCTGATCTTTTAGTTCTTCTTCGATTGTTTTTACTGCGCGTTCACGCGTTGGAACGTCTGAAATAAAGTGCTTCGCTGGGAAAATAAAGTAGTCACTTACTACCTGTAAAAGCTTCATAGACACTGGATCAACTGTTTGCATATGAGAAATTTTGCCTCCAGCTATTTCTATTTGAAGCATGAGGGTTTCAGATATTGGCATAATATCTAACCGGTTTCCAAGTGCGCGAAATGTTCCAGGGGAAAGATCAGCATTAGTACGTTCATAGTACACACCAACTAACCGCTGCATTAATTCCACTTTTGAGGCACTGTCACCAACAGAGAGTTTTATATTTTCTCGTTCGTAGTCCTTAGGCGAACCGAGACCGTAAATACATGATACCGAAGCAACAATGATAACGTCTTTTCTCATGAGAAGAGCTTGTGTTGAGGCGTGACGAAGACGATCAATTTCTTCATTGATCTGCGCATCTTTTTCTATGTACGTATCTGTCACTGGCATGTAAGCCTCCGGCTGATAGTAGTCATAGTATGAGACGAAATAATGCACTGCAGCATCAGGGAAGAAAGTACGGAACTCCTGCGCGAGCTGTGCGGCAAGTGTTTTATTGTGCGCAATAACAAGTGTTGGTTTTTGTACCTGCTGAATCACGTTTGCAATCGTAAAAGTCTTCCCTGTACCGGTAGCGCCGAGGAGAGTTTGCCTACGCATATGTTTCTGAAGCCCCTCCACAAGCCCTGCAATTGCTTTTGGTTGGTCACCAGCGGGAACAAAACCTTTCAGATTAAAAGCACCCTCATCTTTATTGTTTTTTGTGTTATCAGTATTTGTGCTTGACATAGTCGATATATGATTATAGCATAAAAATCGAACCTGTTCTCATATATGAACGGGGCGCCCTGAAAACACAACCAAGAGGATGGAAATGACTGCAGCACCTAAGTATATCCGAGTCGGCGAAAATGATTTACCAAACTTCTTTGGGC
>CAYVOJ010000032.1:0-6089 GCA_964453485.1 uncultured Candidatus Saccharibacteria bacterium
TTACACCTCCGACAGGGAACAATACTTTGTACAACCCGGATGGAACTATCCCTGCGCTCACCGTTGACGGCTCAGGTTTGGTAGGAGTTGGAACAACAACGCCAATTGATAAATTACAGGTCGATGCTGACAACACAATAGTTGGACGAGGGGAGTTCATGGGCTCAAATCTTCTCTACGGTGGAGATGCTGAAGATATTTATACTACAGCGTGGGTTAGCCGAGACTTCGGAATAGACGGTAGTAGTGGGGGTGGAAGTTACACAGCTGCTGCAGCATTCTCTGGTACGTATTCATTTTACTCTTCAAATGATGGAGGATTTAATCAGGCGGTCAGTGTTGTCCCGGGAGCTGTGTATACCCTTAGTATGCGTATGAGAGTTTACAATACAAATAGTGGAGATGCGTCAAATGGAAATGTAGTCGTAGGGACAACAGCTACCGGGCGTGATATTGTTGATAAGGCGTGTAATCCTGACAGCTATGATGTGTCTCCTAATCTTAATAAATGGGTACTATGTTCTGTAACATTTACTGCTCCGGCTGCAACTGATGCATCACTTACAACAGTATACGTCGGTGGCCGTGCAGCGGGGAATACTCATTCAGTTGTATTCGATAACGTCACCTTGGTGCGTGGCGGTCTTGTGTCGTCATTTTCCCCACTTTCTAATTTCTTGGGAACTGGTAATAGTAGCATTTCTGGGAATCTTGGTGTCGGAACATCAACTCCATTTTCTGGCAAGTTTGTCGCTGATGGCGGTGTGTCTCAGGTTGCCGGATTTTTCTCATCACAAAATGATAACCAAATAACATTACACAGCACTAATGCATGGACTGGTATTAAGTTTGATGACAGTGCTGCCGGAGATGACTTCCTCTGGTTTAACGGCACAAATAAGACGTTCGCAATTGGTGGCGGTGGAGCAAATATCGCAGGGAAGAAATTACATATTGATGGCGGTACAACCATTGGTGTTAACTATGATGCAGTGTCTGGTCCAAATGACGGACTATATGTTGAAGGTCAAACGTGGCTTAACGGAAACGTTGGTATCGGCACTACCGGCCCTACTGCAAAGTTAGAGGTTAACGGAAGCGCAAGTATTCAAGGAAACGTTTCTATTAGCACATCAGGGGGAGGCTATATTGCACCGGGATCCCCTCTTGATTTGTGGTCAAATAACGCTGGTTCAACAACGTATGGTAGTAATGTTACTATGCGGCTGATGCCTTGGGCTGGTGGTAATGACACAACTATTTCATTTCAAGATTTCAGCGGTGGTAACAAGATGTATATTTCCAAACCAACCACAGGTGGCGGTGGAACACGTTTGGCATTGGGATCTGGAACAACTGAAGCCTTGAGTGTGTTAAGTGGTGGAAATGTTGGTATTGCGAATACTAACCCGCAGCAAAAGCTCGACGTTACGGGTACTATTCGTCAAACTGGTGGTGTGAACTGTGCCCTCTCATCAAATGCATCTGGAGATATTATCTGTACCTCAGACGAACGCCTCAAAGACGTCGCTGGAGTCTACGAAGGAGGGCTCTTACAACTCGAACAAATAAACCCAATCCGCTTTAACTACAAAGATGAAACATATCAGCACGTCGGATTCTCTGCACAAAATATCTTCTCAGTACTTCCAGAAGGTGCCCCACTGCAAAACAACGGTTTTTACGGATTAGACAGTAACGCTGTCATTGCTCTTACGGTAAATGCTACAAAAGAACTCTCTATGCGTCAGCAAACAGATACACAAACTGTTACACCGTACTATCCAGATGAAGCCGTCGATACTGGCACTATTGTGACATTTTCTAGTTCTCTTCATCAAACTACTTCTGCTTCTGATATGTACACCACACTCGGTATTCAAAAAGCACAAAGTACTGATAGTATGGTAGGTATTGTAGTAAATACTTCTACCACTACACGCGCATATCTAGGAGGCACCATTCCAGTACAGTCATCGGGAAGAGCTCTTGTAAAAGTAACAACAGAAAATGGTGAAGTGCATGCCGGAGACTATCTTACTATTTCTACATCAATGCCGGGGCATGCGATGAAATTAACAGGTGATGGAATCACTCTTGGTAGAGCTGTTTCTAACTATGTGCCAGGACGCGACAAAGTGATGATGCTTATCCAGAATGGATATCAGAGAATGAACCTTGGAAACAATAATGCATCCACAACAGCAATGCTCACAACTGGAAATATAGACCTAAACGCAAACGGAGTAGCTATTACTAACATCAAGTCTCTTGCTTCTGCTAATGGTACGTGGAGTATTGATGAGAGTGGAAAGATCACCGCTAAGAGTCTCTGTATCGACGGAAACTGTTTGGATGGTCAAGGTTTGGGAGATGTTATCGCAACAAGTAAGCGAACAGGTGCGATACAGATTATTGGAACCCATGCATATCTCCTAAATGCTAAGTCTCATTCATTGCGAGTAGTAGATATGACAAATCAGGACAGTCCAGTGTTGCTTGCAACGCTTGTCATGGATGAAGGTGTAGCAACAATTGCCTCTTCAGGAAACATGCTCTACATAGCAAATGACGATATGTCTAAGTTGTATATTGTTGATATCAGTAGTCCTTCATCACCGACTATTCTTCGTAATGTTGATGTTACCGGTAACTCTACAATTGTAAACTTGCCACCAAGTGGCGATGGAGGGTTCCTAGCTGGAGGAGATAGCGGTCAAGGAGGGGAGGTTGCAGGGACAAGTACTGATAACTTTTCTGGAGATAACACCGGATCTTCTACGCCAAGCGGAGACCTAGGAGGCGATGTTCCACCACCGGAAGAAGGTAACACTCCACCTGAAGCTCCGCCAGAAGAAGGTAATACCCCACCAGAGGAGCCTCCCGTGGTGCCATAATCACTGTGATATACTGCTACCTATATGATATCTATTGATTGCGAAATGACTGGGCTTAATCTTGAGAAATGTGCAGTGCTTTCTGTCGGTGCAATTGACTTAGCACATCCAGAACATCGTCTCTATATTGAGATGCGACCATTCGAAGGCGCCCTCCTTGAGGAAGAAGGTTTGGCTGTTTGTGGATTCACTAAAGAGTCGATACAGACTCTGAAGTACAGTCAAGCAGAAGGTCTTACTCTTCTTAAAGAGTTTCTTGATGCAGCATCCGAGCGTACCGTTGTTGGACAAAATGTTTCTACTGATGTGTATTTCTTAAATAACGCATTTGCTCGAGAGGGAATTGATTGCAAGATTCCATTTCGAGTTATGGATATGCATAGCATGGCGTGCGCTAAGTTGCTTCTAAGCAAACAGTCTATTCCTATGGAAGAGAGAAAGTCGACACTTAATTTGGACACTCTTCTTACTATGGTTGGTATTCCAGAAGAGCCAAAGCCTCATAATGCTCTTACAGGTGCCCTTTCAGTAGCTGAAGTATATTTTAGAATGATTGAGGGGAGAGCGGTGCTTCCTGAGTTTAGTCAGTTTGAATACAAAGGGTAAGAGAATACAGAAAGGGCGGCGCGAAGCGCCGCCCGTTATGTATTGATACAGTCTCCTGTCTATTTTCGTATCACCACCTCCTCAAGAGGAAATCTACTTTTTGTGCGTGTAGCAGCTCTGTCATCACCACTTCGATATCCGACAGCTACGATAACTGCTGCATGTAAGCCAAGCTCCCGTAGTCCGAGAATTTCATCATACGCTGCTGGATCAAATCCTCCCATAGGACAAGCGTCTATTTCTTTAAGAGCAGCAGCTTCTAAGAAAAATCCTAAAGCGATATGAGTTTGATTCATTGCAAAATTAGCAAGAGCATCACCATGAAGACGGTTTACGATACTCCCCATAATTCCTTCACGAAGAGGAGCCAGATCAGAAGGAGAAACTCCTTGTAGCTTCGCTGTACTCTCTATGTACGCATCTACATCTTTTTCACTGTATCCTGTTTTTGCCGCAAAGACGACAAAGTGAGAAGCGTCAGTTACTTGTGGCTGATCGTATGATGCAGCACGAAGTTTCTGGCGTAAAGAAGGATCTTCTATCAGAATAAATTTCCACGGCTGCACCCCGTACCAAGAAGGGGAGAGTCGAGCAGCATCTAAAAGCTCGTTAATTGTTTCATTGGATACTTTTTTCGTAGTATCAAACACCTTCGTTGCATATCTCCACATCAATGTCTCATGTAATGATTTCATAGAATAGTAAAATAGTTAGCTTGCTAAGTATTTACTGTCAGTATAGATCACTGATCCACAGAAGGCAAGTAGTGTCATTGGTAAAGTATGGTAAACTTTTCACACTATGTATCAAACACTTATTCTCAGTCTCGGAGCAGTATTCGTAGCATCACTTTTCTACTTTTCGGTAACTGCACAACGGCATGCAACAGGTGACGCTTCTTTTGTAAAAAAGTCTCAAGCAGTACAATCGACAACAACACCAATGCTTGATGCTGACGGAATTCTTATTGAAGATGCTCCGGCAGAGTAGGGGGAAGAAAGTCGATCTGTGTATTACCTACTAGCGCACTTGTGCCAAAGCGCTACACTTAAAGATGACAGGGTCTCTCGTCAAGAATCCTGTAGGTAATAACAACAAAAACTATGCTTGCACAAGTATCACGTATCTTGGTAGTAGTAGGAGGTGTTAACTGGGGTCTTGTTGGTCTAGGTATGCTCTTCGGAGGAGCAAATTGGAATGTGGTAAACATGATTCTCGGATCAGTTCCACAGCTAGAAGCGGTGGTGTATGTCCTTGTAGGACTAGCTGCTGTGAAATCGGTTTGGCCACGCTAGTGGTTAGTAGTAAAAACAAAACGCTCGTACGGGCGTTTTGTTTTTTATACTCTAAACCATTTTTTCATGAGCTTACGTAACTTTTCATACCAGTCGCCAGTGCGGCTATTTTTATGAGCCAGACGAGTTAAGTGGTGCTCAACATAAGGACTTTCAAAAGAAAGAAGGATACACCCTAAAAGGAGGAAAACGGTGCCATTTAAAATGGGGAGCACTAGCCCACATAGTCCAACGAGAATAAGAGTGATGCCTAGGCTGATATGGAGTATTTTTTTAAGATTAGTCATGAATAGGCGAAGTGTATCATGATATATAAGGATTCGTTACTTATAAACGATGAGGATCTTGCGAATCTAAGATATTTCTTGTATGATTGTTGATACATTCCGTGGTAGCTCAGCGGTAGAGCAGTTCCCTGTTAAGGAATTGGTCGTAGGTTCGATCCCTACCCACGGAGCAAGCAAAAAACACCCTTATTTGTAAGGGTGTTTTTGTATTACCATTTAGGTAATTCGAACCTAACTTTTCTAATGCATCTCTTCACTCTCAGAGTGATGGTTTTCAAGAACGGGCAATGTGTGAGCTACTGAATATAACACTCCTAAAAGTATTAATGCTGAAATAGTAGCAACTACCACTTTTCCTAACTTTAACTCTTTTCTATCTTCACGAAGTACAAACATAATGTATCCAAGAAGAAGACCTAGAGGAAGTAGGAACGAAGCGTACACTGGACCGTCAAGATAGTGCTGTGTTCCTCCACTTACCATACCTACACCAATGGAGAGAAGCACAGAAACAATAATGAAGTTTAGTGTGATAGCACCTCTACCTTTTTCAAGTATTGTTCCAACAATGAAAGCAACAATACCAAGAGTAATAAGTACCACATACCGTGTTATATCGCCCCCCAGTGTCCCAATATGGACAATAGAGCCAGAGATAAGCCCTACACCAACATAGCGTAATATGTGCGAAGTAAACGCCTTTTCAACTGTTTCCCGCATAGTTAGTTCTGAATGTTAAACCACGATTTTTGCCAGTTCTTCATCATTGTAATTTCTCCTGTCTGAGCTGAAATAATGTCATTAGCAAGCTTGATAAGTTCTGGTCGTTTTGAGTTCTTAAGCACAGCTTGTGCCATAACTACGGCACCTTGATGGTGAACAATCATTTCAGAAAGAAAAGCTTTATCAAACTCATCACCAGTTTTTCCATTAAGTCCTGCCGTCATTCCACCCATCATGGAGTTCATATCCATTTGGTTATTTCCTCCCATCATTGTGCCGTC
>CAYVOJ010000033.1:0-4277 GCA_964453485.1 uncultured Candidatus Saccharibacteria bacterium
AGAACAAATATACTGGGCACGTATACATTACTTGAGTCTGCAAGAGTGCATGGCAACAAACGCTTTCATCATATTTCAACGGATGAGGTATATGGATCTCTTAAAGAACGCGATGCGCCGTTTTCTGAGGTGACTGCATATGATCCGCACAGTCCGTACAGTGCATCAAAAGCATCGTCTGATCACTTGGTTCGGGCATATTTCCATACCTATGGGCTACCGGTTACTATTTCTAATTGCACTAATAACTATGGACCGTATCAGTTTCCAGAAAAATTACTTCCTCTTGTGATTACCAATCTTCTTGAGAATAAAAAAATCCCGATATACGGTGACGGATTACAAGTGCGAGATTGGTTATATGTAGAAGATCACTGCAAAGCAATTGATGTAATTCTCCATAAAGGTAGTCTTGGCGAGACCTACTGTGTCGGGGGAAATAACGAAAAGAAAAATATAGAAACCGTTCGCACTATTCTAGAAAAGCTTAATAAATCAGAGTCAGATGTACTATTTGTTCCTGACAGAGCAGGGCATGACAGGAGATATGCTATTTCTGCGCACAAGCTCACTTCCGAGCTCGGATGGAAACCAGAAACCACATTCGAGGATGGCATAGAAAAAACAATTTTGTGGTATAAAGAAAATATACTCTGGTGGCAGTCTAAAAAGAACTAGCATGAAAATATATATTATCGGAGCAAGTGGATGGATGGGAGGACTATGTGCAGAATACATGAAAGCAGAAGGTCATGAGGTAATGACTGATCGCTTAGACATTTCTAATCTTGGTCTTCTTACACAAACACTTACTTCTGTGAGACCAGATGTTGTTATCAACTTCGCCGGGGTTCGTGCCTACCCGACAATTGATTGGTGCGAAGTTAATAAAGAAGAAACAATTACAGTAAATGTGCTCGGCGCGATCAACGTCGCTCTCGCATCACGTAACGCGGGGGCGTATATGATACAAATTGCTAGCGGGTGTATCTATAGTGGAGATGCTGCCACGCTCTTTTCTGAAGAAGATACTCCAAATTTTACAGGTAGTTTCTATTCACGTATGCGCATCGTTATGCAAGATGCTTTACGAGAACTCCCAGTTCTTCAGGTACGTATTCGTATGCCACTTTCTAAAGCTGCTCATTCACGTAACCTCATTACAAAAATTATTTCATACAAAAAAATAATCTCTGTACCTAACTCAGTAACGCTCATTGAAGATCTTTTCCCGGCACTTTCTGTGATAATGCAAAAACGTCCCACAGGAATACTTAATCTTGTAAATGATGGATATGTAAAGCATGACGACATTCTTGCTGTATATAAAGAGATTGTTGATCCACTGCACCAATTTGAGGTAATTGATATACAAGAACTAGAGAAGAGCGTGGTAAAAGCAGCTCGAAGTAATTGCGTACTTTCAAATGAAAAAGCAAAAGCGCTTGGGATACAGATGCCAGCTCTCGACGCCCTGCGACTGCGAGACATTATGAGTAGTTACAAAGCATCTCTATGAAAGGAATCATTCTCTCTGGGGGTAAAGGAACAAGATTATATCCACTAACAAAAATAACCTCAAAGCAGCTGCTTCCTGTGTACGATAGGCAGATGATTTGGTATCCACTAAATACGCTCGTTAAAGCAGGCGTCAAAGAGATACTGCTTATTGTTACCGAAGAATATAAAACTCAATACGAGACAATTTTTGGTGACGGAAAAGCATTTAATATTTCAATACAGTATGCTATTCAGAATGAACCGCGAGGACTTGCTGAAGCATTTATTATAGCTGAGTCATTCATCGGAAACGACACGGTAGCACTTATTTTAGGAGACAATATTTTTGAAGATGACTTCCGTGAAGCTGCAGAAACCTTTACCTCCGGCGCACGTATTTTTGCAAAAGAGGTTTTTGACCCAGAGCGCTTCGGTGTTGTTGAAATAAACGAGGCACGAGAAGTTCTTTCTATAGAAGAAAAACCGGTACTACCAAAAAGTAACTTAGCAATTACGGGCTTATATATGTATGATCACAGGGTAGTTGATTTTGCTAAAAAACTTACTCCAAGTGCGCGAGGAGAGCTTGAGATAACAGACCTCCATAAAGCATACCTTAGGGAACATGCACTTGATGTGCGTTTTGTTTCTGGTATATGGGAAGATGCTGGAACTTTTGATTCTCTTTTGCGGGCAGGAGAGATGGCTCGAGAAAAATTAACCAAGGGGTTAGTTATCTAAGAAAGCTCCGTATACAACGTAGGGTGAGGTAGAGAATAAAAGTTGGGCGATACCATAAACGAAGGTGAAGGCCTTCTTCTAGTAAAAGAGAAAGAATCAGAAGCTGCTCTTTTTTGCTTCGTATACGAAAGTTGAGTCCGTCGGCACTGTATCCGTCGGTAATTGTGCTGTTATGTCCATGGTAGAACAAAGAACTCTTACATCCAATTTGATAAAAGAATAACCATTCCTCAGCTTGGCGAATACGTGTTGAAAAACGCACTGCTTTAGAAATCTCTGTTTGAATCCAGTGAGTGGCATCACCTTTACCATGTCTTAGTAAGAGATAATCAATACTATATGAGTAAGCATGGTCTTCTTTTGGAAAAGAGGTTATTGGTTTTCCGTCTTTGTAAGCGCGGTTGGTTAAGAACCATTTTTGTAGCGGATATTTCTCGATAAGATCTACGGCCGTCGCTAGAGCATCTGGGGCCAGGTAGTCATCATCGTCTAGAAAGATTGTCCATGCACTATCATTTGAACGTGCTTCAAGTGCGCGATTGCGTGAAAAGTTTACCCCTTCATTTTTAGTATTTTTTAAATAGCGTATACGCGGGTCTTCTATGGAAGTCTCAAATGAAGCATACCTAGTATCAAGAGGTGAGTCATTTACAATTAATAGTTCCCAGTCGGTATACGTTTGCTGCTGAACAGACTTTACTGCACGCAATAACTTCTCGCTACGGTTGTACGTTGGTGTGATGATACTAAATCGCATACTTTAAATAAAACCTAGCAGCTCTTTAAGAATTTTTTTAAGGCGCAGTTTTTCAACGATACGTTTACCTGTACGATATATCCCAATTTTTTTAAAAAATCTATTGAGTGGATGTCCCCAAGAATAGTTCCAGAGATGAACTCCGTACGTTTCTTTTGATAGTGCTTGTCCTTTATAATTTTTAATTGTGTCACTAGTGAATGGATAAAAAGCAACAGGCGGCATAACGAGTGCATGCACAGGGTGTAGCGTATTAAAGATTTCAGTCATGATAAGTGGGTTCGGTCGCGGCGCCTCCAAAGAATCATACGCCTTCATTGTCGCTTCTATAAAAAAGTGATGAGGTATCGCCCCGATCATTCCACAGCTTATATACTCTTCAGATTCCTTACCAAGAAGTAAATCGGTAGATAGAAGTGTGTCGAGTGATTGTACAAGTTTCATGTCAGTGTCGAGGTAGATACCACCATGCTCGTAGAGTACATGCAGACGAATATAGTCTGCGACAAACGCCCATTTTTTTTCTCGATACATTTTTTCCACAAAAGGGTGCATGTGGAGGTCGGTGTTTGTTTCATCCCATCGCATGATCGTATAGTCCGGGTTAGTCTCCTTCCAGCTCTCCATGCAGTCTTTTACTAATCCTGGTAAGGGTTTTTGACCAAACCAACAGTAGTGCAGTGTTTTCGGTATCATGGTGAAAGTATAGCATGTAGCCTTCTTGTAAAGAGGGGGCTTTGCAGATGTGCGTGATATACTTCTAGGTATCTATATAAATAATGGGTCATTAATACATCTTTAGGTATATGCACAACATCTTTAAAAAAGTTCTATGGGTTTGTCTCGGAGCTGTTCCGTTCTTAGCACTATATGTTTCAGACGGTAAAGCTCTCGATCTTTTAAACTGGGGGAATTCAGGGACATTCTTTCCATTTATTTCTGGGAAAAACATTGTGTTCCGCGCTCTTGTAGAAATTGCATTTGCGGCGTGGGTTGTGCTTGCTTTTAATCATAAACAGTATCGTTTTGATTGGAAGAAATCACCGCTCTTTATTGCGTATACGCTTTTTATTATTATTTTGTTCTTTGCAGACTTGTTCGGAGTTGATAGGTATAAGAGTTTTTGGAGTAACTTTGAGCGCATGGAAGGATTCTTTGGGCACCTCCACTTCTACCTCTACTTTGTGGTTCTGCATGGATTCGTTCGGGCGCTATCACAATGGAGACTACTTCTTAAACTGCATGTGGGAGGGAATATTCTCGTCGCTCTGTGGGCCGT
>CAYVOJ010000033.1:4377-5920 GCA_964453485.1 uncultured Candidatus Saccharibacteria bacterium
TTCTTCTTTTTTACTCAGGTACCCGAGGAACAATGATCGGATTACTTGTTGGAGGTGTGGTAACGCTTGCGCTTATGGCATGGAAAGAAAAAGGGCATACACGTACTCTATTTCTAGCGGGACTCATCGCTACTTTTATAGCCATAGCAGCACTCTTTAGTCTTAAAGATAGTTCATTTGTTCAGTCATCACCGACACTTGCACGTATAGCAAGCATTTCTCCGAAAGATGTAACAACGATGAGTCGTATTTCTATTTGGAAGATTAGCTACGAAGCATTTACGGAGCGACCAATTCTCGGATATGGTCAGGATACCTTTGGGTACATTTTTGCGCGTAAATTTATGCCAAGTATGTGGAATCTCGAGCCTTGGTATGATCGTTCACATAACGTTTTCTTTGACTGGCTTGTTGCAGCAGGAATACTTGGGCTCTTAAGTTATTTATCACTCTTTGCGGTAGCGTTTTACCTCATGTGGGTAAAAGGTAAAGCAATGCCTTTTAAGGAAAAGGCGATCATTAGTGGTGCGCTTCTTGGATACTTTGTGCACAACATATTTGTCTTTGATAACATGACAAGCTATGTTCTCTTCTTTACGTTACTTGTCTACATTGTCGTGCGAACAAAGACAGATGTAGAGCCACACACGCAAGATGTAGAGCATGAAGCCGGTATAGTTGAACCCATAGTAGCAGTGCTTCTAGCGGTGTCATTGTACTTTATGGTGTACCAGCCATGGCATGTTAACGCACTTATTGTTCGCGCTATTGATGTTGAAAGGTTGAATCAAACAATGCCATTTGCTGAGGTTATTAAGACACAACGAGAGGCATTCACTTCGGCTATTGCAATGAATACCCTTGGTTCCTCTGAAGCAGAAGAACAGTTTATGCAAACAGTTCCTAAGATGCTCCAGGTAACTATCCCTCCTACGGTAAGTAATGAAGAGCGTCAGGCAGTTGTGCAGGCAGAGAATGAATTTCTCCTTGCTGCTCGTAACCATATAGCATCAACCTACGAAACAAAGAAAGAAGATGTCCGTATCCTTTCAATCTTTGGTGGATTCTACAATTCTGTTGGAGATGCGGTATCCGCAGAAAAA
This sequence comes from uncultured Candidatus Saccharibacteria bacterium, assembly GCA_964453485.1. Classification (GTDB taxonomy): domain Bacteria; phylum Patescibacteriota; class Minisyncoccia; order Phycocordibacterales; family UBA5272; genus UBA11704. The sequence goes on from CAYVOJ010000033.1 coordinate 5,481, forward strand.
GTTCTAACACAGGCCCATATGCTTGCTCCACAAAAGCAGCTTATTGCATTTGACCTTGTGCGAGCATATATACCTCAAGGTAAATATCAGGAGGCGTATGATCTTGCTGAGAAAACGTATCGTGAGGATAAACGATATCCAGATGCTGTGAAGTGGTACATTATTGCTTCTGCCTTTGCTAAGAAGTATGATGCGACACGCGAAACAATATTCACCGATAAGCAAACTGTCCCAGTAGATTCTGATATCTTAGGGGCACTCATTACTACCGGTCAGCCACAAAAGGCTATAGACCTTCTCCTTGGCTTGAAAGAAGCTAGTCCTCAGTATTCTGCACAAATTGATGATTATATTGCCAAGATACGTGCGCTTCCTGCAAAGAAGTAAAAACCTTGTCATCTTTCTAACGAAAGAGTACACTAAAGGGGTGAGTGCATAGG
>CAYVOJ010000034.1:0-5856 GCA_964453485.1 uncultured Candidatus Saccharibacteria bacterium
GCATCCATAGCTCAGTTGGTAGAGCCGTCGTCTTATACACGACTGGTCCCTGGTTCGAGTCCAGGTGGATGCACAAAAAAGTTACTCCATATGTACGGTCGCTCGATCTTTGATCAACTTCGCTAGGTCCGGGTAATTTTCAAGTGTGGGATCATTATCCAAGAGCTCGCGTGCCTCAGCCCGCGCCACTTCTACAAGTTTTGGATTTTTAATTGCTTCCATAGCGAGATCGCTCATACCCCATTGTTTACCATCCATAAGTGTGCCGATACCTCGCTGTAACATATCTTGCTCTGCTAGCTCAAAACCATTTTTTGCATGCACGAGTGAGTGAAGGCGCTTCTCTGTGGTTTCTCCGTCACTTTCAGAAAAGAGGAAACAGTATGATTGGTATTCACGACGGCCGACACGACCACGCAGTTGGTGTAATTGCGCAAGCCCAAACCTGTCCGCGTGTTCAATGATGATGACGGTCGCATTGGGTACGTTTACTCCTACTTCGACAACAGATGTTGCTACGAGGATGTCAGATTTTTTGTTCAAGAAATCTTGCATCACTTCTTCCTTCTCTTCTTTTTTCATCTTGCTGTGTAAGATGTCTACGACATATTCTGGGAAAATAACTTCAGCAAGCCGTTTAGCTTCTTCTTTGACGCTTTTAAGTTGACGCTTCTGTGCTTCCTCTTCATCTTGTTCGTCGATACGCGGGCAGATTACGTACACCTGTCTACCAGCAGCTAATTCAGATCTCACTTTTTGATAGATGTCATTACGCTTAGAAGCAGGGACAACTTCAGTGATAATTTTCTTACGCTCAAGTGGCATTGCATCAATCACTGTGAGATCAAGATCTCCAAATAGTGTGAGCGCAAGTGTACGTGGAATAGGGGTAGCAGTCATCGAGAGGAGATGTGGGAGCTCTTTTCGTGTGTCACTTTGTTTGTGCGCTAGCGCCTTACGTTGCTTCACACCAAATCTGTGCTGCTCGTCGATAACGATGAGCGCTAAGTGCTTAAAGAGTACTGACTTTTGAATAAGCGCATGGGTACCAATGACGACCGACACTCTGCCGTCAGCGAGCCACTTCACTAGCTGCGTGCGTGATATATCGGTGTATCCTTGCGGGTCTCCTTTGCTCGGAAATTTCTTACAGTCACTTCCGGTAAGCAGTCCAATCTCAACGTCAGTTCCTTCAAAGTATTTAATAAAACTTTCAAAATGCTGTTTTGCAAGGATTTCTGTCGGTGCCATATACGCTACCTGCAGCGACTGCCCATCTTTGGTGACTGATGTAAGTAATGTTGCGTATGTTGCCGTTGCAGCGACAAATGTTTTGCCACTTCCCACATCTCCTTCAAGAAGTCTTCCCATCGGCTCTTTTCTTTCTAAATCTTTTACAATAGACGAAACAGCATCTCGCTGAGCTTGGGTCGGCTCAAATGAAAATGACCGCATGAAATCTTCAATGTCTTGTGTATCGGCGGTTATTGGGTACGCAAGAGAGTGCTTCGCTTCTAACTTTTCACGATACTGTTGTAACTGTAAGTAGAAAATTTCTTCAAATGCAAAACGCTTTCGTGCAGCAACGGTGAAGGGTTCATTTTTTGGAAAATGAATATAGAGAAGTGCATCTTTTAGTTGAGGAAGACTTAGTTTATGTAAAATGTGTGGAGGAATTGGGTCTTCAATATCATCAAGCGCTCCCCCTGCAACTGCTTTTTTAATAAGAAGGTAGAGGTAGTTTGAAGAGACGCCTTTTGTTTCTCGGTAAATTGGTGTGAGAAATTCTGGTGGAACTGATGATGCGAAGAGAGAATCTCCTCGTTCTGGAAGCTCTACTATGCGTTCTATGCTTGGATTTGAAAGAAGTAGTCCTTTACTGTCTTCTTGTGCCACACCAGATACTTTTACTTTTGTCCCGTCTGGATACATCTTTCCTATATATGCTTGATTAAACCAAATAGCACGTATAGTGCCAGTGTCATCTGCAATACGCGCTTCAGTCATCGGAACATGTCCTTTGAAGCTTCGTCGCACGGTTACTTTTTCCATGACACCATACAGTGTGACGGACTGGCCTTTTGTAACGTGTGTTGAGGCAACTTCTTCGCGGCTGTCGGCATAGCGAACGGGGAAGTGGTACAGGAGGTCACGTATTGTTTCTAAGCGCAAACGCTTAAGTCCTTCTTTGTGAAGTTCTGTAATACGGTTCAGTGTAGAGATGGGGGAAGAAGGAGAGTAGTTCACATAAGAAGTATAGCAAAAAGAGCTACGGTAAATCTTTCCTAGGAATGTCACATGATATACTGTGTGGTCTATGAAGTCAGCTCCTTCAGTAAAAAAACTCCCATGGTTTGATAGATTCATGTTTGCATTGTTGCGCATGGAGCCTCTTCCTGTACGCAACAAAGAAGGGGCTGAAGTTAGTATTGGCACTGTCCTTAAACTATACGCTCAGTCGCTTAAAAAATTCCCCCTATCAATCAGTCTCAGTATAGCTGGCTCTATATTCGCGAGCTTTGCCGTTGTTGCTAGCCCTTACGTATTTAAAAAGTTTTTAGATCTTCTGGGGCAGGGCGCTTCTCCGGAGCAGACGGAGGCACTTATTCATACCGTGTACATATTTTTTGCAGTTGCTTTTACTGCGTGGATTTTTCAGAGAATTTCATATTTAGCACAAGCGTATTTGGCAGCCTCTATGCTCGCAGATCTGCGTCAAAGGGCATTTGCGCACCTCCTCGGGCATTCTCACCAGTTCTTCATAAATACTTTTGCTGGTTCCTTAGTGCAGAAAGTAAATCGCTTTGCTCAGAGCTATGACCGTCTGGCTGATCGGTTTGTTTACGATATCGTCCCTATTGTTATTCAGGTGACTTGTATTATGTACATCATGTTGCATGAGCGTCCAATGATTGCTCTTGTGGTGTTTCTCTGGGCTCTCTTCTTCATCCTCTGGAATTATGGATTTTCTACATGGAAATTAAAGTATGATGCATCTCGTGCTGCTCAAGATTCGTTAGCAAGTGCCACATTGGCAGACTCTGTGGGGAATCATCAGACTGTAGAGTTGTATAAATCTCAAAAAGCAGAAGAAAAAATTTTTGAAGAAGCAACAAACTTGCAATCAAACTATGCAAGATTTTCATGGCAGTCTTCTGCAATTTTAGACGGAGTACAGGCGCTCCTCATCGTGTTTATCGAAGCTATCGTTTTGTATGTGGGGGTAGGGCTTTGGTCTAAAGGTCTCATGAGTATTGGACTCTTTGTGCTGGTGCAGACATACGTGCTTCAGCTCGCAGAGCGCTTATGGTCAATGTCTCGTATCGTGCGCGATGTGTATGAGTCATTCGCGGACGCGAAGGAAATGGCAGATATCATGTCGACACCACACGGCATACAAGAAAAAAAGAAGGCCACTACTTTGAAAAATGCAGAAGGGGAAATTCTTTTTGATAATGTTACCTTCTCATTCCACGGTAGAAATGTTATTGAGAATCTTAATCTCACCATACCTTCCGGACAAAAAGTTGCTCTTGTTGGTGTCTCTGGAGCGGGAAAGTCGACTCTCATCAAACTTCTTTTTAGACAATATGATCCAGACAGTGGAAAGGTGTGTATCGATGGGCATGATATCAAAGGGCTTACACTTGCGTCTTTGCGCAAAGCGCTCTCACTTGTACCTCAAGATCCAGCCCTCTTCCATCGCACCCTTATGGAAAATATTCGCTATGGTAGACCAGAAGCAAGTGATAAAGAAGTTATTGAGGCCGCGACACGTGCACACTGCGATGACTTCATCTCAGGGCTACCTCTTGGGTATAAGACACTCGTCGGTGAACGTGGAGTGAAACTTTCTGGTGGCGAGCGTCAGCGCGTAGCTATTGCACGAGCTTTTCTTCGTAATAGTCCAATACTGGTACTTGATGAAGCAACATCTTCGCTTGATTCGCATTCAGAAGAGCGGGTACAGGACTCTCTCTTTAAACTCATGGAAGGAAAAACGACAATCATTATTGCACACAGACTTTCAACAATACGCAGAATGGATAGAATTATCGTCCTTAAAGACGGCGCCATCGCAGAAGACGGAACTCATGACGAACTTCTTACACAAGAGGGTATTTATGCGAACCTGTGGAACATCCAGCAAGGGGGATTTTTGAAAGACGTCGAAGAAGCTGTTAGCAATTAGCTGTTGGCTTTTAGCTTTTGAATAAAACTACTAAGCATTTTCATTACGACCTCTAGCTCACTGGATATTTTTTGCTGAAGGCCTTCTTGTATATATTTTAGGTCTTTTGCTAATAGTAGTTGCGTTTCTAGTTCTGCGGCAGAGCCAAGCGCGATGTAAAGAAAGTTCTTGTAGTCTTTGTCGGTTGAGCGCATGCTACCTTCAGCTATATTTGAAGGTATGGAGATGGCGCATCTCCGCATTTGAGAAGTGAGTCCGTACTGCTCCTTAGAAGGAAATGTATCTGTTATTCTGTAAATTTCCAAACTGAGCTGATAGCTTTTCTGCCAGGTCGTAAGTTTCTTAAATTCTTTCATAAGCTAAAAGCAAATGGCTAACAGCCAATAGCTATTAACGGAATTGTGGTCGTGAGTGATAGATGATGAGGGCGAGGGTGACAAGAAGCAGAATGAAAAGAAGCATGTTTTCTATGGTGTAGCTGTGCTGCGCAAAATTGATATAGAGCTGTCCTGAGAGGATAAGGAGAGCAAAGACAAGTGGAAGAATTGGTGTTGGCCAGATAAGAATAAGCACACCTAAAAGCATGAATAGGGCATGCCAGATATTAAACGCTATTGCTGCGGGGATATAGTCATTTACACAAGAAAATACTGCAGCGTGAAGCTTGGTGATTCCTTTACTAAGTGCCTGCGCATGTGGGTAAATAAAGTAGAGCGCAACAGCAAGTCGTAGTAGATATGGCCAGATAGTAAACATAGTCTATAAGTAGCTAAGAAAGTAAAGATTATAGGGGAGAGTAACTGCTCATCTCCTGATACGAAATAGTATAGCAGATTTTTTACACGCTACTGCTCATTCTTGGGTTACTAGGTTGAGAGATATGTTCAAAGCCGGCGCAAGCCGGCTTTGAACAATTCACTCGCACTATATTTTTTAAATCTCCTTCTCCCTCGTCAACTGCACTACCTGTGACTTCATTGTAGACCAGTTGTCACATGACATCTGGAAGAGAGTAGAGTAGTTAACTTGTACCGTCTTCTTTCCTCTTGCTTTACCATCACCGGTTACAGGGTCTGCTTGAGAGAATGCAGTAGAAAGGAATCTGCCTGTAGGGAATGACGGTCCATTGTATGGATCATTAAGATCTGTCTTAGTAGTTGTAGTAGCAAAGAGGAGAGATGTAATAGCTGCTGCATCAGCATTACGTGCTGCTTGATGAGTAGGGTCATCAGTAATGTATGGTACTGCACGTAGAGCACACTTTGTGGTCGGGCTTGTTATGGAGAAGGAGAGGGAGACGTTGCCAGGGCTTGCAAGAGTCTTTGGTGTTGCACTCAAGAGAACTCCGCTTGAAGCAACAGGAGGGCAAGTGTTGTTTACACCACATCCTGTCTCACACGTAGTTCCGTTCCAGTATGTTCCAGCCGGGCAGTTTGTAGATACACAAACTGCTGGATAACAGACACTTCTTCGCACTCTAAAAGTTTCCTGGAGCTGTGTTGTTCCGCCAGGACCTGTAGCTGTCCATGTACAGTTTGTTGTTCCGAACCATGCATCTTGGTATGTGTCGACATAGTCCGCTTGCAGTCTTTCATTCGGGTCTGTTGCGGTGAATCCTCCGGTACATGCATAGCCAAGCGTTGTTGCGTTTGTTGTTGACCATA
>CAYVOJ010000035.1:0-5783 GCA_964453485.1 uncultured Candidatus Saccharibacteria bacterium
TAGTACCTCTTTAGGGGCGGTGAGGTTAATACATAGACTGCGATATCCAGCTTTCTCTGCTATGTCAATAGTCAATAATAGACTGTACGTATTTTGGATAAAGTCCGCCTTCGTGAATAAGTGGCCAACCATTTCGTATTGCCTCCTCTTCAATAAGCACAAGGAGTTTGTATATCTCTTCAGTATGACTCCCTGACGTGTAATCCAAGAAGGACCATTTAACTCGGTCAAAAGCGAGGTGAAATAGATTTGGCTGGAGCTTTCCAAGCGCTGTAACCACAGAGCTTTTACCTACACAAGACGGACCGTTTAAGATAACAAGCATTTTATTCATGTTGCCATTGTATCAGAAAAATGATGTATACTTATAGCACTTACTAAATACACTAATAATTATGAAAACAGCAAACAAAGTATTGATGGCAGAAGCTAGAACAGCACTTTCTGGCAAATGGGGACTAGCAATTGGAGGATTTGTACTTGTTGAGATTGTCAGCATTCTGATCTCTTTTATACCTTTACTTGGCCTCATTATCCCAATGATAATCGCCGGACCTATTGCACTTGGCATGGCGCTCTTTTATCTCGCCATCAGTAGAGGACAGCAAATAAGTGCCACCCAAGTATTTGATGGATTCAACCACTTTGGAAAAGCAGTAGCCACTTATTTTCTGTCTATCCTTTTCATCTTTTTGTGGACACTCCTTTTGATTATTCCGGGTATCATCGCAGGAATACGATATTCTCAGATCTTCTTTATTCTTGCTGAACACCCAACTATTGGTGCAAGAGAAGCCATAAACAGAAGTAAGCAGATGATGGAAGGAAATAAGTGGAAATATTTCTGTCTTGGTTTACGATTCTTTGGTTGGTCTATCCTTGCTATTTGTACACTCGGTATCGGATTCCTTTGGCTCATTCCGTACATGATGGTTTCATATGCGAAGTTTTACGATGATGTTAAGCACACTTCACATGCCGCCACTGCAGCAAAGGTAGAACACACACCTGAAGCCAAGGAAGATAAAGTAGAAGAGCCTGAATCTGTTAAAGAAGAGGGTAAATAATTTAGAAAAGAAACAAGCCTGAAATAAAGACTCACCGAAAAGCACATCGATCTGATGTGCTTTTTAGTACCGTAAAGATGCTAGCGTATATCAATAAACTGTTCTGGAGTATACAAGGTGGGAAATATATTTTCATAGAGGAACTCTGTTTTTTCAACAGCACCATCTAGTATCATGTCTCTATACACTCTATTATATCTATAAAAAGTACCTTTGTACTTAAAATACTTCTGCCCTTCTTCATATACATGGTATTTATGCCTATACTCTTTTTCTTCTACCAGAAGCTTACCGACCAGTTGAGTTTCAGTTACATACACCTGTAAAACAACAGCGTGCTTATAGCTATTTTTAAACCGCAGGTCGAGTGTAGGAAAAAAAATTGTAGCACCCGTTCCGAATGGAACTGACCTGCCGGAGTCTTTAAAGACGTCCAGGCTATGATGATGACGCTCCACAACTTCCATGTCAGAATGAAGAGCAAGCCAGTATAAAAGATTTGACATCTGACACAGTCCGCCACCAATTCCTCCAACAACTTTGCCTCGAGATAAGAGTATTCCCTGTTGATAGCCTTTTCTCTTTGTTGGAGAGCCACCAAGACTTGCCCACAGAGAAAACGTCTCCCCTGGCTGTATGACTAGACCATTTAAGCACTTTGCAGCAATTTTTAGATTTGTAATTTTACTTTTTTGTAAATACTGATTATTCTTGTCATCTCCAAGCTTTCTCATAAGCGGAGAACTATGCCTATGGAGAACATAATACTTATGAACAGTCTCCTCATTAAGACGTATCCGAGAGGCAGCTATCTCTATTCCAAAATCTTTGAAATATCGCTCTATTCTTCTGTAGATAAGAATACACGGAACAAGAAACCCGTATCGCAATGAGAGGCTTTTTCTAATTTCTTGATGATATTTCTTTTCTATTGCACCTACTATATACGCAACTTCTTCCGTATGCAGCCCCACAACTTTAGAAACTACTTATTGAAAACAAAGCTACTATAGAACTGCTTAAACTCGGAAGGATCACTACCGGCACCATCTGAAATAGTTACTACAGTACCGTCTTTTACCAAAACAGCCGTTGTAGCAGCCCAGTCTTTGATTTGATTAGTTGTTACCGTTACAAGGACCCCATCTATGCCGTTAATACTAAGAGGCCCTCTCGTTTCTTTTCTGTCAGAAAACTGACCGCCTATTTGTTTAATGATTTTTTCAACATCTCCATTTTGATAGACAGCAATTCCCCAAATATAACCACCTGACTTTGAACATAAAGGACCGAATCCAACCCATGAAGAATTTTGTGACTCAAAATATTCCCAAGCATCCCCGTTTCCGCAGACAGTACTTGAAGTAAGAGGGTATCTGATTGAAAACTTGTACGCACCATTTGTGTATAGCCCCGTTGTCTCACTTTGATGTACCACCTTAAGATCTTGACCCTTGGTCGAAATTATTTGTTCTTGCTTCATCCCCAAATACCCTTCTGGGGAACGGCGCTCACTAATCATAAACAGAACAACCAGAACTAGCACTAAGCTAAGCGGGATTATAAAATTTTTAATACGATTAGGGCTTTGATCCTTAATATTCTTTGCCGTTGTTTTTCCTCGCATATGTTTTGTATATTATTTAGTAAGTATATAAGGATGGGTGTGAATTTGGATACCGGGCCCAATTGCTCATTTGTCTTGAAAAGTAGTAAGCAGTATCTCTAGAGCAACAACACTGTCATAGTAACCGTGATCACCATGATACTGATTGCGATTTCTCATAGAGAAAGAGTTCGGTGATAGTAATCCGTGAACTACTATGCACTAACCTAGACTCAAGGGAAAGTATATCAAATATAAAAAATATACGGAGGCCTTCAGCCAAAAGAAAAAGGGCTCGCAAGCGAGCCGTTTCAAGGATTCAAGGGTCAAGGAACCAAAAGAATCAAGATTCCAAGACCCAAGGATCACAGCGGAAGAAACCCCGAGACGGAACCGCAGTCGCCGTACGCACTCGACACATCGTCGGTGCTGAACCTGAGCTCGTCGCCGCGGAAGCTGAAGAGCGGGGCGCCCCAGAACTCGCCACCCGCATCCGGAGCGAACTCGTCACCTGCACAGTCGGTATCGAGCTCTTCCCAGCGAACGTAGCGTTCGGGATGGGTCAAGGCAAGGCAGCCAACGGCGAATGCACCGAAGCCGAACTCGTTTGCAGTGAAGCATTCGCGAGCACGGCGGACGGAGCGACCACGGTGACGCATCCCGTATTGCACGGGAATGATCAGGATGTCGCCCTTCTGCGTTTCGGCGATGACGTCGAGCGCATGGAGCGTGCGAGCATGTTGACGGAGTTGACGGGGAGTCATCTCGCCTTCACGGTAGTTGTAGAAGTCACGCGACTTGCCGAGCTTTTCGAGGATGAGCTCGACAGCACGGCAGTACTTGTCCACGGGGTCGGTGACCTCGGGGAAGTGACGTTTTGCAACCGCATCGACCGAAGGGATGGCACACCAGCCCTCAGCACCGTCAGGGAGCGAGATCGTCGGCATGACCTTCTCGATCCATTCGCTCGTATAACCGAGCGACAGACCGAAGGCATTGGCGATCAGATCCACTTGTTCACCGATGGGCTTCAGACCACGGTATTCCTTCGGGTAGGTGTAGTTCGAACGGGCTTCCTCGGAGGCAAACTGGTTGCTCACCGAGTGTTGACCCATGAGGGTCTTCAAGCCTTGCCAGAACTCGCCGCTTTCGTTCAGTCGCTGTGCAGCTTCGGGGTTGAACCCCATCTTGTTGTACGCAGCGCAGAATTTCGCGACAGCATCTTGGCCTTTGGGATCGTTCGACGTGATCAACTGGGTAGTCGTCATCATCTTTCCTTTCAATTTTCAAATTCGGTTTACATTGCCGAAACAATTTGCCACAGATTGTGACTCCTACAATAATAGCATGAAAGTAGTAAAAAGTCAAGATAAAAAAGCATAGTAAAAACAGCGTTTTTTAGACGCTGTTTTTACTTTCTAGCACCCTTCTCGTGCTAGCTGTTGAAGGTGAACCCACGGAGAGTCTCCTACAAGTAAACTTTTGTCGCCACAAAAGTTTCTCGTAGGCCGTCGCTCGCTCGTTTTGACTGCTGTCAAAACATAGCTCCGCCCACCTGCTCTCCGGTGATAGTAATCCGTGAACTACTATGCACTAACCTAGACTCAAGGGAAAGTATATCAAATATAAAAAATATACGGAGGCCTTCAGCCAAAAGAAAAAGGGCTCGCAAGCGAGCCGTTTCAAGGATTCAAGGGTCAAGGAACCAAAAGAATCAAGATTCCAAGACCCAAGGATCACTGCGGAAGAAACCCCGAGACGGAACCGTAGCGGCCGCGCGCATTCGACACACCGCTGGTGCTGAACCGGAGCCAGTCGCCGAGGAAGTCGAAGACCGGGGCGCGCCAGAACTCGCCACCCGCACCCGGAGCGAACTCGTCACCAGCACAGTCGATCCAGAGATCGTCGTAGTGGGCAAGCCGTTCAGGGTGGGTGAGGAGCATGATGCCGACAGCAAATGCTCCGAGACCAAACTCGTTGCCGAGCAGGATCTCACGCACACGGCGAACCGAGCGACCACGATGACGCAGACCGAATTGGGCTGCGACCACGAGGATGTCGTAGCCATTCTGCTCTTCGGCGAGCTTCTGGAACACGCTTGTCGTTTTCGCAGATTGGCGGAGCTGATCAGGACCGAGTTCGCCTTCACGGTAGTTTTGGAAACGACCGTTGCGGGTTTCGCTCAGCTTCTTCAGTACCAGTTCCACCGCTTCACCATAGGTCGGTGCGAGCGACTGCCACTTCGGAATGGCGAACCATCCGTCGTCGGCATTCTTCGTCACTTCACGTTCGGCGAGCTTTTCGTCAGCGAAGCCGATGCCAGGGAACAGCTGACGGAGGATGTTGGTCTGCTCGGTGATACCCTTGGGCTTCTTGTAGCCCGACAGGTAGCCGTAGTTCGACTTCACTTCTTCGTCCTTGTACTTGTCGGAGACCGACAAGTCCTTGAGCGTCGTCAGGGTGACCTCGCCGATGTTGCCGACGAGTTCGTCACCATGTTCGATGACACGCTGTGCACCGTCCTTGTCGAGACCGAGTTCGGTCACGATCTTTTCGACGGTATCAGCGATGATGCGATTGATCTGCTTGAGTTGGCCTGCGGTTGCAGGAACGACTTGAGTAATCCCGTTCATGGGTTATCTCTCCTTGTAAATGTTCAAACTCGGTTTACATTGCCGAAACAATTTGCCACAGATTGTGACTCCTACAATAATAGCATGAAAGTAGTAAAAAGTCAAGATAAAAAAGCATAGTAAAAACAGCGTTTTTTAGACGCTGTTTTTACTTTCTAGCACCCTTCTCGTGCTAGCTGTTGAAGGTGAACCCACGGAGAGTCTCCTACAAGTAAACTTTTGTCGCCACAAAAGTTTCTCGTAGGCCGTCGCTCGCTCGTTTTGACTGCTGTCAAAACATAGCTCCGCCCACCTGCTCTCCGGTGATAGTAATCCGTGAACTACTATGCACTAACCTAGACTCAAGGGAAAGTATATCAAATATAAAAAATATACGGAGGCCTTCAGCCAAAAGAAAAAGGGCTCGCAAGCGAGCCGTTTCAAGGATTCAAGGGTCAAGGAACCAAAAGAATCAAGATTCCAAGACCCAAGGATCAC
>CAYVOJ010000036.1:0-5606 GCA_964453485.1 uncultured Candidatus Saccharibacteria bacterium
TTCCCCCCGTCTAATTTCACCCTACCCCCCCGGTTACCCCCCATCTTGGTGTGGGGGGGGGGGGGGGGGGGGGGGGTGGAGGTGGGGTTTCCTTATCAACGGGCACTGATAGTGTTGTTTTTAAGGGGATGGCGTATCCGGGGAGTATCGTCACACTTATTCGTAACGGATCAATAGCTGCAGAAGTTCCTGCTAGTCCAGATGGCACCTTTGAGGTACGTTTACAGAATCTACCAGCAGGAACATACAGTTTTGGTGTTCGTGCTGAAGATTCACAGCACTTGCGATCTACGTTAGATATCCACACTGTCTTTATTGCTTCTGGTGTAACAACTGTAGTGGACGGACTTTTTTTACCGCCAACGGTTTCTACAGATAAGATAGAGGTAAAGCAAGGGGACCCTATTACCCTTTTCGGAAAATCTGCACCAAACGCCAAACTCACCCTATCGATTCACTCAGCGGTTGAGCTTGTTAAAAAAACAACTGCAAATAGTTCTGGTGGTTGGCTATATAAACTCGATTCTTCTGAGCTTGAAATAGGAGAGCACGAAGGAAAAGCACGCGCCGCAACACAAAGTGACCTGTCTCTCTATTCTGATGCTGTCGGTTTTACTGTTGGTACAACGAACCGTGCTCGTTCCGGGATATCTTCATCAAAGAATCGCTGTGACTTGAATACTGACAATCGTGTTAATATTTTAGATTTTAGTATTATGGCGTTTTGGTACAAACGTACAGGGTTTCCTGTAAAAATAGACTTGAATGGTGACAGTAGAGTCGATCTTCTTGATTTGAGTATTCTCGCGTACTGTTGGACAGGCTAATTTATGAAATACTACATAGCAACTTTACTACTACTAACTTCGACCCTTTCTGCTCATGCTGCGAAAGTGTTACTTGACGTATCAAAGAATCCATCAGGAACAGGATATGTTCTGCATGTGTCGTTAGATACAGAAGGTGTATCAGCAAATGCTGTTTCAGGTGTTATTTCATTTCCGTCTGACTTATTAAAAGTAAAATCTATTGACACGACAAGCTCTGTAATCTCTCTATGGGGTACACAGCCAACAGAAACGAAGGAGCGAAGTTTCAATGTCCGCACGCAGATTACCTTCGAGGGAATAATGCCGGGAGGCTTCGTAGGTGTCCGTAGTCCATACTATCAAGGTGAACGACCTGGTAAAATTTTAGATATTGAGCTAACAGCGATCGGAAACGGTGAAGCTTATATTATGTTTGACTCTGTTCGTGTTCTTGCTAATGATGGAAAAGCAACACCGCTTCCTGTCACCGCTGAATCTGTGACAATACCGGCAGTGATGACAAAAACTTCTCTTTTTAAAGATGGTGCTGCTAAAAAAGTCTCTACTGGAGTCTTTGTGCCGTTTATTACTCATGACCAAAATGTTGCTCGTGGTAAATGGTATTTGGTTCCGCTCTTTACCTCTAATCAAAAAACAGTAAAAGAACTTGAAGTTGCTGAAACAAGAACATCAGATCCGGAGAGTATCGCTATGTATGAGTGGGGAACCATTAATGGAACGTATGTCCTTGCACGCCAGGGTAGGGATAGGTTCGTTCATGTAAAAGCATCGTACTATGACGATACTTATGAGATCGTAACTCTAGCACCTGTTGAAAACTCACAAGATAATCTTCTCGGTTCGTATATACTAATAGGTATCATCATGCTGATTGCATGGACGATCATACGTACACTACATGCTCAATATTCACCACCTAAAAAGCGCAGTCACTAAGTCACTCCTCCTTGGACTCGTTGGGCTTCTTACGTGTGGTTATGTGTTTGCTGCTGATATAACTCTTTCTCCAACCTCTGGTACTTTTAAACCGGGAAAAACTTTTACGGTTGATGTTTATGTTTCTAATAACACTCAAACAATAAATGCTGTCTCTGCCTCAGTAACATTTCCAGCAAACACCTTGCAGGTAAATTCTATTTCAAAGGATGGAAGTATTATCAAAATGTGGGCAGAGGAACCATCATTCTCTAATACTAACGGCACTGTTAAACTAGAAGGGGTAATTTTAAATCCCGGCTTTTCCTCAGCACGAGGGAAGGTTCTTTCAATTAGTTTTACTGCTAAAAAAGCAGGAACTGCCGCAGTTGTTGTCGCGACAGGATCAGTTCTTGCAAATGATGGAAATGCAAGTAATGTCACAGGTACTTTAGGATCTGCTAGCTATGAAATACAAACTCCTTCAGATACAGAAGAGCCAGTTGCAGTACAGACGACAGGGAAAGAGACACCTCAAATACGATCCTCAACTCACCCAAGCCAAGATGCATGGTATACCTCGAGAGAAGCAAGCTTCGAGTGGACGCTACCTAAGAGTGTGACTGCCGTCAGGACGCTCTATGATGATAAAGCTATATCATCACCATCTAAGGTCTATGATCCTGCTATTAATAATCGTTCATTTATAGCAGATAGTGATGGTGTTCTCTACATGCATGTGCAGTTTAAAAATGCATCTGGTTGGGGAGAAATTGCTCATTATAAGTTTGCTATTGACTCTAAGGCCCCAGATACACCTTCTGTAACTATTCCAGGTGGAACAACAACATCTGATCCTCAACCGCTAGTATCGGTTGTAAGTAATGATACGCTATCAGGTATTGATCACATAACACTTTCTCTCTCTGGTAGAGATCCAGTAAGCTACTCAATCGTACAGAATAATCTGTATAAAACACCACGTCTTTCTCCAGGAAGAAATGTGATCACAGTTACAGCATTCGATAAAGCTGGGAATAGTTCAAAAACAGATATTGATATAACATTGCTTCATATAGATCCGCCGACAGTCACTGACTATACTAAGTATGTAGAAGAAGGTGGTGTTGTTCGTGTTAGTGGAACCACCTATCCGCGTAGTACTGTTGAAATAGTATTAGTTGACCGCACAAACAAGCAGGTAACCTTTACAGCGGTATCAAATGATAACGGAGATTACACAGCAACATCAGATGATACAATAAAGTCAGGAATCTACGAGATGAAGCCTCGCGTAACTGACCAAAAGGGCACCATTAGTGATTTTGGTGAAGTGAAAGTCGTTGTGATTGAAAAAGTTACTCTGGTGCGTATTGGTATGTTTGTCATGAACTGGCTCTCAGTGATCTTGATTGTTATTATAGCCTCAGTAAGTGTTGCGGCAACATTATGGTTCTCACTTGTTCAATTTAGAAGACTTCGTAAACGAGTAAAGCGCACGATGGAAGAGGCAGAAAGTACACTTAAAGTGAACGTACAAGCGCTTCGAAGAGATACAGAAGAATTTAGAACGGTCCTCGTGAAAGCACAAAAGAAACGAGAGCTTACTAAAGAAGAAACAGCGATGCTTAAAAAGTTTGAAAAACGTCTTGAAATCGTTGAGCATGAAATAGAAAAGAAGTTAGAAGCAATACAGTAGCCACAAGAAAAGCACCGAAGAGGTGCTTTTCTTGTGGTATACTTTTTTGATGAATACTCGTAACTATATGATTGTTGCTGACGAGCTTAAGCAGTTTGTACGAGGAGATATCTCTCTTTTAGATAAAGATAGGGAAAAAGCTGCAAGAGATACAAGTCTTTTCTATGTAAAGCCTGAACTTGTTATTTTTCCAAAAGATAAAGAAGATATTGTTTCCATTGTACGGTATGTTGCCAAGAAAAAGAAAGAAGGGGAAGATCTTTCTCTTACCATGCGTGCAGCGGGTACGTGTATGACAGGTGGGCCACTATCAAAGTCTATCGTGCTTGATACGACACGATATATGCACCACATGCTTGAACTTACTGATACGTACGCAGTGGCTGAGCCTGGGATGTACTACAGGGACTTTGAAAAGCAGAGTCTTAAGCATGGTTGGATTATGCCAAGTTATCCAGCATCTCGTGAACTGGCTGCAATTGGTGGCATTGTTTCCAATAACTCAGGAGGGGAGAAAACGCTCACGTACGGTAAAACAGAGCGATACATAGCAGGCTTATCTGTTGTGTACGCAAACGGTGAAGAAGATCTGCTTCGTCCACTTACTAAAAAAGAGTTAGATAAAAAAGTACTTGAACAAAATGAAAGTGGGAGGATACATAAGGCGATTTATGAAATGATTATCAGAAAGTATGAACTCATTAAGCAGGCAAAGCCGACGGTTTCTAAGAATTCATCAGGATATTATCTTTGGAATGTCTATGACAAAGAAACAGAAATCTTTGATCTTACAAAACTGATTGTAGGATCTCAGGGTACTCTTGCATCAGTTACTTCGGCGACAATAACTGGTGTACGGCCAAAAAATCATTCAAGAATGATCGTAATGTTCGTACCCTCAACTGTTCATCTTGGTGAGATTATAACGAAACTATTAAATCACAAGCCAGAAACAATCGAGTCATACGATGATACCGTATTTAAGATAGCGATAAAGTTTTTTAAAGATATAGCGATACGCATGGGAGGGAGCATGTTCACCTTAGGGTTTCAGTTTTTGCCAGAGTTCTGGATGGCACTCACGGGAGGTATTCCAAAAATAATTCTCATGGCTGAGTTTACTGGTGACTCTGAAGAAGCAGTTGATAGACAAGCTCGCGAAGCATACGAAGACATGCAGTCATTTACGCTACCTACTAAATATATAACCTCAGCAAAGAGTGCCAAGAAATACTGGACGTTTAGACGCGAAAGTTTTGCCCTTCTTCGTTCTCATATGCAAGGAATGAGGACAGTACCAACTATTGATGATATTATCGTTCATCCGCTTGATCTTCCAGATTTTTTACCACGCCTCGATGCAATTTTTAAAAAGGATACCTATAAAGATCTTGTATATACAGTTCAAGGGCATATGGGGGATGCCAATTTCCATATTATTCCACTTGCAGATATTCATAAAGAAGGGATCGTGCAGACACTTCATCAGTTAATGGATGAGGTCTACGCTCTTGTTTTTGAATATAAAGGCTCTATGTCAGCTGAACATAATGATGGTTTGCTTCGTACTGCGTATCTGCCGAGTATGTTTTCTCAAGAAATCATACAGCTTTTTGAAGAGACAAAAAGGATTTTCGATCCGGAAAATATTTTTAATCCAGGTAAAAAGGTATTCGGTGATAAAGAGTATGCATGGAGCCATATCGATACTGTTACTCCGGAAAAGTGATATTCCGTCACTAGTACTATCGTTTAGATAAACTCCGAACCGAAGTACATGCTTGTTTCTTTACTGACGGGCATGAAGATTTCACTTTCACCCCTGCAACACCCTGTACATCGGGGTGTTTTTGTTTGTGAGCGATAAAACAAGAAACCCGCCGAAGCAAAGTATCTTGATGGCGGGTCATAGAGAGGTAAAAAAAAGTCGCAATACTGCTGAGGCTAAAATTTGTCCAATCTTTCTGGAAGACAAAGACAATTGCAGCCAAAGCAAATGCAGTAACGGAAATCATTCCGAGAATTTCGGAACCAGTAAATTCCATAGTGACTCCTAATTAAAGAACAAAAGCATCATACAACATATATAATGCTTTTGTCAATAGTTGTGGACCCTAGCGGAATCGAACCGCTCACCTCCGGAGTGCAAAACCGGCGCTCTA
>CAYVOJ010000037.1:0-5156 GCA_964453485.1 uncultured Candidatus Saccharibacteria bacterium
TGTGATGAGTATGTGTTCAGGTCACTGCTGCCTCGTATGCGAAAAGCACACGAGTCTGGAGGTGGTGTGGTGAGTGCTGAGCCAGAAGAAGAGGCATCGCTTCCAGAGCTCGAGGAGCTGCGCGTGATGGTGCACCTACTTCATAGTGAGATGACAAATGCCCAGTATCAAGATATTAAAAATATAACAGGAGGATCGACTGTTGCCGAAGTGAAAGAGAACCTCATTCGAGAACTCAAAGAACAAAATTTATGGCATCTCTTTGAAACAGTCGAGCGACCACTTATCGCGTACGTGCGAGCGATGGAGGGTAACGGTATCACGCTTAACGTTGAAAAGCTTGCGGCGCTTTCAAAAGAATTGCACGCTCGCGTGAAAGAACTTGAGAAAGAGATTCATCAGGATACAGGGGAAGACTTTAATATTGCTTCACCGAAACAGTTAGCAGAAGTTTTGTACGAAAAGCTCGGGCTTGGTACAAGAATTAAAAAAACTGCCACTGGTGCAAAAAGCACCAATGCTGCCGAGCTTGAGAAAATAAAAGATGAGCATCCTGTGGTCGCTAAAGTTCTTGAGTATCGTGAGGTGACCAAACTGCTTTCTACGTATATTGATTCACTGCCGACATATGTACGAGAAGACGGTCGTATTCATGCGCACTTCATTCAAACAGGTGCAGGAACAGGGAGATTTAGTTGTGAGGATCCAAACCTGCAGAACTTACCGGTTAAAACTGAGCTAGGGCAGAAGGTTCGTGAAGCGTTCATTGCTGCTGAAGGCAAGGTGCTCTTGTCATGTGACTACGCACAAATAGATTTACGTGCAGCCGCAATGCTCTCAGGAGACAAGCATCTTGTGGAGATTTTTGAACAAGGAATAGACGTCCACACAGGTACCGCTGCGAGAGTGTTCGGTGTCGCTGAAAAGGATGTTACTTCTGACATGCGCCGTAAAGCAAAAGCAATCAACTTTGGTATTTTGTACGGGATGGGAGTTACGTCACTTAAAGAAGGGATGGGGGTGGAGCGCAAAGAGGCACAGGAGTTTTATGATCAGTACAAAAAAACGTTTTCACGGTTGATGGAATATCTTGAAGAAGTGAAAGCTTTTGCGTGGAAGCATGGCTACACAGAAACGATACTTGGCAGGCGTCGTGAGGTGCCGCTACTTAAAAGCCCTCTTCCATTTCTTCGTGCACAAGGTGAGCGCATTGCAATCAATGCCCCGATACAAGGTACAAGTGCCGACGTGATAAAGCTCGCCACACTTGATGCAAATGAATATATAGAAAAGGAAGGTCTTACGGAAAGCGTGAAGCTTGTTATGCAAATCCACGACGAGCTTGTCTTTGAAATCAAAAAAGGTGATGAAGAAAAGATTGCAGATGGACTAGTTACCGTCCTCGAAAGCGTGCTTTCTCGTAGAAAGCTTTCAGGGTTACCTCTCACTGTGACCAGATCGCTGGGAAGTAATCTTCAGGCGATTTAGGAGGCAGTCCTCACTAAGGGGCTGACCATGAAATACATTACATTTCTCTAAAATTAGAAATTAAAAATCTTGGATAGTATACTGACCGCATGATATACGCTATCGTTGGAACAGAACAACACAAAAGAGAAAAGGCTTTTAAAGAGCTTGCAAAGCATGGCGAACCTCAAGCTCATCTCTATTCACTGCAGGTACTTGGCGTACAGCCGCTTATTCAGGCGTCGAGTCTTTTTGGTGGTGCAGTGGTCGTGCAACTAATTCAAATGCTTGAAAAAGCGAGCGACAGGGAAGTGGTGTATGACCTTCTTCCTGACATGAAGACATCATCAAATATTTTTATTATCGATGAGCCGTTTGCCGATGTAAACCGTGTGAAGAAGTTGGAAAAGTTTTCAGAGAAAGTTTTTGACGCTCGAGAAGAAAAAGAAGTCTCGGTAACACCCTTTGCACTTTGTAATGCATTTGCCCGCCGCGACAAAAAAGCTGTGTGGGTAGAATGGATGAAACTACGCGACATAGAATCCCCCGAAGCAGTGCAGGGTGCATTGTGGTGGAAAATGAAAACCATCTGGGAGGATACGCTCTCTGGTAAACCATCAAAGTTTACTAAGGACGAGTGTGAACTTTTTGCATCACAGATTTTAAAGTCGAGCATTCTTGCGCACAGAGGAGAGGTTTCTTTGGAGGGGGAGCTAGAAAAGAGTATTTTGCGCGTGTAGTGGTTATTAAACAGCACGAAAGCAAAGCGATTTGCTTTCTAAAACTAAAACACCAAGCACATGCTTGGTGTTTTAGTTTTACCGTTGTGCCCCCAGAAGGGATCGAACCTTCGACCGTCTGCTTAAAAGGCAGCTGCTCTACCGACTGAGCTATAGGGACATAAATAGATAACAGACATCAGACATTAGATAACTAAGAATTTAAAATTAGCCAATGAATAACGTTACACCATCCTAGCAAATATTTGACAATATTTCCAGTTATCGTGTGGTCTCTGGGCCAAAGGTCTCAAGCCCCCCTCCTTGAGCTGGACGAACGAACGGTTTGTTCTTGTCATCACGAAGCGGACCGCCTGTGACGTACCATAAAATCCATATAAGCCAAAAACCAAAGAATACTTTAAAGAATGTTTCCATGAGATAAGTATACAGCAACAGAGTAGAGAGTACAGACAACAGAAGTCTAATTTCTGCTATCTGTTAGCAAGGCGGTCTGCGGTCTGTCATCTAGTGTTTAATCTTGGCAACTTCTACAAAAATGCGCCGAACGCCCGCCGATTGTTTGTTTTTCAATTTTGCCGACACAGCCCTTTGTAAGACATTTTTGTCCTGTTCGTAAGTACACCTGGTGGTTCCCGTGAAAAGCTCCTCGCTCACCATGTATATTTCTGTAGTCACTTGTACTGTCTCCTCCGAAATCAATTCCTTTCGAGAGAACTTCTTTCATGGATGTGAAAAGTAGTTTCCACTCAGGGTCCTTCAAACTTTTAGGTGTGCGTGTTGGCATGATGTGTGCCCGGTGTAGCATTTCATCAGAATAGATATTTCCAATACCAGCAATAATAGACTGATCCATAAGAACTGTTTTAATGGCACGAGCAGGGGATTTCATAGCCTGTTCTTTGAGGTCTGCTTGTGTAAATGTCGTTTCAAGTGGTTCTGGTCCTACATGTGCAAGTCGCTCAGTGTGTAACGTGTCTGTTTTTTCGACAGCAATAGTTCCAAACTTTCGTGAGTCACAAAAAACTAGATGTTTTTTGTTTGAGAGTGTGAAGACGACATGGATGTGACGGTTGTATGGATCAGAAAGGGGAGATTCTTTTTCAGTAGGAACCCACGGCCCCCACGCAGCGAATACATTTTGCGGGGTACGCACGTTGGTATCGTATTTGTAGTTTCCATACATGAGATGTCCCGTCATCTTCATGTGAATGATTATCGTGAAACCATTTTCTAAATCAATAAGAATGTGTTTTGCGCGACGACGAACCTGGAGAACCTTTTGATTGAGTGTGTACTTTTGGAAATAGGGAAAATAACTACGATCTTTAATCGTATTCTTTGAAAGCTTCGCAGTGCTCCACATGTCTGACCAGATATCTGCTATAGAGAGTCCAGGTAAAACCTTTTGGAGCCCTGTTACAGTGGTGTGAACCTCCGGGAGTTCGGGCATGGAAACAGGGTATAGGAAAGAAAGTAAAAAGACAAATTTGAGTAGATTTGACGTAACTATCTTTCGTGAGTAGGATTAAAGTCTCATTGTTCGTTTTTTGAAAGCTCCGCCACCGCGTGGCTTTTCTTTTTTGTAGATACTTATTTAGCTAACTACTACTAGCTAAAAGCTTCTTCAGTTCATCTCTTGCTACTTCTGCATCGTCCCACGGAATTTTTGTACCATGTGCGCTCATGATGTATGGGTCTGTTCCTTTTCCGGTAATAAGCACGGTGTCTCCTTGTTTAGCGATTGATAGCGCTTTTGCTATTGCCTCACGACGGTCAGAAATAATGGTCGGTGTATGATTCTTTACGCCGCCTGCGACCTCGTTCATGATTTTTATCGGATCCTCATCGTACGGATCTTCATCGGTAATGATAATTTCATCACAGTGCTCATCTGCAATCTTTCCAAGAACTGGGCGCTTCCATGAATCTCTACCACCACCGGTCCCACCGAGTACTGCAATTTTTCGAGAGGAAGGGAATGTCTCATAGAGTTTTCGCAGTGAGTCATCAGTATGAGCATAGTCAACAATCACGGTAAAGTCCTGACCACACTCTACCTTCTCTACTCGTCCGCGGATAAGAGAAAGGGACTCGATACCACGCTTAGCGTCTGTGGTGCTAATGCCAAGTTCATGAGCAAGAGTGAGCGCAGCAAGCGCATTTGAAATATTAAATAGCCCTGGAAGGGGAATAGTAATTTCTGTATCATGCCACACGATAGTGCTTGAGGTTTGGTCCTGCCTAAGAATTTTTATATGTTTAAGTGAGTAGCCGATATTTTTCTCTACATCGTGTATCAAGAAAGAGAATGAATGCTCGTTATCAATATTTGCAATTGAAATGCGCGCAGGTTTTGAGCTTTTTGCAAGCTGGTGAACAAGTCGTAGCTTTGCGGCTTTGTAGTTAGCGAACGAGCCATGACTTTCAATATGTTCAGGGGAGAGGTTCGTAAAGATGAGTGCATCCATCTCTACTCCTGTATGACGAAAGAAACGAGCGCCTTCTGAGGTCATCTCGATAACTGCATACTCGCACCCTTCCTGAACAGCTTCGTGTAAAAATGCTTGAGTAAATAATCTTCCCGGCATTGTCATTTTATATTTATTTGGACGAGTTGTATTCCCAATCTTAAAGCGTATCGTCGAAAGGACGGCAGTTTTCTTGCCAGCGGCTTCTAAGACAGCATTTACAAATTCTGTGGTAGAAGATTTACCTTTTGTTCCAGTAATGCCGATAACGTACAGATGACGAGATGGCTTGCGGTATATGGCAGTACCAAGAACCGCAAGAAGAAAGTGGTACACAGGCTGAAGCTGCTTGTAGAGCTTTTTAGGGATTAGTTTTTCTAGAGTGCGAAGAGTTGTTTCCATACAGGTAGTTTACTATTGTAATTGTGAAAGCGCAGCTTTGATGAGCTCACTCGTTGATTTATTATCTGAATCAAGG
>CAYVOJ010000038.1:0-5113 GCA_964453485.1 uncultured Candidatus Saccharibacteria bacterium
CAGTATCGATGAGTGCTTCGCTGAACTAACCGGATTAGACAAGCCTCTTAAGATGACATATCTAGAAATAGCAGAGCGTATCAAGAAAGAGGTGAATGAAGAGCTCGGACTCTCTGTGACGATTGGCATGGCTCCGACAAAAGTGCTCGCAAAGGTAGCATCCAAATGGGTGAAGCCAAACGGCCTCACCATTATCACGGTAGATACCGCAGGAGAGTTCTTGAAGACATTCCCCGTGGAGAAAGTCTGGGGCATAGGTCCGAGGACTGCAGAATCTCTGAAGAGAAAAGGGGTACTTAAGGCGTGTGACTTCGTATCCAAGGATGATAGATGGGTGAGTACGAACTTTTCTAGCAACTTCTTAGACTTATGGAAAGAGCTCCGCGGGATATCAGTGATGAAGGTGGATCAGGAAATAAAGTCTTCATATTCCTCAATACAGCGAATGCATACCTTTCATCCAGCGACTGACGATACAAAGTTCCTTCTCATGCAGCTTTCTAAGCATGTCGAAGATGTATGTGCCCAGGCAAGGAGATATTCACTCATACCAAAGAAATTCACGATCGTACTTCGTGACAAGACGCTCAGATTCTCGGCATTTCCTGTGACACTCGACGAACCAACAAACGCCCCGGAGATCATTCTTGGTCTGGTAGAAGAGAAGCTGGGTGAGCTTTTAGTAAAGGGCATGACCTATCGAGCAACTGGTATAACGTTACAGAATCTAAGTAAGGAGAATGACGTGCAGGCTACACTCTTTGACCTCGAAGATACGAAAAGCGATAAGTTCAAGGAGATACATAGACAGCTCGACGCTCTCGAGAACAAGTTCGGTAAGCATGTGGTGCATCTCGCATCCACTCAAGGCGCTTTGAAACACATGACAGAGGAGATAGATGTGGAAGAGCGGGATAGAAGTCTTTTGTTTACATAGTCTGCGCTTTTCTTTTGTTACAACAGGCGTGATATCATAGATATATGAAAAAAATCCTTGGTGTAGCTCTTGCGCTTATTATTCTCGTAGCTGGTTTGTACTCTTATTTTATCTTAGGTAATCAAATGCGTGCCTCACGTGGCATCTCAAAAGGTGAAGAGTATGCTTCCAAGATGTACGGTGACTACGCAATCGTCGGCAAGAACTGTCAGGGGGAAGATTCTAATGGTGACGGATATATTACGTGTAACCTTAGATTAAAAAGCGCTACGAATGAGAAGACGGTAACGCTTCAATGTCCGACATTCATAAAAAGCTTTATGGCAACGAGCTGTAAAGAGCAGGGAATAGTGATTAGCCAGTAATAAAAAAAGAAAAAACCGCACATTGCTGTGCGGCCCCGTCCTTCGACAGTTGCAGTATTCGTTATCGGGAAGAACTACCCGTTGCATGATTATGCAAGGCTATGAGTTATTTCTGCCAACTTACCTCACGCCACTCTTTCCAAACGGTTCCAAATTCTGGTACTAAGGGCACTTTTTGATTGAGCTGCTCCCTGGTTAAGTGGTTTTCTCCGGTCCACCAGAACCTCCTGTTGTTATTTTTGACATAAGTGAAAAAAGTCTTTATGTCCTGTTCGAGCTCCTTATTCCAAGAAGGTGCGACGCCCCGTGCTTCATATTCAGCATTAAGTATCCAAGGTATTGATAACTTAATCACCACATCCTCGATATTTTCGAGCGGCATGCCAACTTCTGCAACTAGTATGCATGGGTGAGTCATTCGCACGTATAGTCTTGTCATCAAAGGCCTCCATCCATGTTCGCTTCATATGAAGCTTGCCTTGAATCTATCAGATTGGTTTAAAGTTGACATAAAAGATGTCATTTTATAGGATAAGGTAATGATTGGGCTAAACAACAATGAACTAAAGGTATTTAAAAAGCTTTCATATAATCCCGAGAGTGTGGCAGCGCTCGTGCGTAAACTAAAGATGCCACGCATGACGGTGTATACAGTATTGCTGCGCCTGAAGAAACAAGGGTTAGCAAAAGTATCTAGGTCCACGACCGGCAAAAGAACTACTTGGTCAAGAAATGAAGATTCACATATTTTGGAAGAAGTGGGAGAAGTATCTAAAGCGCTCCTAGGTATTGATGTTAAAAAAACGTCAGAGGGATTTAGCGTATATTCTGGAAAAAAGGAAGTTGCAGAAGTACTCATGAAGCTCACCGTGAGAAAAGACGGAGCGCGTATGTACTCGATACAGAGTTCAAAGAACTGGGCTATGTGGATTAAGCTTATGGGGAAAGAATGGGTGAATAAGCATAACAAAGCAGTAGTGAAACACAAGCTTCTTGCTCTTACAATACATAGCCCTGAAGCACCAGAAGACATTAAGAAAGATAAAGAGATTACAGACGCATACAAGGGGCGCCTCGGGAATTCGCACGCAATACCTGAAGAGTTTCTTCCAAGAGGACTATCACTATATATATTTGAAGACACAATATTACTTGTAGACTTAGAAAAAGTGGCAGCTATTTCGTTTACTGATCACAACATGGCGACATTTCTTATTAAAATGTTTTCGTTTATGTTTGAACAAAGTGAGAGAGAGGAGTTTTTCCAGAAATTTAATAGATAAAAGAAAAAACCGCACATTCTAGTGCGGTTTGGTTGAACCCGACTTATATTCCGCGTGGGTTAGGGTTAAGTCTTTGTTGCGACGAGTACTATGCTGCACATGTGCTGTTCGAGCTCGAGCCAGTTGGGGAATTTGCGCCCTTCTTGGTTCATCTCTACCGGTACCCAACGGATATTGGTGAGTCCAGCAGTTGTGAGATACTTTTCGTACGTCTCTTGTGACCAGTAGCGGAATACGATATCGCAGACACTGTTTCCGTTCAGATCGAAGTTACGCAAACGAACGCGAGAACCTTCTTTCCAAGGTTCATCTATCCACTCGCTGTAGTGTCCCGCATTTTCCATACGGGGCACGACTGGCTGTGGCGGTGCGTTTAATCCCACCATCATTCCGCCGGGCGTAAGATGCCGAGCAACTGATTGTGTGAGACTTTTGAGCATAGCGACATCTTCTGCATAGTTGAACAGAAATGATGGCGTAACAATATCGAATGTCCTCTCAAGATCTAGTTGTGATGCGTCAGCAATCTGGTAAGTGATACCAAGCGGATAAACAAGAACCTCTATCTCCCTGGCTTGCGCGATCATTTCGAAAGAAATATCGATCCCATGCACAGAGGCACCAAGCTCCGCGAGTTTACGGGAGCTAAATCCAGCACCACATGCCATATCGAGAATTCTTTTCCCTTTGAGCTGAAATCCAACTTCCTTCAACCATGTTTCGTAGCAGGATGAATTGTGTGGGTGCTCGGTCCTGCGTTTAGAGGTGTAGTCTTCTGCAAGGCACCCTTGGTATTGAACTGGGCGTTCCATAGATCCTCCTGTTGGTAAATGAACTAAACTTTTAAAATCTACGATTTTTCAATCACAGACTTTATAAAGTGGGCGATGTGTTTCAATCGCCCGGTTGAACCCAATTTATATTCCGCGTGGGTTAGGTTTGCGGCTGCTTTTACTTATTGCTAAGCAAAAGCTGTAGAGCACCTCCCCAATTTTTCACCTCGATAGTGTTTGCCCATGTGTTTTTTTCTTCGTCGTATACATGGTTTGGGTCAATGGAAGCAAGTTCGCTCCGACGTGCTTCCCATCTTTGGAGAACTTCACTTTCTTCTAATATTTGCATGAAGTCCTCCCCGTGCTCACGAATGATGCGCCGCTCCTCTGAAGCAGAAGCCCACTGAAGCGCTTGATGCTCTTCAATTATGGCGAGCCCTTCGAGAGAGGTTGCGTCCACCAAGATCTGGCCGTCAACACCCGATTCCCCGGAGACAGCAATATTCATTGCTTCTAGTGGATAGTTGACGGTATCTCCGTGCTTAGAAAGCATTTTGACAGGAACTTTGGCGGTTTGCGCCATCAGCACAATGATTGCACCGATGGGTTGCGGTTGGTTTTGAGGGATCCCGGCACTAGACTTGAAGTCTGAGGTGCTGTCGACCGGAAAGTTGAGGTCGGTTAGGACGACGTCCCAGCCGATACCCCAAGATTCGCGGTTGCCACCTTGCCCCCAAACCTTTTCGAAGGAGTAAAAGTCTTTCACAACAGTTACGTTGTGAGCTTTCAGTTGTGCCTTTGCAGAGTTTCCTTCCAGCTCGTTATCTTCGATAACGAGAATGTTCAGTTTTTTGTTGGAGTTGCTCATTTTGTCACCTTTCAATGTGCGTGTAGTTCGGGAACCATTCCTGAACTTTCTGACAACATTATGCCATTTTAAAACACATTTGTCAATATAAAGATGTCAGTTATTCATTACAAAAAGTATTGCAAAATATACATATTATGATATAGTGTCATATATATTATGACACTAAAAAACGACACACTGACGACACAAGAGGAAAATAGCTTAGAAAACGCCCGAAAGAAGCTTCTTTCATTTGGTCTTTCTGATGGAGAATCTAGGGTATATGTCTATTTACTAGAGCGTGGAGGGGAGATTGGTGGTTCAAAAATAGCGATTGGGGCGAAATTGCACAGACAATATGTGTATTTAGCGTTGCCTCGACTCATACAGCTAGGATTAGTTGAAGAAATTCCTCATGGAAAGTTGAGTAAATATAAAGCGAATGCACCGAATGAGATAGAAAAGATTGCAAAGAAGCGAGTGGCTGAAGCAGAAGATCTCGTAAAGGAGTTGCAAAAGTTTTCAAAAGTAGGACATGAACAGGACTTTGAAGTATATGTTGGTGATCGTGCAATACAAAAATATGAAGTGGATTGGGTAAAAAGTGTCAAAGAACATGAAGATCAATACATTATCGGAGGTAACACAAAAGGTTTTAGCGAGATGATGGGGGACGCGCTTGACGAATACCTTATAGGAGAATCAAGGAAGAAAATAACAACGTATTACATTGGTCACACGAGCGAGAAAAGCTTGTGGGACACAAGCGTGCTTAGTAAAAATGATTTGAGAGCAAAGTTTTTAGATGTGCTGCCGCTAGGTGTTTCTCACTTTGTTGTACGAAAGGGGCATGTTGCATTCTTTACATTCCTCAAGCCGTCGCTCCTGTATGTGATCAAATCAGA
>CAYVOJ010000039.1:0-1297 GCA_964453485.1 uncultured Candidatus Saccharibacteria bacterium
TCGTACATAAGAATATGATTATAATGGTTAATACTTAGTTAGCTAAGAGTAGTATACATCCGTTTTTTTTGAATTGCAAAACCGATTCTAAAAACATGTATTAGCCTCACTAATACAAAACCTGATACACTTTACATATGAAGAAAACCTCTGGAAAAACATTTAGTGAACGTGTTATAGAAATAGCACTTTCCATTCCTAAAGGAAGAGTTACAACCTATGGAAG
The DNA here is from genome assembly GCA_964453485.1 of uncultured Candidatus Saccharibacteria bacterium. Taxonomy (GTDB): domain Bacteria; phylum Patescibacteriota; class Minisyncoccia; order Phycocordibacterales; family UBA5272; genus UBA11704. The sequence goes on from CAYVOJ010000039.1 coordinate 227, forward strand.
ACTGGCTCGTGCTGCAGGAGCGGGAGGCATGGCGTCCCAGAGCATTACAGGAATACTCGCGAAAGCTCACACTGAAAAAGGTCTCGCAATCCCCTTTCACAGGATTGTATATGCAAATGGAAGTATCTGGGTAAGCGAGGAATATAGAAGTAAGAGGATGAAGTTATATAAAGAAGAAGGGATTATTGTTGATACCAATAATAAAATTAAAAACTTTAAGGAAATACTTTTGGAATTCAAGTAGTACGACTCAATACAACTCTTGGCTTAAACATTCTTTGTTACCATTCTCCTTTGAACTTACTTATTAGGGGGTACGATATTATTATAATTCTCAAGATATCTTACTCTTGTTGTTCTTGTAAGAGGGTTGTATTCTATGACTTTGTTAATGATAACAGCGCTAGCATCACAACATACTGCACCAACTTCATTTTCAAGAATAGAAACAACACCCACACCAACTGGCGATCCTGATAAAGGAACATAGTTAATGCTTGAGATAGCAGTAAAATCCTTTTCTATACTAAATATTTTTCTATAGCCAGACTGACAATTTGTTTGAGTGGTGGTTACACAATTATCCAAATAGTAGTAATCAAGTCTGTGGGTCTTTGGAGGTGTACAGTCAACATCACAGTCTGGATCTACAACAAACTCCTTAGTGGTATTAGCATCTAAAACAACCAACCTAGGCATACCGCTATTCCAGTCACTTTGGAAGAAAAATTTTGATTCTGTTGTGGTGCTTGTAAGAATAGTATTTTCAAAAATTCTCTGAGGAACTACGTCACCACTATCTGTAAATATAATTTCTGGTTTGCTTGAGTCTTCTGGAAAAATAATGACTTTCGTAAGATTCGTCATCGCTGTGCCGGTTATGTACTTTTTAACAAAATACTCTGTGCCGTAGGAAAGTTCTGTTTGGTTTCCACTGCTTAGCGCAGTATGCAAGTTTGGCGTTCTTACTTTTAATTCATAGCCAAGAAATACTACGAGACCTATGAGTAAAGTATACGCACTGATATGAATTATTTTAAACATACTATAATGGTACCATAGATAATTTCA
>CAYVOJ010000039.1:1397-5084 GCA_964453485.1 uncultured Candidatus Saccharibacteria bacterium
GGATGACCAGAAAGTACTTTGATGCAGGTGTCTATCCATGCAGTTCCATCGTCCATCACTTTACTGATAACATGAACTGGTGGATAACTTTTGGGTATCAAGCTTGCTGTGTGCAGCAGGCTAGCGTCGGCTGAGTAGAAAATGATGAAACCGGGTTGCCGAGGCATTTTCCTCAGATGGAATATGAGCACAAGCCCTGCATAATCAGGCACGTCACCGTCAGGAACTGAAGGAAACCTTCCATCAACAGAGACAAGGTCGTATTCTTTTTCTCCCAGTAAACGTAAGGCGTCTTCCCTGTTTGTGACGAGATCAACCTCTATGGAAATTTCGGCTTCATTCGCGGCTTCAAACAGACTTCGCAGCAGAGCTTTGCCCAATTCAGGCAAATCCTCAACAATCAGAACTGACTTTGTCATGGAAATCCTCTACATAGTTAGCGACGGCCAACTTTCAAGAAAACACTACTACTGCAACTTGATTTAGTCAAATACAAAAGCGCGACCTGCGGTCGCGCTTTTGTATTTTTTTTACTAAATTTCTTCAGCACTAAACGTTAGTTATTTTGCCTGAGATGCGAGGCAGAAAATATTTTTGCGACCAAGATGTACAACTAGTACATTACGGGGGCAAAAATATTTTCTAACAAAGCAGATTAGGTGAAATTACTAACATTTAGCGTTTTGGGACGAAGGTGAGGGCATGACCAAGCTTAGTCCCACGTCCTGTTCGTCCAATTCTATGAACATACGTCTCATAGTTATTTGGAATATCGTAGTTCACCACGAGTGAAATATCTGAGATATCGAGCCCACGTGCAGCTACGTCAGTTGCGATCACTACTTGCACCTTTCCGGCACCGAGCGCCTTTACAGCACGCTCACGTTCACGGTTGTGCATGTCGCCATGGAGAGCAAGAGCCTTGAATCCACGTTTTGTAAGTTCTTCCGCAAGACCGTCCACATGACGCTTCATTTCACGGAAAATAAGAACCTTAGAATACTCAGGCTTGAGAAGAATTTCGTGAAGAGCTTCTACTTTTTCATTATCCCCTTGTACACGGATTACATCCTGCATAACCGATGAGGCTGTATCACGAGACTTTACAGAAATAGTAATTGGATCTTTCAAGAAATCACTAACAAGACGCTTAATTTCTGGAGAGAATGTAGCAGAGAAGAATAGTCCCTGCTTTGTCTTTGGCATTGCTCCAAGAATAGAACGCATATCTTCAATGAATCCCATATCAAGCATACGATCTGCTTCGTCGAGCACAATAGAGTTAAAGAGTGACATGTTGATCTTTCCACGTTCGATAAGATCCTTCACACGTCCTGGTGTACCGATAACAGCATTAACACCGAGTTCAAGCTCCTTGATCTGACGCATGATTGGCGCACCTCCTACACATGATACTGAGAAGAGCTTCATGCCACGAGTAAACGCCACGAACTCTGCTTCTACCTGTTGAGCAAGCTCGCGAGTAGGACAGAGAACCATCATCTTATGCTCCTTGTCTGCAACAAGCTTGTTGATAAGTGGAATGAGAAATGCTGCAGTCTTTCCTGTTCCTGTTGAAGCGATACCGATAACATCACCTCCCTTGATAACAACAGGGATAGCCTGATCCTGAATAGGAGAAGGACTAATGAGACCTTTTGCAGTTAGGTTCGCTGAAAGAAGTTCTGCGATATTAAAATCGGTGAACTTGTGCTTTGGTGTATAGTTGTCTGTTTCAGCAACTCCAGCTTCTTTGTTAATAAAAAGTTTTTCGTCAATATAATCCTTCTTGAATCCACGCTTTGGATTAAATGAACGAGCGCCACCTTGCGCAGGACCACGTCCGAAACCACCACGAGATGGCCCTCGTGAAGAATAACCTCCTCGAGATGATGAAGCACCACGAGAATACCCTCCTTCGCGAGGAGAAGATGAGTAAGAAGAACGACCACGAGGTGAAGACGAACGAGAACGTGAGTCATTTGTAGATGACCCGCCAGTTGTAATGGTGTACATAAATAATATAGGCTTCTAGCACCAGAGATGTAACTCGGTAACCGAAGCATTAGGTTGATTAATTTGCATTATTTGCGCTTATCATCTCGCCTAAATTTGGAGAGATTATATGGTTATCGCAAAAGAGTCAAATAAACCTGACTACACAGAGATATCCATAAAGGAAATAATATCCCTATTCTAGCAGATATGCCGAGAAATGTCAATGTTTTCAAATCAAATACATAAAATCCTTTCTCAAAAACCTCTTCTTTTTTACCTTCCCATTTTGAGGCACAGGTATTTTCTTTGCTAAGAAAATCCTTCCCTCTCGCCTACCCGGCTCCGAGAGTCCTCAAAATGGGAAGGTGGGGATTATTAAAAATACAAAAAAGAAAAACCCGCCAGACTGGCGGGTATTGTCGGGCGTGCGAGACTAATCAGAGAACAGCGAGGACTTCGGGAATCACTTGCTCCTCCAAGACCTTCTCGAGATCGGAGCGCCAATCCTCTGGCGTTGTAACCCTGAGATTTTTACTCCCCCATAGAAGTAGCTTGGTGGTTTTGATCTCCTTGATGCGCCCGGCGGCAACCACACTACTCCTATTGAAGTCGTCAGGAGGTCCAGGAACAAGGGGTTCAGGGATCCTATCGTACACCTCTTCGAAGAGGGCAGAGTGTGCCCCGTCGCCACCTCGGCAAAAGTAAAACTCTCCCGTATATACCAGAAACCACGTCACGTCTGGATTGAGATTACCGAGCATGTAAGTCCCTTCGGCAGAGCGAACGAACTCGATGCTTTTAATTTCAGTCATTTCCATGTTCAAACCTTTCCAGTGTTGATGGTTGCTGACTAAGGTACTGTAACGCTGTCATTCTACACTTAGGCTTTAATTTTGCAACTATTGTCTGTTTGTTGTTATTGGGACATTCACAAATTTTAAAAATACAAAAGAAAAACCCGCCAGACTGCGCGGGTTTTTCGCGCGCTGCGGGTCAATAGGCCTCAATAAAACCAAGCGGAGGAGGTTTTTTTCCATGCAACTTCTGGAAACAAAAAGACCACACAGGACTTCTCAAACATGGGCCACCATCCGGTACCGCAGAATTCATCTGGAGGCAAAAGCTATCCTGATACACCCTCCGACAGGACTCAGGATTATCTGGTGAGGCGGTTTTGATAATCGCGAGAAGTCTTTCAGCCTCCATATCAATCTGATACCGTAACAGCCGCTTGCGTGTGCTTGTAGCAACAACCCAAGCAAGAAAGACTGGGAGACTCTCAGCCTCTGTGTAGTAAAAATACCCGTTGGAATCAATCGTTCCAATCTGCTTCATGTTATGAAAAACAGAAACCGTCGGGCACAATAGTTCCCCAGGGGAACGCGGAACCATGGACAGCAAGGTGCTTCTGTTTGCACAGAGGTTCGCTAATCCAGTCTTGATTCGTAATCTCTTTTTTCCGACAGTGACTTCACCGTCGACTTGCATATCTTTAACCCCCAGAAATGCCAAGTTGCCAAGGATTGTCGTCATTGCTTTGGTTGACACTGTGAGATCTCCTAAATGACTATGTAAGGAACTGAGATTAACTCATCAAGTAAACTATATCATATATTATATAAAAGTCAAGTTAAAAACACCCTATTTCAGGCTATTTCACAAGCTTTATCGCACATTCGTGTCCATACG
>CAYVOJ010000040.1:0-4808 GCA_964453485.1 uncultured Candidatus Saccharibacteria bacterium
CTTAAAGTCTGAAAAGATTTCTCATAATAAAAAATCGTATGGGTATACGAAACAGTCTCCGTTTAAAGGTTCGCTTCGTGAGGTACGCGCTAAAGTACTTTTTGCTATTACACATAGATCTTCACTACCAGATGATAGTCGTGTGCCAGAAGTGCTTTCTGCATTAGAGCGAGAGGGGTTTATACAGAAAAAAGGAAAACGCTATGCTATTCTCTAGCTACTTGGTTGGAACAGATATTTCAAGTCCGAGGTCTTTAAAAAGGGTTTCTTGTTGTCGTTCGGTAAGTGTATGTACTTTACCTGGCGCTATACCGCGATAACTAAATGACATAATGCGTACTCGCTTGAGAGAAAGTACGGTAAGGTTCAAAGCATTTAACATTCTTCGAATTTCATGCTTCTTTCCTTCAGTGATGATAATACGTAAGCTTCTTCCTTCATTGTAAATGCTTACACTTTTTACTGGTGCATAGGTTGTTTCTTGTGTTCGTATTCCACGCTTAAGTAAAGTAATGACACGCGGTGTCATTTTTTCGCGCACACTGACTTCATATTCTTTTTCTCGTGCATGACGAGGGTGAAGTAGTGCGTCGACAACACGGTAATCATTCGTGTAGAGCAGAAGTCCCTCACTTTCTTTATCAAGTCTTCCGACAGGATCACAACCAGGAAGAGACGACAGTTTTCCGGTGACTTCTCCCCGAGGTTTGTTATAGAGTGCATACACGTGCTCTTTAGAAACTTGCACGAGAGAGATGACGTCACCATGAGTTACTTTTTGACCGAGCACTGCCTTTTTCCCATTAACTAAAATATGTCCAGATGTAATCATTTCATCTGCATGCCTACGAGACACGACACCTTGCTCACTTATGTATTTATTTAAGCGCGTAGAAACTTTTTCTTGAACAGTAATAGTTTTCATAGATAAAATGTTAGCGTGTATCACGAATAGGAAGCACGTAGATAAGAGAAAGCAAAACTGCACAACCGAGCACAATAAACATAAGCTGCGGATATGGTTCAAGTAATGGGCTTAAGAAGAAGCCAAGAATACCAACAATGATAGTACCGACTCCACGCATATTACTAAACAGTGCGGTGAGAGAAGCGTCTTCTGCTCCGACTTTTTTGAAATAGTATGTAAATGCCATAGTCTCCACACACGCTGCTCCAACTCGAGAGAACATGAGAAGCGCTATCCAGGTGAGAGGATTAGTTGTTTGAACGACAACCATTAAGAAAAGGGAAAGAGCAATGATGACAAGTCCTATAATCATAAGCTCTTTTTCACCAAGCTTTGTGTCAGCAAGCCATCCAAGCTCATACGGAAGTATTACAAGTGGTAAGAGAGCAAAAGGTAAGATATAAGATAGGTATACGTGGAGTGGCAGACCAAGTGAGGTGAGATATATCGGAGAATAGATGACCATGCCAGCGTAGAAACACTCAAGTACTCCAGCTGCTACGAGACCTCCACGAAGGTCTTTGTTTTTCCATGCCTTACGAGCCGCACCAAGCATGTCCACACTATGATATGCGGGTTCCTGGAAATGACGCATGTACTGATGAAGGAAAAATATAAATGGAATAAGCATTGCGGTTGCTACGATATAGAGCGCAGAAAATGATCCTCGAGAAAGAATCGCCCCTCCAATCACAGGAGAAAGAAGTATTCCCATGTTCAGTAACACAAGAAAAATGCCGCGAACCATTCCTGTTTCTGAATGCTTACTAAAGGTTTCTACGAAAACATTGATGCAGATATAGAGTAGTACCTGAAGACAGAAGTGAGTGATAAAGAAGAGTCCGATAAAGAAGGGGTTATCGGTTACGGCGAATGCAACGGTGGCAAGCATTTCTGCGATAACAATTCCCATGGTGAATTGATACGTATGAAATCTGCGGATGTACTGCGCTACATGAATAGAAACAAGTAGTGAAGAAACACTCCCAACTAAGTACAGAAGGCTAACGACCTGAGAGCCAAAGTACATGTGCAGGTATGATGAAGTAGCGTAGACAGGTATACCATAATGTAATGCATACAAAATGGTCATCATGAATGTCGCAATGAGAAGTTTGTTACGAGTGAGGGCGTGCATGGGAACAGTATAGCATCAAGCAGGTGAGCTTTAGCGTGTAGCGATGTACACATAATGAGCGCGACCGAAGGTCGCGCTCATTATGGTACTAGCCGATTGCTATAAACTAAACGCTAATAATCACCGGTATAATCACTGGACGCTTGGCGGTCTTTTGAAGGAGGAATTTTGTTGTTGCTTCTGAAACATCTTGCTTCATCTGGTCAAGATTTACAAATCCACCACGTGCTAGGGCGTCCTCAATGACTTTCTTAGTAAGAAGTCGAGTTTGATACAAGAGATCTTGAGATTCTTTCAAGTAGACGAATCCACGAGAAATGAGGTCGGGAGATTTCTTCAATTGATGTGTGTGACTATCGATGACACCAATCACTACGAACATTCCGTCTTCAGCAAGTGTTTGGCGGTCACGCATTACAACGTCCTGAATCTTTCCAACAGATGTTCCGTCAACTACAATCATCTCACACGGAGCTTTTTCCTTGAGGGCGACGATTTTATCTCCGCCGTTCTGGATTTCAATAACCATGCCGTTATCTGGAATGATAATATTTTCTTCCATCATGCCAAGGCGTCGTTCAATATCTGCATGCATACGAAGCATGTAGTGATAGCCGTGAACAGGAATGAAGAATTTAGGGTGTATCTTATTATGAATCCATACAAGCTCTTCAGCGTTCGCGTGACCTGATGAGTGAACATCAGATGTTTTGTAGTGAATAAGGTGAGCACCTTGGCGTGATAACTTATCTTTCAAATTTTGAACAGCTCGCTCATTTCCTGGTACAACTGAAGAAGACATAAGAATCGTGTCTCGTGGTGTGAGACGTACATACTTATGAGTCTTGTTTGCAATTCTTCCAAGTGCTGCAAATTCTTCACCTTGAGCACCTGTTGCCATTACAAGAACCTTATTGTCAGGGTAACGAGTTAGATCTTCAATAGGAATAAGTGTTTCTGGTCGTACATGAAGCATGTTTGCAAGTTTCGCAACTTCTACGTTTGTCTTCATGCTGCGCCCTTCAATAACTACTTTCTTTCCATATTTTTCAGCAGTCATTAGCATGTGAATCATGCGTTCTACCTGTGAAGCAAACGTACTCACGATGAGACGCCCAGGAGTTTCTCTGATAACGTCTTCAATATTTTTGTAGACGATACGATCAGAAATAGAGAATCCAGGGTTTTCACAGTTTGTAGAGTCAGTCATTAAGAGGAGTACATTTCGATCCTTAAATACCTCATAACGCTCAATTTCATCATCGGTAGGAATGCCATTGTCGTGATCAAGGCGAAGATCCCCAGTGTGAACGATATCTCCGTATGGTGTTTCGATAATGATACCCATTGAGTCCGGAATGGCGTGTGACACCCCAAAGAAACGGACTTTAAGATCGCCGAATGTAATGGTGTCGCCCTTTTCCACGACATTCATTGTAAGCGGTGCAAGGTGAGGGAATTCCTCCTGACGCTTCTTAATCATAAGTGATGTAAAGAGACGAGCGTAAATTTGCGGATTTCCAATACGAGGCATGATGTAAGGAATAGCACCAATGTGATCAAGGTGACCGTGTGTTACCATGACACCTTTGATCTTGTGCTTATTTTCTTCAAGGTATCGTGTGTTTGGAAGAATGAAATCAATACCTGGTGTGTGTGTTTCTGTAAACTGAACTCCACAGTCAATAACAATAATAGAATCTTTATACTCCACCATACTCATATTTCGCCCGATTTCTTCAACACCTCCCAAGTGAATGATACGAATATCGCCGTCTTTAAGTGGGGGAATGTGATCAGTCTCACGTTTTGCTGAGACCGTTGTATCAAAGCGTGGTCCGGCTACCGGTCGTCCACGGCCTCCTCCTTGGCGTCCACCGCGAGAGCCACCTTGCCCTCCTCGTGTACGATCAAATGGTCTGCGTGAAGGCATGGTTGGTGCAGGGGTTGTGATAGGAGCTTCTGATTGAGTTGTTGTTTGTTCTGTAGTCATAGTAGTTTTGTTATAAAGTTTTTTAATGAAGTATATTTTCTAGTAATGTTATTGCTCTTTGTTGTTCGGTTTTCGGCCACACTTTTTCCGTGTATCTATACCAGGAAGTAATGAGGTCAAATCGTGAGGAAGCGCTTAAGCTATATTGTGGTAATGGTGATGTCACAGCATCTTTTGCTATATACATAAGTGATGGGGCGAATAAAAATATTCCAGGGACCTCATCGGCGAACTCCTGCTTAGCTGTATGATAGGCTTGCACACGATCGAGCTCATCCTCACTCTCACGTATTGTTTCTAGTGTGTCATCGAGTCGCTTACTAACATAATTTGAAATATTAAGTCCTGGATAGCTTCGTTGCGATGAGTGCCAAAAAGCATATAAGTCAGCAGGGGATTCAGTGATAGAACCAAAAAGGAGCGCTTGAAAGTCGCGGTCCTTAATAACTGTCTGGTTTAAATCTGCTACCTCATACACAGCAAGCTGTGTTTGTACACCAATAGCTTCCCAGTCTTTACGAATCATGTCTGCAACCTTTTTCATCTCGTCTGTGTTTGCTGTTGCAAGAGTAATCGTTAATGTCGTAGAGGCATTTTTAATATATTTACTCTTAGAAAGGAGCGCTCGAGCTTGCTCTGTGTCATATACCTGTGTCGGTTGATCTTCGTCAAATGGATATGGCGTTTCAATAACCTTTCCGTAGCCGTGG
>CAYVOJ010000041.1:0-4685 GCA_964453485.1 uncultured Candidatus Saccharibacteria bacterium
GGCACTTACCGGCAATTGTTCCCCCTGGCATTTACGATCTTTTTGGTTAGTTTTTGAAGATTATTTTCTCCTTCCATGTCTTTATCTTCTCACATTATCCAATAAATGCGAACTTCTACCTCACCTCCACGATTCTCAGCCTCAGCTCCGTCTTTCCTGCGAAGAAGCTCTTTTCAAGGTGAGCGAGAAGCGTGTGGGGCTTTGCAGCTTTTTCTTCTGTATCCCCTTTTACGAAAAATTGAATAGCTTTAATGCGGCCACCTTTGCTTGTTGGGTATATCACTTCAAAATGCTCATTTTTCTTTCCAAATCGCTTCGTTGCAAGCGGTGTGACATTCGTAAACATAAAAATAGGCTTTGGATTCCCCTCTCCAAATGGCGCAAGTGGCGCGATGGCTTTATACGTAACCTCATGAATATCATCCATACTAAGCTCTTCGTCTGCGACGATATCTTGTGAGCCAAGCTCTCGGAGAGTCACATGCTTATACGCTTCGTTCAGTGCATGTGATAGTTCGTCAATTCTTTCTAGATCACATGAAAATCCTCCAGCCTGTTCATGTCCACCAGAAGCTATCATCACGCCCGGAAACATCTCTCTACATCGAGCCATGAGCTCTACCACATGCACATCCCCTCTTGACCGGCACGACCCTTTCGCAACCTGCATTTGTCTGTTGTCTGATGTCTCCTCTCTACCGTCTCCACCTTGGCCCCACACAAATGTCGGCTTTCCTGTTTCATCAATGATATTTTGTGCGATGAGTCCGAGTATTCCAGGGCCCCACGACACGTCTCCCACTACCACGACATTATTTTGGTACGCAGAGTGATCAAATGCGAGCGTGGACACTATGTCTTTCACCCCTGCTTTACGTTCTGTATTTAAAAGCTCAAGATCACGAGCGTATTGCTCGGCACGCTCTCGATCTCTTTCATAGAGCATATGATGTGCTTGAATAGGTGCCCCCATTCTCCCTGCCGCGTTAATACGTGGCGCAACAGTAAATGCAATGTCTTCTTCGGTGAGATTTTCTAACTTCATCCGCTGTTCATTAAAAATATGAAGCAGCCCTGGGCGCTTTGTCTTTCGTAGGACCTTCAGCCCATAGTGTGCGAGTGCTCTGTTTTCTTTTACAAGCGGCACCATATCCGCAACAGTAGATATACCAACAAGATCCAGCATCCATTTCTCGAATCCTTCGGGTAAGGTCTTCACCTTCTCGTAGACAACATCGTTTATATTCTCAACACGAAGCCGTGACAGCAATGCGCACGCAAGTTTCCACGCCACCGCACACCCACAGAGCATGTCATCATGATAGCTACACACATCTTGCTTCGAATTAATCACAGCTACAGCGTCGGGAACGACTTGAATAGTTAGAGGTTGGGAGTTAGGAGTTAGGGAGCTGTCTGCGCTCTGTTCTCTGTCATCTGACATCTCTTTTGTTATCGGCAAGTGGTGATCAGTAACAATAAAATCCACCCCAACAGACTTCGCATACGCAATCTCTTCAATATTTGTAATAGCGAGATCTACGGTGATGATGAGTGTCACCCCTCTCTCTTTTAGAGCATCCACGGCGTGAATATGTACACCATACCCCTCATTATGTCTGTGTGGTACATATATTTCTACCGGATATCCAATATCGTCAAAAAATGTGCGGAGCAGCACCCCACCAGGAATGCCGTCACAGTCATAGTCACTATATACACAGATTTTCTCGCCGCGTTTCACCGCGAGCAGTATTCTTTCCACAGCTTCCGACACACCGTGTATACCAAACGGGTCTCCAATATGCTTTTCATATGAAGGATTCAAAAAATCTTCAATTTCTTCATCGGGTATTCCTCGTTTTTTGAGAAGAGTAAGTGTAAGCGGATGAAGTGCATCCAAAGAGAGGTTCATGCGCTCAGTATAGCAGAATAGCTTTGTCCTTTATAAAGGACAAAGTGTTTCTCTGTATGTCTTTTACGACTTTACTTTGAATTGCTTCCTTATTTCCTTTACTTGCTCTACATTTTTCTGTTCCATTTCTTCTTTTCCTTTCGCTCCAAGTGCTTTCAACTCTTCAACTGACAGCACAATGAGCTCTTTTGCTCGTCTATCAAGATACTCCTCTGTATTCTTCAAAGGATCTTCAAGCACTTCATCGAATAACGCATGTAAAACATACCCAATCTTTGGTCCTGGGGTTTCATGTGTAACGTCCATGATACGTTTCCCATCTGTTTTAAGCATTTTGAGGGTTACCGGATCTTTAAGCGCCTGCTCTACCATAGACTGATACATTCTTAGTCTGTATGGCTCTTCTTTAGGTCTCCCTGTTCCTATACGGTCACAGATGCGTAGATCGATGAGGTCCCAAATATTTTCCTTGCCTACATTGGTGATAAGTCTACGCACAGCAGAAAGCGTTATTTGTTCTGTATCTGAGAAAAACATGTGCCAACGCACAAACATAGACACCTGCTCAATGAGATCCTTTGGGAACTTTAGTCGCTCCATGATTTCACGTGTAACGCGTCCACCTACTACATCGTGTCCGTAAAACGTAATAACCCCTTTCTCTTTTGAGTAACGCTTGGTCTCTGGCTTTGAAATATCATGAAATATCGCTGAAAGTCTCACGTGTAACGGCCATTTCTTGTCTGCGGCGTGCTGTAATGTGCGAAGATTGTGCTCCCATACGTCATACATATGCGCCTGATTCTGTGTAACACCTACACCTCGCAGAAGTTCTGGCACGACATCTCCCAAAATACCCGTTTCTTTCATTAAAACAAGCCCGCGCATAGGAAAATCCGTCATAATAAGCTTTACGAACTCATCCCTCACCCTTTCACGTGAAATGTTCTTCAAAAGATGCGCATTTTTCTCAATGCTTTCACGTGTAACGCTGTCAATATCAAAATCAAGCTGACTCATAAAGCGAATCGCACGCATAAGGCGAAGCGCATCCTCGTTGAAACGAAGGTCTGGGTCACCAACTGCACGAATTACCTTATTTTCTATATCTCTTTGTCCGTAAAATGGATCCACCAACTCCCCTGTTATTGGATTGTATGCAATAGCGTTACACGTGAAATCTCGGCGCTTTAAATCGTCTTCGATATTCTTACTCCACATCACCGCATCTGGATGACGATTGTCGGAATACGTTGTTTCTAAACGATACGGTGTCACTTCTACGATTTTTACACTTTCGTTGCTACATACAGGTAAATCATCTTCGCCGCAGGTTACCACCCCTACTGTACCGTACGTATTTTCATAAAAAGTCTTTGGGAACAAGGCAATTATCTCTTCTGGTGTAGCATTCGTAGTAATATCGAAGTCATTTGGCTTGCGGCCCATAATGAGGTCGCGAACACAACCACCAACGAGAAACGCTTCAAATGAGGCACCCTGAAGAACCGCAAGTGTCATAAGCACTTCCTTTGGAACGTTATTTAGTTTTTCCTGTGTATTTTGCATGCTTTATGTTAGTATAACCTTATTATACAAGCTTCCATGGTGAAATGGATATCACAACGGTCTTCGGAACCGTCGTTCCAGGTTCGAATCCTGGTGGGAGCACAAAAAGATTGAGCAAAGTGAAAGCTTTTTGTGCTCCCAAGTACATGAACTGCTTCATGTACGACCAGGATTCGAAAGCCGCAACGATATTTTGCCAGCAGGCAAAATCGTGAGGAGTGGCCGGCGAGCTAATTTTTTGACGAAAAAATTAGACTTGTCGGAGAAACTCCTGGTGGGAGCAACTCCAGCTGAAACTTTGAAAAACCATTGTTTTCTCCCCCTCCCACCGTTACACATGTAACGACCTCTTCCTTTATCCCCTATTTCGGGCTTTACTGATGTACGGCGTAGGAGAATCTCCGACAAGTATTTGTTCGCCGTCGCTCACAAATCTCGCCGGCCGCCCCTCGGCATTTCGTCTGCTGACGAAATAGGCCTGCGGCCCTTCAATTTCTCCACGCACATGACGCAGGTCATGTGCTTACGCCGCACCAAAACTTCACTTCGTTCACTTTTAGTGCGGCGTAGGAGAATCGAACTCCTGTCTCAACCTTGGCAAGGTCGTGTTCTACCACTAAACCAACACCGCATTAGGAATGATTGTAACACGGTTACCCCCTATTGAAAAGATGGACCACCCAAAAGCCTTGATATACTTTAGCTAAGCGTTTCTCGGGAAACGTTTTATTGGATAAGTTATTAAAAACTGGGGATAAACCTGTGGGAACAGTGTATAACGGACACTAAAGTACATCTGGCTTTTTAGATCAAGGTCAGCATAAAAGCCTTTTATAATAAGACTTTTCTGGCTTTTCTATAACAATGTCTTACATATGAGAGACAAACGTTTCACGTGAAACAACCTTAAGAGGGGCTAATAAAATCAATGGCAGAACACAATGAAATTGGTAAAATAGGGGAATATATCGCCAAAACGTTTCTCATGAAACAGGACTTTTCTGTACTTGAGACGAATTATCGGACAAAGTACGGTGAAATAGACATAATCGCCAAAAAAGACGAAAAATTAAGGTTTATTGAGGTAAAAAGTGTAAAAGTCAGAGATTTCAAGAGTATTTCTAATCTTAAGGTTCAGCCAGAAGATAATGTAACAGGGGAAAAGTGGCGGAAAATAGTGACAAGTATCGAAACCTATCTT
>CAYVOJ010000042.1:0-4607 GCA_964453485.1 uncultured Candidatus Saccharibacteria bacterium
GGCTAGCAGCGCTGTTCATCCTCTACAACCTCTTCGTTCTCCCCAGTCCTTACTGGGGGGATCCGTGGATGTGGTGGTTGGCCCTTGCCAAGCTCATCGCCTGGCACAACCGGAAACGGCTCTGGGGACAGGTCAAAAAGGTATGGGAAGGACTGTCGGGAACCGCAAAAGTGATCACAATCGTGACTGCCACCATCGGCTTTGCGGTTGTTGGGTACTTTGCAAAAAGAACCTGGCATGGGAAACCTGTTCTCACCAGTGAATTCTGGGGAGAGCAGGGGAACCTGTACCTGTCCTGGACAGGAGACGACAGCGTTTTGCTGATCGCGGGAGTATTCTTGTTCGCGACAGTTGCCGTAGCCAAGCTCTCTGGCTACATCTTCAAAAAATAACCCCCAAGAGAAGGGGGTTCACAAAATAGCGACACTGAAAGGATTTACCCTGGACGTGTCGCTATTTTTTATTTGTATAACAAAAAAGTAGTATCAATAGTGTGCATATAAAAGACAATCCTGTATGAAGCGTACATAAGCATAAGAAAACCCCGTCCTCCTGAATCATCAATGATGATGTGCAGAATATCGAGTAGGCAAAGCACTTTTGTATAAAATGTCTTTGATAACTCAGGAGGACGGGGTTTCAAGAGGATTGCTCTACATAGTTTTCACAAACTAGGTTAGTAAGCGATTAAAGATCAACCTTTGAACATATTGGATTGTGAGGACGATTCTTATTTGTACACATTTTTGCGAATCGTCGCAATAAAGATCAGTGCGGCATTGATACGGGAAAACTTGTTTTCCCGTTACGCACGGGCGGGCGTGTTTTCCTTTTTCTCTACCCTGTCCTTAATAATACTACTCTGTCTTTTATATGCAAGCACTCACCTGTGGATAACTGTCTTTTATAAAAATGGGTACACCTTTGTCTTTCACATAATTGGCTCTTTAAAATGATTGCAATGTCCTTTCCGCCTTTGTAGAGTAAGGGTAATGCGATTACATCGCTTCTACATAGAACAACCCCTTGGTGAAGAGTTTGTCGTAGAAAAAAGTGAGCTTATCCATCAGTGGACATCTGTCTTCCGTTATACAAACGGAAGTACCGTTGTACTTTTTTCTCCAAACACTCCCGGTATCGACTACGAATACCGTATAACGTCTCTCACAAAAAAGGCGATTACTGTTACGCCCGTTGCACAGTCAACTAACATCGTCCCAAAAAGATCACTTACTCTTTGTCTGGCACTTATTAAGAAAGATGCCTTTGAATCTGTCGTACGACAAGCAACCGAACTTGGTGTAACACGTATTATCCCCATACGCGCAGCTCATTCCGAGAAAAAGGAAATAAACATGGAACGATTGCTAAGCATTGCTATGGAGGCCGCCGAACAGTGCGGAAGAGGAAATGTGCCTGCCATTTCACAGAAAATGACCTTTGATGCTGCGTTACAGGAAACAAAAGGATCTAGGAATATATTCTTTAGTCTTTTGGGAGAAACATCTCACATACCTGCACAGGATCAAGATTCTGCTGTATGGATAGGGCCAGAAGGGGGATGGACACAGGAAGAGGAAGAACTCGCTCGCCATCATGGGTGCACTCTTAAAAAGCTCACCGAAACAGTACTTCGTGCCGATACCGCCGCTATTTCAGGACTTACCAGTGTCATCCTTTAGAGTCTTTGCACAAGGTTGCACTTGTTTATAATGAAAGAGGAGTATACCAGAAGTATCCCCGTGTGGGATTACTAACCTAACTTTTATAGCATGAAGATTAATTACCCACTTCTTTCTCGTATCCTTATCGCACTTCTTTTCGTTGTTGCCGGTGTTCAAAAGCTTATGGGCTTTGATGGAACAGTAATGTATGTTGGATCGCTTGGTGTACCACTACCCGTAATCGCAACAGTGCTTGTAATTCTCGTTGAAATCCCTGTAGCACTTGCGTATGCTTGGGGATATCGTGTATGCATTACTGGTGGTATTCTCGTTGGATTCACTGTACTTGCAACTATTCTTGCACACAGAGATATCGCTACTGGCATGAACCTCATTATGGTTCTTAAAAACATTGCTATTGTTGGTGGTATTCTCGCAACAACAGGAACTTGTTCTTGTGGACGATGCGAGGTTCTTAACCCTAAGAATAGCTAGCAACTCTTAGCAGCTAGCTTTTAGCTAGAGATACAATACAAAAGCGCGACACCTTCGGTGCCGCGCTTTTGTATTGATATGTAAGCAGTATACTGCTAGTTAGTCTCCTCCAAAAACTTTAGAACTTTTTCGTTTGTTAAAGCCTGGTAGAGATACCCTTTCGCACGTTCCTCATCTACATCCTGCATCTGCGTAAGAAGACGCACGAGCTCAACTTCTATTTCTTCGTTAGTTGCTTGCAGCTTCTCTGCCTCTGCAATCTTGTGAAGAAGCAACTGACTCATAGCGCGTTTCTTTGCATCGTCTCGCCACGAAGCTTTCAATTCATCTTCTGTTTTCTTCGTGTGAGTGAGGTAGTCCTCCCATGTTCCACCAAAACGAGTGACGTCGCCCTTCATCTGATTAAGCATGTTAGCTAGTTCTGTTTCAACAATTGCCTCTGGAAGCTCTACACTTGTTTCCGCAACAAGCTTTTCCATAATTGCGGTACGGCGCTTCTCACGAAGTTTCTGCTCTTTTTCAAGTTTCATGTTTTCGCCTACTTTCATACGAAGGTCAGCGAGTGTCTTGAAGTTTTCGCCAAAACTCTGTGCAAACTCATCATTTAACTCTGGAAGAGCGACTTCTGCTTTCACTTCACCTTCCTTCTGTTCAGTGTGAGTATGATCATGTCCCTCGTGTGAGTGGTCATGTCCTTCATGATCATGGCCATCATGCGAATGATCATGATTGTGCTGTGTAGCACGACCCTTACGAAGCTCTTCAACAACATCATCGATATCTTTGTCAGTTACCTCAATCTTCTCACCATCGCTTACAATCTCTTTAGCAAGTTTCTTGTAAGAAGGGAGTTGTATTTCTGGAATAACTGGCACGATCATCGTTAGCTCAAGTGGATTTCCTTTTGCAAGCTTTGTGATAGTAACTTTCGGATCAGCAACTGGATTGAACTTATGTTCTTTAATCGCTTCAACGTACGCGTCACGAAGAGCGAGGTTCGCCATTTCTTCAAGAATCGCCATCTCGCCATATTTTTTAATAACAGCGTCTTCTGGTGCATTTCCTTTTCTAAAACCGTCAATTTCTACGAACTGCTGTATAGCCTTAAATCCTTTGTCGTGATACGCCTCAAAGGCCTTTTCATCAACAATAATATCGAGCTGTACTTCTGATTTCGGGAGTTTTGTAAGTTGTATTTTCATGTCGTTTTATGACTTCTTAAATTCTTGTTTGTAGAGAGCTGTTGCTTCTTCAATAACTTCCTTTGCGGCCTTGGCATCGCGTACGGTTGGAATGGTTACTACTTTATTCTGAAGCTTCTTGTAGTTTTCGTAGAAGTGGGTAACTTCTTTGATGAAATGAGGATTAACATCCGAAAGATCATTAACGCCTGAGAACCGCGGGTCACCCGCAGGAACAGCAATAATCTTTGCATCACTTTCACCGCTATCGATCATATCCATCACAGCAACAGGGCGAGCCTTAACTAGGATGCCAGGAATGAGAGGGGAGGTTGTGATTAAAATCACATCAAGAGGGTCACCGTCATGCCAATGTGTTTGCGGAACAAATCCATAGTCAAATGGAAATGTCTGCGCAGTGTGTGATACACGATCAAGCATGATGAGTCCTGTTTCTTTATCGAGCTCATACTTATTTAGTGACCCCTTGTTGATTTCAACAATAACGTTAATTTCGTTTGGAACATTGTCTCCTACAGAGATGTCATGAAGTAAATTCATAAGAAATAGTAATTAGTTGCTAGTAATTAGTCATTAGTGTACTACGAACTCTACTCGTATTACTTTGTTTCTTCTGTTGCTTCCGCCTTTTCTTCAGCGAGAACTTCAGGCACTTCAGTTGAGCTTTCTACCTCAGAATTCTTTGGCGCAACTTCTTCAGTTACATTTAATGCCTCAAGCACTTCAGACACTTCTTCTGCAACTGTTTCATTAACAATATTATTACCAGTAAACATTCCTTCTTCGTCAGCTTCTGCGATCATTTCACCACCTGAAACAATATCAATCTTCCATCCTGTGAGCTTCGCAGCTAAGCGAACGTTCTGTCCTCCTTTACCAATAGCAAGAGACTGCTCTTCTGGAGACACGGTAACTGTTGCTTTTTTATCGTCTTCATTTAGTTCAATAGAGATGGCCTTGGCTGGAGAAAGTGCTGTAGCGATAAAGCGACGAGCGTCCGGCGACCATTCGATCACGTCGATTTTCTCACCTGAGAGTTCATCGGTAATAGCAGATACACGAACACCTCGCTGACCAACACACGCTCCGATTGGATCAACACGTTCGTCATTTGATTTCACGGCGATCTTTGATCGACTACCTGGCTCACGAGCAACCGCTACGATTTCTACTTTTCCTTCAGCGATTTCTGCACTTTCATTTTTGAAGAGCTCAATTAAGAACTTTGGGTGTGTACGTGAAAGGC
>CAYVOJ010000043.1:0-4331 GCA_964453485.1 uncultured Candidatus Saccharibacteria bacterium
CAATGGGAGAAGTCCCCAGAAAGCAATACAAACAAAAATGATAGAGTCTATGAGCTCGCCTACAAGTGTTGACCCTATTGTTCGAACAAAGAGAAATTTCCCCTTAGTTGCCACTTTTAGTTTGGCGAGAATATAAGAGTTACAAAATTCTCCTACAAGAAACGCAATAATTGAGGCAGCTACGATTCTTGGAACAGTCCCAAGTATTTGGTCATACGCTTCCTGTCCTGTCCAAAAAGATGCAGCCGGCAGTTTCCCGACAAATAAATAGCAGAGAGACATTATGATTAAAGAAAAGAATCCTGTCCAAATTATTTTTCTTGACTCTTTATATCCGTAAACTTCGGTTAGTATGTCTCCAAAAATATAGGTAAGAGGGAAAAGGAGAACAGCTCCAGCAAATACGAAGCCTCCAAGCGAAATGAGTTTGGAAGAAACGGTGTTGGATATCATGAGCATCACAACAAAAGCAATAGCTATGTAGTTAAAATATATGTAATTTTTCATATAGGACTATTCTAGTCCTGCTACGTTTATAAAACTACTTTTAAGCACTAGACACAAATTTTCCTGAAAATTATTATAATACAATCCTATTTGCGATTTATTTTGACCGTAAAGTGGTTATTTGATAAAGTGTAAACAATGAAATACTCATCAAAAACAAAAAAACTCCTAGGGCTTAGCGGAGATGAGGCGAAAATATTATCCGTTCTTTGTGATTCACCACAAAGAACGAGCGACATTGAGAAGCGTATCGATGGAAAAATTCCAAGGACCACACTTATTCGCTTGTTACAAAGGTTGCATCATCGTGGTTTTTTGGCAAAACATAAGTATAGTGCTCGACGTGGTGGGTGGATTTTAGCTGATATAAGCGATTCTTTTCGCGCGGCTGAACACGATCTGCTTGGTCATAATGAGATTCATGTGTCACATGAGGAGCATGAGGTCATTGTGTATCGTGGTAAAAAGGAACTACTAACCCTCGCAGACAAGGCGTATCACTTCGCAAAAGGCGAGAGGGTCTACTGGATACTTCCAGACTCCACTAAGAAAGCTTGGGATCGCAACAATCTAATTCCTCGGATGCAAAAAGTAGGTGAATTCTTTGAAAAAAGAGGAGTCCTTGTTGATATGATTTGCTCTGAAGATCTTGCTAAGTATTTTATACAAGAAGGTGTGATGTTTTCGCTTCGTGGACTTGTTACTTTTGCTCACATGCTTCCTAAGGAATTTCTATCTTCCTCTTCTGATATTATGGTTTTTCGAGACTCTGTTTCAATTATGAATTGGGAAGATTTAGTGGCGATTGAAATAAAAAATAAAGATTTAGTGCAGATGTTTAAAGGATTAATTAGGTTTATACATCAAACATCAAAGCAGGTTCCTTTTAGATGAGCAATTGCCTCGCCATTGTTTCTATCTGCGTATAAAGAGGGGAATATAAAATGAAGACAGAAAAACCACGACGCCGTAGGCGTCGTGGTTTTTGTATTTGATATACTGCTCTTATGAAAATTACTATTTATACTGACGGATCAAGTAGGGGAAATCCTGGGCCGGGAGGGTGGGCGGCAGTGGTGATGACACCAGAAGAAGTTATGGAGCTCGGTGGAAGTGAGAAATTGACGACGAATAATAGAATGGAACTTTCAGGCGCACTTTTTGGATTGAAAGAAATAGGAAAGGGAGTAAGTCAGGTGGAAGTATGCACTGATAGTCAGTACGTAAAGAAGGGGATGACAGAGTGGATAGACGGATGGATTAAAAAAGGGTGGAAGGGGTCAACGAAGAAACCGGTACTCAATCAAGATTTGTGGGAGGCTCTCAAAAAAGAAGAAGATAGGCTGAAAGCTCTCGGTACAAAAGTAATATGGACGTACGTACCAGGGCACGCTGGTGTGACGATGAATGAGCGGGCGGACGTAATAGCGACAGCATGTGCGGACTCGGTGATGGATGGAGGTGCGAGTAATTTGCAACTATATCGAGGGCCAAAGAGCGAATATCTGATAGACATCAGATAGCAGACGACAGACAGCAGAGACTGCACATGCACATGAAGACACATGTAAAAACAGTACTAGCGGTTGCAGGGGCGATGATGGGAATTGTGATTGGTGAGCGATCGTTATATGCAAGTGAGATCGCTGTGATGATGCTTACACTTACCGTTTTACAAATGGTGGTGAGGTGGTTTGAAACAAGAAAAGAAAAAGGGGAAAGTGGCGAGCGAATATCTGAAAGATATTCGCTCGCTTTGCTTACGGTACTTTTTTCTTGTGGAATATTTTTAGGAATCATTCGAGTGCAGCTCGTCGAGGAGAAAAAAGTTTTCTTGTGTGAGACAGTCTGCAACTTTGATGCGGTGATCGTTTCATCGCCAGATAAAAAAGATATCTATCAACAATTTTCTGTTCACCCAATTAAGGGAAGGGAAGAGACACTCGATGTGCACGTCCGCACAGCATTGTATCCAAGCTATCAGATAGGGGAGACATTGCGCATTCGAGGTAAGGTAGTAGTACCGAAAATTATTCCACCACACGGTGAGAAAAAATCGTTCGACTATGCTGCGTATCTTCTCACACGAAATGTTGGAAGTGAGGTGGTGTATCCAAAAGTTGAAGTGATAGACACAGCATCACACACCTTCACGCATACACTAGGTAGGTGGAAAGAACATCTTGTGAAGCGTATCGACATGTATGTGTCATCACCGGCACAATCACTTGCAAGTGGTATGCTCTTCGGTGCGAACAGTATGTCACAAGAACTGACGAAGACATTTCGTACGGTAGGACTGTCACACATCATCGTGCTCTCGGGTTTTAATATTATGATCGTGATCGCCTCTGTACTCTTTGTGCTTAGGTTCGTTCCGCTCGTGCTTCGTCTCGTTATCGCCTCATGTTCGGTGGTGATGTTTGTCATGATGGTGGGAGGTGAGGTGAGTGTGCTTCGAGCTACAGCGATGGCGTTCGTCGGGTTACTAGCGACGCTTGTCGGGAGAGAATATGTCGCGAAGCAGGCACTCATTCTTTCACTCTTTGCGATTGTGATGTACGAACCGTACGCACTCCTTCATGATGTATCGCTACATCTTTCATTTCTCGCAACAGCAGGGCTCGTGTACATGAGTGCACCACTACAGGTGCTTTGTGTGCGGATAAAAAATATTGCACTTCGTGATGTGTGCACGACGACACTTGCTGCATATCTCGCAACTCTTCCGTACATTATGTACACATTCGGCACGGTCTCTGTGTATGCACTTCTTGCGAACATTGTGGTGCTACCGCTCGTGCCTCTTGCAATGCTGCTGTCATTTCTTGTAGTGGTTTCCTCGTACATTTCTCACTCACTCGCACTTCTATTTGGATTCATTGATTCATTCTTTTTGAATCTCATATTGTATGTAGCACAACTCGTAGAGCAGTTACCCTTTGCGTCATTCTCGCTTACGATTTCACTGTTAGGTATGTGTGCGCTCTATGCAGGAATCATCATTCTAGTTGTATGTCTCTATAAAAAATTTTCTGGAAGCGCTACACAAAAAAGGTTATCTGAGCAAGGTGAAACGATAGGTACAGCTAAGAACGAAATTCTAAGTGATGTAATTCCTTATTAAATAAGCTTTTATTTTCTAGGAAGCCGTTTCTGAATACTGCGATAAACAACGTATGTGATGGTGAGTCCAATGATGAGTGAAACAGCGGTGAATGAAGTGAGTGTGATGTGTTCGCCAAAGTAGTAGCCAAGTGATGTGACACCCATTGCCCAGAGTAGTGATGCAATGAGAAAGATGAATGATGTCAGTTTCGTAGATGTGTCTGCAAGTCCTGCGACAACAGGAATGAAAGCTTTCACTGACGGGGTGAGCTTGCCAAGAAATATCCACCACATACCACGACGAGAAAAGGTGTCATGAAGTGCTCCGTGAACTGAAGAGAAGGTAGCTTCATCCATCATAAGAAGTTTACGAGCGAGTGGGTGCTGATATTTTTTAATGAGTAAAAAAGTTACGATGTTACCGATGGTATTTCCTAAAGCTCCCACAAGTACAGTCGGTACAAAAAGTAAACTGCCAGCACTCACGAAGTACCCACAGATGATGTAGAGAAGTTGTGACGAAGGAAAGTTAACCGCGCCGTTTGCGACCATGAGAAGAAAAATAGCGAGATATGAAAATGATGAGATGAGATCGTGGAGGTCCATGACGAACAGTGTACACAGATAGGAGGCAACAGACAACAGACAGTAGATGAACCCGGGCACGCGACGAAGGCGAAGCCTTCGTCGCGTGCTACTGCTACACTATATACATG
>CAYVOJ010000044.1:0-4261 GCA_964453485.1 uncultured Candidatus Saccharibacteria bacterium
CAATGCCGTTGATCCCCTTTGGCTACTTAATTTTTAGTTGCTGTTAGTTCTTTGAGTGGTAGCACTTTTAAGTGAAGAAGTTGGAACAATTACGCAGAAAAATGTTCGTTGATAGCAGATTGTAAGTCTTCTGGGGTATCAACGAGCTTTAGATATGTTCCTTTTTGTAAGGTCTCCGGTGTACAGAATCCCCAAGTAACACCGATCGATGGGACCTGCATTCTTTCAGCTTCATGCATGTCACCAAGAGTATCTGTGATGAAAATGCAGTCCTGTGGGCCAACTCCATATTTTTCAAAAACCATTTTTATCTTTTCTACCTTGCTTTTATGAACATCATTACCCATTACCCAATCAAAATGGTCCCTAAGATTATGTTCTACTAAACATTCTTCTATAGGGAAACTTAGAGTTGAAGATATAACAACCATCATATAGTCTTTTTCAAGTTCCAAAATAACTTCCTTCATTCTAGGAAATAAGGGTGTCCCAATTTCTTTGATCTTCGGAATATAAATATCAAACCAATCAACATCATGATCACAACTCTCGTCGTGAAATGTTTCAATATGCTTAACATCGTTTATGTTCCCCTCAAAGCGTCTTTTATGATCTTCTTCCGTTATATTGGGGTGAATGGTTTTTGCTGTAGCAAATGCAACATCCCACGAATCAGCAATAACACCATCAAAATCAAAGAGGATGAACTTAGTTTTCATTTGTGCAGTATATCAGCTGAGACTGTGAGCTAT
This sequence comes from uncultured Candidatus Saccharibacteria bacterium, assembly GCA_964453485.1. GTDB lineage: Bacteria > Patescibacteriota > Minisyncoccia > Phycocordibacterales > UBA5272 > UBA11704. Next base: position 753 of record CAYVOJ010000044.1, read on the forward strand.
CCAGCTTTTTTGCTGTAGTCATTTTATTAAAGTCTGTCGAGCTTGTAAGTGGTGAATATAAAACGTTTGGTTAGTAAAAAGGAGCGTCTTATGTCAACTCTGGAAAATCCTTAATGTCATCCCAAGGGAACAGTATCCACTCATTTGGCTGTCGCTCGTAAGCCCTTGCATAATAATCAGGATACTCTTTACACACAAGTAGAGATAGAAAAGCCGCTGCCGTCTTAACAGATGTAGCTTCATATTTTGTAAGAAGAAGCTCCTTCAAAACCTTGAACGTATCCCCTGTTGCGATAATGTCGTCTACGACAAGCAGGTTTAGATTTTTCAGGTTAGCATTTGGTTCAACTCGGACAAAGGGAGGTTTACGCACTCGTCCTTCATAGGAAGAAACCATACATGGAATCATGGGTAACTTGAGCGCTCGCGCCACAATTACAGCATGAGGCAAGCCTGAGCCACCAACCCCTATTACTGCATCGAATATTTCACCACTTGTGTTTATTTTTTCGACTAGTTCCTTAGCACTTTCGTGGATATCTTCCCAAGTTATATTTATCATAGATATATTGAATCCTACACTTTTGTTGTGTAGAGAGCAAAGAAATAGCTGCCACCTTACTCACCTCATTGAAACCATCTTACTTGTTCTGCTTCGGACTGAATTCTGCACATGCGGCTTTGCTATTGTTTTTTAATATGGTTTAATTTACTGTAAGTGTAATTTTTAACTTTCTCGAAAGGAGAAATATCATGGCAGGAGATTGGGGATCTGAAGCTGACTATCATCCAAATGATTGTTCGTGTCCGAAATGCAAAAGCAACGAGGAGTTTTACAAAAGACATCCGAACTGTTTTCCTTTCCGCACACTCATCGACACACCATCAGGCCAAGTGAAGATTGGGGAGCTTGTCGAAGGGCAACTCGTTTTGTCGTACGATGCTGGCACGCTCGTGCCACGGATAATCACCCAAAAGCGTGTGCTTGGCCCTACACAGATCATTCGGGTTGAATTCTCGTCTGGTCACAAGCTTTTTGCCACCAATCATCACACCTTCCTTACTGAGCAAGGTTGGAAAAAACTTAGCTGTTTCCGGCCTGGCGATGTGATCGTACGTGCTGATGGGTTAAAGCCGGTTGTGACGCGACTTGTGGCGCAAAAGGAAGAGTTTGTGTTCAACATTTATACCGCAGGTGAGCATAACTTCATCGCCGACGGTTTTGTGGCTCACAACTTTACTGTGTTAAGGGGCTTGAGAACTGCGCTACATCGGCTCTTAGTGGATCCAAAACACAGGACTCAAATGGTGTTACGCTGAGACTGCTGCACAGGATCAGTAAATCTCCAAAACCGCCACCTAGGCGGTTTTGTTTTTTCGGTACTAACAAGCTTTAGAGGCCAGCTTTTGATACCTTTGTGTGACGAAGTCGGAGTCTATTTCTTAGTTCAGAGCAATCTCGAGCAACTCAGGAAACTCGTCAGTCCCCATTTCACTATAAGTAAAATGACCCTTATCTGTACATTTCTTGATGCTCATATCTTTTATTTTTTTACTAAGTAAATCAACTGATGAAAGAACTTCCGTGTCATCATCTATTGAGTAGATAGTAACCACATCCTCACATCTTTCTTTTAGATTTTCGTCAATCTGAAATGAGAACATTTTACTTTTAAGTTCAGAAGTTGGATCTAACCATGGAGCTACTAGTATCACTTTTCCTACTTCTAATTTATGCTCGCTTAGGTAACGGACAAGAAACCCTGCCCCACAACTATGTCCAACAAGCAAAGTATCTTTATCTATCTTAAATTGCTCAAATACCGATGACCATTTTTGATAATCAGGATCGTACGGTTCAGGCATCTCAGGTGTCTGAGTCAAAATATCTTTCAGTATGAGTTGTCTTTGCAGCCAGGGAATAAAGTGATGTCTTGAAGCAGATCGCTTGCTTGGATCATAGTATTCTTCTTTAGATGGCATTCCGTGAATGATAATTGCAGTTTTCATTCACACAGTATATCAGTTGCTGGTCTCGAGGATGAAGTCGGAATATTTTAGCTAGTCCTTCTCAGACTCAAGCCAACAATCAAAGCATTCGCAAATACAAGGTAGATCGGATAGAGTGCATTACTAACATCTAATGAAGCGATGGCAAAACAATTTAATATTGCTACGGAAAGTGACATTACCCAAGGTTTTGTCTCTTCTGTACCAGGGTGAAGCCAGGTCTTTTTTGCAATAGTAAGCGTACCAAGGGTGTCCACCAGCACATTTAGTATAAGTGCATAGAGGGGGTTGCTTGTATAAACCCAAAGCAGTAAACCTAGGGCTGAAATTACTAGGCACCTATAATCAAATTTGGAGAAAGCAAAATACCCCTCCTTCAAAGCAAAAGCTATGACGACTATTTGTCCAATTACATATGCAATAGCCAGCCAGACAGTTTGCCAAGCTCCCAGAGCCATACTGCTCGTGGCGATCATGGCCATTGCTATTGTGTAGAGACTCCACCCTGCTAGGTTTAGTTTTGTCTTTCCTCTACGTATTGAAAGCACAAAGAAAATGTAAGGTATAAACCCGAGGATTCCAGCTGCATAACCTATGTAAGCTTGAATATCATTCATATTATAAAGTATAGCACGTATCCTTCAGGGTCTTGGGTCTGCTTTTCTTATTTTATAAAGCTATTTTAGCGAAATGGTGTTTGCTTGGGGTGCCGGAAGAGGTTGGAACAATTTTGGAAAAGGTGTAGGATGTACAGGACAAGCTTTTACAGGAGTATAGAGCCATGAGTACTATCATTCTCGCGCAAACCCCAACAGAAGGCACATGGGTAGAAATCGACACTCAAAAGACAGTTGAGATCCTGATTGGCTACACGCAAGAAAAACATGAAGCAGAAGAAGTTGAGAAGCTATCTGCAGAATTTGAAAAAGTTGTGCAGAAAGCAAAATCAGAAAACCTGATAGATTTTCTTTACCAACTAATGTTTGCTTCAGGGAAAAATTTAGACCACGGTATCCAGTTAATGTGGTTCGTGAAGAAGGTTCTTAGTGAGCTAGAAAGGCGTTGTGCCTTTTTCGATAAAGCGCATCCTGTTCCCCTGCTTTAAGCAGAAGATGCTAGACGGTCAAGCCACCCGAGGGTGGCTTTTATTTTCTAAATTCTCGAGCTGACACCGTGGGCTAGCGCTTTATTAGATTGTAATCAATCTGTTTAAAACGCAGCACCTTTAGGTAACGAAGTTGGAACTTTACTTTGATTCTCTTGATAGTTTTTCACGGGCGAGTCTATCTGCTTCTTTTCTGTTTATAAATCTTCCTAGTGTTGTAGTAAATCCATCCTCAATAACTTCACCACTATTTTGTAATTGCTTCCAATTTGGATACTTTAGTTCAAGTTTATCGAGAGCATGAACATGCAAAAATCCTGTAAAAACTTCCCCTTTGAATCGTAAAGCAGATTCTTTTACCTCTTCAGGAGGCATTTCAAGTTCAGGTGATTCC
>CAYVOJ010000045.1:0-4245 GCA_964453485.1 uncultured Candidatus Saccharibacteria bacterium
TACGATATACCATTTACCTTGGGCTGAAGCATCAGTTGTAGGTGTTTGTGTTTTAACGTTCGTAGCACTGATTGCTTATCATCAGTACTTGTCGGCCCAGGTTGAAGTGAAGAAGACAGAGCTTATCGGGCATGAAAATACCTTCGGCGCACTACCACTTAAAGAAATTGAACGGCTTTCTAATCGTATGAAAGTGGCGTCCCCGATCGTAAAAGATAGAGTCCTTGTTACAACAGCTTTTCATCTTCTTGAAGAAAGTGTTGAAGATACTGTTACATACACACGTTTTGATATGCAATTTAATGATATGCTTAAGACATATGTTGTTGGGTTGTCAGCCGTTTCTCCGAACTATGTTTCTGCGATACAGCAACTCGATACTTTCAAAAGAAAACCATATAGTTCATACATTGGCCCGGTTACCACCGAAACTGTCCGTCTAGATGATTTGGGTCGAGTTATTTTCACTATGAAAATTCCGCTTGCGATTAAGGGATTGCTTCCGGAAGATTTAGCGCTGCGCCCAATTGCTACAGTTAGTGCTGATCAGCCAGTTTCTACCTTAACAGCTACCAGCACGGGTAACGTTGTAATGATAGCCACAACAACACTTCCTGGCAGTGGCACGACAACAAAAACAACCTCTTCAAAGCAGGTGGCGACTTCAACAGTAACGGGTGCCCCTAAGAAATAAACCGTATGTCACCTAACATTTTTAAAATCTTCCTTATCGCACTAATCGCATCGTTGTATATGATTGCCATCAAGCCCTTGTATACAGGTATTGGTTCATTGTGGTCACCAGAGCAAGGGATAACCACTCTTAAGCAGTTAAATAAAGATTACGACGCTATCTTGGCTCAGTCACAGACACTCTTAAGCCAGGCAAATAAAATGAAGAGTGACTATACTAAGGTTGATGCGTCTACAAAAGAAAAGCTTGTTATTATGGTTCCCGACACTGTCGATGCTCCACGACTTGTTAATGAAGTTAACACGATCGCACAAAAGGCAGGGTTAACCCTTACAGATCTTACATATAGCCAGTTGAGTAACTCTGATCCGCTTCGCGGCTCATATGTTGTATCTTTTACAGTGAAAACAACATATACACGCTTTAAAGAATTAATGCAATTGTATGAAAATAGTTTACGCCTCTTTACTGTGCCTGCTGTCTCTTTCTCTGCCCCTTTGAAAGAGGGCGACCCTACTACCTTTCAGGTGAAACTGGAAACATATTATTTAAAGTAAAATATGAACATACCTCAATCAGTAACTAGTAAGAAAAGCATTATTATAGAACTTATTGTCCTTGTTCTATTCTTGGTTGGAATATATTTTGTTTACACTTCTTTTGTTGACACTACACCAACTGTAGACGTTGCAACTCCAGCCCTCAATCAGCAGCTACTTGGTGCTAATTTTGTTGTCTTTCTAAAAGCGGTAAGCCAAAATTCTTTGTCGCTTGGCGACGCCTCGATTATGAACTCAAAACTTGTGAAAGATCTACAGGACAATACACAAAATATCTCTGAAAATCTTTCACGAGGACGCCTTGATCCATTTACTTCATATGCTTCTTCTCGACCTCTTCGTTAGTCAAAATAAAATAACTGAACTCGAAGCAAAAGACATTGAGTCTGATCTTATTGGTCGTGACGATGTCGTCGTCGATCTCTTGTTGGAAGAAAAGCATATTTCGGGTGACGATATTATTGAAGTGCGAAATGTGCTGTATGGATTACCGATCTATAGCCAGGATATTCCCGAAAATCAAGAGCTTACGAAATATATTAGTGTGGTGCAGTCTAAGCAGCTGCTTGCGATTCCTCTTGAAATGAAAGATGGGGTTCTTTTGGTTGGTGTTGTTGACCCAGAACACGCAAACGTGCTCGACAGCTTGCAATTTCTTTTTGGGGCGGATCATCAGGCATATAAGGTGTATCTCATTACTTATGATGCATATCGAAAACACTTTGGCATGGGCACGGAAGCTAAAAAAGATGATAAAGCTAGTCTTACTGATAAAGTGGATGATACAAAGTTATCGTTTATCTCAAAAGATGGTGATAAGCCAGAAGTTTCTGGAGAAGATATAGATCTAACTGACGTAAGTGCGGGGATTGATGATGATTTAGCAAAACTGCCCATCCCAGAAATTTTTAGTATTATTTTGAGATATGCTATTGATAATGGCGCCAGCGATATTCACATAGAACATATTGGTACTGCAGTGCGGGCACGATGCCGTCTTGATGGAAGACTAGACACCATAACAACGCTCCCTGCAAAGATGCACCCTATGCTTATTGCGCGTATCAAAATTCTTTGTACGATGAAGCTTGATGAAAAGCGTAAACCGCAAGACGGTCGCTTTAGTACGAAGTTCGGTGATCATGCAATCGACTACCGTGTATCGACGTTTCCAGGGTATTATGGAGAAAAGGTGGTAATTCGTATTTTGGATAGTTATAAAGGTGTTCGACCAGTAGATACGCTTGGTTTTAGCGAACAGCAGATGGTCGAGATTCGTGCTGCTCTTACGAGACCGTACGGTATGGTTTTGATTTCTGGCCCTACAGGAAGTGGAAAGACAACTACTTTGTATGCGATGTTAAATGAAATCGATCGTGAGCACCGAAACGTAGTATCTCTTGAAGATCCAATAGAGTATAACGTCCCTTCAATGAACCAGTCACAGGTATTTCCAGAAATTGGGTACACGTTTGCGTCAGGGCTTCGATCCATTCTTCGTCAAGATCCGGATGTAATCATGGTGGGAGAAATTCGAGATGCAGAAACAGCACAGCTTGCTATTCAGGCGGCGCTTACTGGGCACCTTGTGTTTTCTACAATTCACACAAATACAGCAATAGGTGTTATTACTCGTCTGCTCGATATGGGTATTGAGCCTTACTTGATTGCACCAACACTTATTGCAACTATTGGCCAGCGTCTTTCGCGACGAATCGCAGACGGGTGTGCTGTGCCTATGGAAATGACAGCAGGGGTAACGGAGATGGTTCATAAACAGTTTGCTGATTTGCCAGATAGTTTTAAGTCTAAGTTCCCCCTTGATAAGCCGCTCAACGAGGCAAAACCAAATGCGCAGTCAGCAAGTGGAATGAAGGGGCGTGTCCCGGTATTTGAAGTGCTTACCTTTAGTGATCAAATACAAGAAGCTGTATTACATGGAAAGAGTGAAGAAGAAATATGGGCTCTTGCTCGTGCAGAAGGAATGATTACCATGAAAGAAGATGCAATACTGAAATCTATTGCAGGGCTTATACCTTTCACCGAGATTAACGAGTTGTAGGTCTAAGGACTGCCAGCTCCTTCTGTGAGTTATACAATTGTATACAGTGGTACACCTGGTATACTTTTAGTATCGAGAAGAGTTGTATTAGATTCTTGTCTATCATCTAATCTCTACAATCTAAAATCTATTCCAATGAATTACGAAACAGAACTAGACGACCTCATCCTCACTCTTGTTAAAGAGGCTGGCTCAGATTTACACTTTACTGTCGGCTCATTTCCAACGGTGCGTGTTAATAGAGATTTAATTCCACTTACACGAAAACGTGAACTGACCGCAGAAGATACGGTTGGATTGTTACGAGTTATGGTTGGGGAAAAAGTCTTTACAAATTTTGTTATTAAACAGGAACTTGATTTTTCATACGAACACAGAAAAGAATACCGTCTTCGTGGTAATGCTTCGTTTCAGAGAGGGGTTGTCTCTGTAGCGCTTCGTCTCATTCCAAAAGTAAAAAGCATGGCAGAGCTTAATTTGCCAGAGCAGGTGATACAAATTGCTAGAGAACGACAAGGATTTTTCTTGGTTGTGGGTCCTGTGGGACAAGGAAAATCTACGACACTTGCGTCGATGATTTCGCTTATCAATAGTGAATCAAAGCGCCATATTATAACTATCGAGGATCCTGTGGAATTTCGTTTTGAAGCAGACAAGTCCCTTATTGAACAGCGAGAGGTTGGTATAGATACAGAAAGTTTCAGTACAGCGCTTACTCGAGCATTTAGACAGGACGCTGATGTCATCATGATAGGAGAAATGCGTGACAAAGACACTATATCAGCTGCGGTGACAGCTGCAGAAACAGGACATCTCGTACTCTCTACACTTCATACAAACTCTGCGGCACAAACAGTAGATCGTATCATTGACTCTTTCCCGGGCGACCAGCAAGATCAGATACGTCTACAGCTTGCATCGTCACTTCT
>CAYVOJ010000046.1:0-4194 GCA_964453485.1 uncultured Candidatus Saccharibacteria bacterium
CATCATCAGATGCGGCAGTTTCTGCACTGCAAAAGAGGGGTCTTACTGTTGTTTCGATTACTGAGAAAGGTGAAGCATATAAAAATCCACTAGCTTCATTTTCATTTTTTAAACCAAAAATAAAACCTAAGGATGTTGTTATCTTTTCAAGACAGATTGCAACACTTTTTGAAGCAGGGGTTTCTGCTTTAAAAGCATTTCGTTTGCTTGCTGCTGAAAATGATAACCGTGCTTTACAAGAACAGTTAACAGGAGTTGGTGATGATATTGAATCTGGTGTTTCACTGTCTGAGGCTCTTTCTCGTCGTCCAGATCTTTTCTCTACATTTTACGTGAACATGGTAAAGTCTGGAGAGGAAAGTGGAAAATTAAACGAAGCTTTCATGTACCTTGCAGATTACATGGACAGGGATTATGAGTTGCGACAAAAAGTGAAAAAAGCTCTAACCTACCCAGCTTTCGTAATCGGAACATTTCTCGTCATCATGATAGCAATGTTTACGTTTGTTATCCCTAAGATGGCGGCACTATTCGTTGATAACGGAGCTGCGCTACCCACGGTTACGAAAATAGTACTACAGCTATCTGATCTTTTTGTAAAATACGGCTTCATCACATTCCCTATTCTAGTAGTTGCTGGGTGGTTTACATACAGATGGTCAAAAACCCAAGAAGGTAAGCGTTCAATAGATGTGCTGTTCACGAAAATTCCTGTTTTTAAAACTCTGTTCCAAAGAATATTCTTGCAACGCTTAGCAGATAATATGAATACAATGCTTACGAGCGGTGTACCTATTGTTCGTGCCATCGATATTACTTCAGATATTGTTGATAACACAGTATACAAAGAACTTTTGGCGCGCGTGTCACAGAAAGTGCAGACTGGTACCGCCTTTTCAAAAGCACTATATGAAGAACCACTTGTTCCAAATATTTTAGTACAAATGGTTCGTATTGGAGAAGAAACAGGGGAGCTCGGATATATTCTTAAAAATCTTGCATCATTTTATCGTCGTGAGCTTGATACTTCGATAGATAATGTAATTAGTTTAATTGAGCCTGCGATGATCGTTGGTTTAGGTCTTGGTGTGGGTGTGCTGGTCTCTGCGGTGCTTTTGCCGATGTACTCACTTTCTGCTGCGATTAGTTAAAAGTGTCAAATGTGTGCGCTTTGTAAATTATTCTATTGCAAGAAGCCTAATTTTTTTTCTGCAGTTTTCTGGTATCTCTGCTCTGGTATCTTTCCTATCTTTTTCGCTTATCCCCACTTATTCTTGTGCTTTATTTACAGCGGAGTATACTTAATCTATCTACAAAGATAGACACTATAATTATGAAACATATTTTTACAAAACAAGGACTAAAAGGATTTACATTGATTGAACTTTTGGTGGTTATTGCTATCATCGGTTTGCTTTCTACAGTAATCGCTGCCCCTATTACTCAAGCGCGAAAGAAAGGGCGTGACGGAAAGAAGGTTGCTGATATTCGTCAGATCGTAAGTGCTCTTCAGCAGTATGCAGATGATAACGGTGGTCTCTATCCAAGCGATCTTACAGGCCTTGTTCCTAACTATCTTGCTAACTTACCTACCGCAGCCGCAGCCACAGCTGCACCTAAGGATAAGTACATGTATGTGCCATATATTGAAAATAGTAGAAACATAGGATTTCACCTTGGTGTTAAACTAGAGGCACCAAACCCTGCTTTAGGAGATGATCGTGATTGTCATGGTGCGGGAACTATTGATGCAACACACCTATGGTGTATCGATACGGCGGCTGGATCTGGAGGAACTATTACTGCCGGAGCGGGGAATGCAGGAGGCACTGGTTTTGCAAACGGTGATTTACCAACCGGTACAGCTGCACTTACTAACGACTTTAAAGGCGGAATGGAAGCAGCGACAACATCATGTACGGGTGTTACCAATGGTGTAGTTGCCGCGTGTATCTACGATGTAACTAATTAGTGTTTACTGTGTTCTATTTTATAGTGTTCTTCTTTGGTGCAGCAATAGGGAGTTTCGTACACGTAGTTATAACTCGACTTCATGTTGCCCCAATAGTTTCTGCACGTAGCAAGTGCCTCTCCTGCGGAGAGGCACTTCGCGCGTATGATATGATTCCTGTGTTTTCATATCTCATGTTGCGAGGTAAATGTCGCTACTGTGGCACATCGTATGGTTGTGGTTCATTTATAACAGAAATATTGTATGGCATAGTTTTTGTCCTTTTGTATCAGACAGTGCTTATTGGTCAGCCGACTCTTGTGGCTGCAACACTGTGGGCGCTTTACTACGCTGTTCTCTTCGTACTTCTTGGTGTGATTGCATTGTATGACAGAGCTCATACGTTTCTTCCTGTTCCACAAGTGCTTACCTACTGTGTACTCACCCTTCTTATGCTTTGTGTACGGTATGTTCATGAGCCGTCATATGCGCTACTGCTTTCACCGGTTCTTACCGCTCTCCCATTCTACGTACTGTGGGTTATTACTCGTGGAAAAGGACTTGGATTTGGAGATGTTATTCTCTTTCTTGGAGTTGGGGCGTTTTTCCCACTTGAACAAGCGCTCGCTGTGCTTCTGCTTTCTGTGTGGATGGGGGCGATCTACGGTATTGGGATATATTTCTTTTCTCGTACAAAACACTCAAAACATCTAGCGGTACCATTTGTTCCATTCATTGTTTTTGCGTTTCTTATTGTATTGTTCACAGACATCTCGCTCTTTTCCATCGCCTCTTTATTTGCTTAGTGGTACTATATAGATACGATGAAGCACACTCCGTACGCATATCGCGGTTTTACTCTTATTGAGCTGTCTATCAGCATGGCAATTATTGGATTGCTAACGGCGTTACTACTCGTACGGTATCCTGATACTGCTGTCCGTATGACGCTTGTTAATCATGTGCAAAGTACTGCACTCCTTGTGCGCGAAGCACAAGTGCGTGGAAGCTCTATTGATACAAACCTTGGGGCTTTCGGTGGATATGGAGTTTACGCCTCACTTGCATTTCCTGGACAGGTAACATTATTTGCAGATACGGTGGATCAAGCAGCGTCGGTGAATCGTGAACTTCCTATCGGTAATGGACTCTTCGATTCTTCTCCATTTGACGAAACATCTTCTGTTGTTAGATTTTCTAAAGGTTTTTCACTAAAAAAAATATGTACAGGGACAGGGTATCCGTTTACTTGTAATCAGGCTGGTGATCCAGACATAGATTCAGTCACCATTTCATTTACAAGACCTAACCCGCTTCCTTCGCTGTATGTAAATGGAAATAGTGCTGTCAGTGTGCCGGGTGTATGCTTAGAGCTTCGTTCATACCGTGCGCCACTTATTGGACATATACGATCTGTGCAAGTTTTTCATTCTGGAATTATACGAACAGTAATTGGTGGCTGTGATGCTTCATAAATATGACCTACATTTTTCCGACTCACAAAAAAAGAAAGTTGCATATGTCTATGAGAGGATTTACCTTGATTGAACTTATGGTGACAGCCGCACTTTTTATTACTGTTATCACTATTGCAACAGGTGCTCTTTTTTCTGCTCAGGCTATTAACGTCAAACTTCAAGAGACACAGGCAATTTTAGACGAAATGAATTTGTCCGTACAGATGATTAGTAAAGATATACGATATAGTTCTCAGTTTTATTGTAGTTCTGATCCAGAAGACTCATCTGCACGTATTTCTGGAGCAAGGAGTAGTTGCGCTTATCCAAGTGGTGGTACTGCTATTTTTTTTCGTCCATCAATAGCACTCTCTGGAACAACTGATGCAAGTAAAGATCGTGCCGTGTACTTTATATCAAATAATACTCTTTATAAAACAGAGTATCCTTTTGGCGGAGTTTCGCAAACATACCCAATTACTTCGCAAGATATAAAAGTTAACACATTTGAAGTTTATGTTTCTGGGGCAGAATCATCTCCCGCTAACCTTAATCAGCCCCTTATTACGTTCACCATTACTGGAGACACTGTTCCTCGTGCTCTTAATGTAAAAAAAGTACGCTTTTCTTTACAACAAAGCGTTTCCCCTCGAGGATTAGATAATTAATAGTATAATTATGTCAACATTTCTCCTCTTCTTCCAAAAGCCGGTGCGTGGATTTACTCTCGTAGAAACACTTGTCTCAACATTTGTTATTTCGCTTGTTGTGCTGGGTCCTTTGACA
>CAYVOJ010000047.1:0-4155 GCA_964453485.1 uncultured Candidatus Saccharibacteria bacterium
CCGCCAGCGTTCATCCTGAGCTAGGATCAAACTCTATTTAATAGAGTGTGACAAAAGAAAAATAAATGCACTAATGCATTATGTGTAATGTTTTTGAAGCGTCACTCTGGCTTCAGAATTATTGGTAGGACGTCTTGCGATGTCTTACCAATAATTCTGGAGCCAGATAGCTTCTCTTGTATTTTCAAGCGACTTCTATACCACTCACCATATCTAGTGAGAAGTCCTGCTATTCTATAGGAAAGCAAAGGCAAAGTCAAGGAAGATATCAAGTAGATAGCTTTTTGCTGTTAGTCTTTTGATAAACCCAAAACATATACCCAGAAATACACTGCATTACAGGGCCAACAGCTAATGGCAAATAGCCAAAAGCTCTATGAAAGACAAGCTCTATTTACTAACACTGAAAATAAATATCTGATATACTAGGCTGAATTATGACCACCAACCCCATTCCCATCATTGCCATTGACGGGACAACTGCTTCTGGTAAAGGGACTATCGCTTACAAACTTGCACAGTATTTTGGGTTTCATTATTTAAACTCTGGGGCACTCTACAGACTTGTTGCATACGAAGCAATGACACAAGGTGTTGCACTTGATGAGGCAGAAAAAATTATCGAAATTGCGAAGAATTTGAAGCCAACATTTATTGGAAAACAAGTGATCATTAACGGTGACGATGTCTGGCCAATTATCAGTACGCAAACGTATGGCAACCCAGCTAGTATAGTGAGTCGCATTCCTGAGGTGCGCTATGCGCTTGAAGTTGTGCAGCACAGCATGGTAATCCAACCTGGACTAGTCGCAGAAGGAAGAGACATGTGTAATACAATATTTACAGATGCTCAAGTAAAGATGTATTTTGACGCTGACCCAGCTGTACGTGCAGAGCGACGCTTTAAAGACGAGCAGGAGATCAAAAGCGGAAAGACATTTGAACAAATATTAGACGAAGTTATCGCGCGTGATGAGCGTGACAAAAACAAACCTGTCGGACGCCTCTACCCCGCAGAAGATGCTCTTATCGTAGACTCTACAAACATGAATCGTGACGAGGTTATGGCAATGTGTATAGAATGGTGTGAGAAAAAGGGAATAATGAAAAGTGAGTAGATAGTAGCAACATAAAGAGCGGCATACCTAAAGGTATGCCGCTCTTTATGTTCTAGTAGCTGTCAAAACTCACAAACTCTAACTCCTACCTTCCTTATGCATCACCTTTGCAGTAAGCACGAGAAGTATCACCAGTGAGCATGTCACTACACCCATAAAAGGAAAGGTGATAAACCCATACTCAATAAATGTTGGCGTGGCACAGTCGACAGCAAATGGAGCTGTAGAACATGGCGCAAGGAGGCTATACCCCATCTGTAAATAGTGATGGTACAAAGAGATCAGTAACCCAATACCGGAAAGCGTTAGGATGTGCCGATACAGACCTGATGCGATAATGTCTTCCCCTCGTATAAGCGCCAATCCAAAGATAAATACAAGCGGGTACATAAAGATTCTTCCTAGCCAACAAAGGTCGCATGCAGCAACACCGAGATAGTAAGAATAGAAGAGTGACCCAACCATAGCAAGGAGGGTAATCAAAAATCCAGCAAGCGATACATACTTTGAAAAATGAGTAACGATACTTGCATATTTTTTAAGCACGCCCATTTTATACAATACAAGTTTAAGTGCCCACACCACAACTACACAAAAACCAATAAGCGTAAGCAGTGCTACATGTTGATTTAAAAAAACGAGTAATGCTTGTTTTTCTTCAGTGAGTATCATGGAAATAGTATACAGCGGAGAGCAGACAGTTGCCAGTAAACGTACAAGCGGCGCTTGAATGAGCGCCGCTTGTACGTTACTTCCTCAGAAGATAAAGAAATTATTTCCCTTTATTCCAAACGGTAAGGAGTGGACTCGCTACGAAGATTGATGAGTATGTACCTACAATCATTCCCACAATAAGCGTAAGTGTGAACCACTTTGTAAGAGAAGGTCCGAAGAAGAAGAGAGCGAGAAGCGCAAGCACTACCGTTACTGATGTGTTAATAGATCGGGTGAATGTTTGTTTCAAGCTCATTCCAACAACATCGTCAAATGATTGTTTGCCATGTGCACCTTTGAGGTTTTCACGAATTCTGTCGAACACAACGATCTTGTCTGAAATCGAAATACCGACAATAGTAAGAAGCGCAATCACAAACAGTGTGTCTACCTCAGCACCATAATAGTGCGATAGGAGCGCATAGACTCCTGTCGGAACGATAATATCGTGAAGAAGCGTCACCATAGCGATAACTCCATACTTCCATGAAGCAACAGGCCGTGACACCGCACGGAATGAGAAGGCAATGAATGCAAGAATGGCGAGGATCACTACCACAAGTGCGATAATCGCCTTCTTAGTAAGCTCTGCACCAAGTGTTGGCCCGACTGTTGAAACCTGAGCAAGCTTAAATGGGTGAGCATTGTCAGGATTAGCAAGAAGAGCAATGTAAGCGCCTGCCTGATCATAGGTTTCTGGCGAAACGAATCGATAGGTATTCTCCCCTGTCTTGTATGGTGTTATATTTTTACTTTTAAAGTCTGCGACGCTGAGTGCGGGTGACGTTGTCGCATCGTAAATAATATCGACTACCGTTCCACCAGTGAAATCAATACCTCGTTTAATATCAAAATGATACACAAGGAAGAGTGATGTAAGCGTAAGGATGACAGAGAGTCCGATAAAGAGTGCTTTGTATTTAATGATGTACATAATGTTAGGAGTTAGTGGTTAGGAGTTGGGAGTAATACATACAGAACTACTTAGTATGAAATCCTGATGAGAACAAGAACTTCATCAATCGACTATTTGACTTGTTCGCGATCGCTCGCATGAACACACGAGTAATGAGCTGTGCAGAGATAAGTGAAACAACAGCTCCAAGGAAGAACGTAAACGCAAAGCCCTTCACAACAGATGTTCCCATTCCAAAGAGAATTACTGATACGATAATCGCTGCAATATGTGAATCACGAATAGATGTCCATGCACGAGCAAATCCGATTTCAATTGCGTCAATGAGTCCTTTTCCATTTCGTATTTCTTCTTTCATACGCTCAAAGGT
Organism: uncultured Candidatus Saccharibacteria bacterium; assembly: GCA_964453485.1. Lineage (GTDB taxonomy): Bacteria > Patescibacteriota > Minisyncoccia > Phycocordibacterales > UBA5272 > UBA11704. The sequence goes on from CAYVOJ010000047.1 coordinate 3,119, forward strand.
GAGCACGTTCGCATCCACCGCCAAGCCGATAGAGATGATGAATCCTGCAATACCAGCAGACGTGAGCGTAACAGGAATGAGTGGATTCTTGAAAATCGCAAGCATGATAATAGAGTATGCAACGAGTGCAAGAGAAGCCATCAGCCCCGGTAGTCTGTACCAAATGATCATAAAGAGGACTACAAGCAAGAATCCGATGACCCCCGCCTTTACACCAGAAGCAACCGCAGAACTACCAAGCGTAGGACTGATTAATGTAGAACTCTCTTCAGAGAGGGCAACAGGGAGGGCGCCGTTTTTGAGTCGTGATGCAAGTGTCTTTGCTTCAGCAATAGTGAACCCTCCAGAGATTACTGCTTGTCCGCCAGTGATTTCTTCATTAACTGTTGGCGCAGAAATCGCCGCACCGTCTAGGTAAATAGCAACCTGCTCTCCGATATGTGCTTTTGTGATAGCAGCAAAGAGTTTCGCACCTTCGTCATTAAAGGTAAGAGAAACTTTTGGCTGATTAGTATTTGGATCAAAAACTACAGTAGCGTTATCAATATAGCGTCCGGTAAGAAGAGACTGTTCAAAACTAGAATCAAAGGTAGCTGTTGTCGTGCCCGGAGTCATCCCCTTTTTAAGGGTACGAAAATCAAGTACCGGTGTTGCTTTGATCACCGCTTTTGCTTGCGCGATATCAGTTACTCCTGGAAGTTCTACGACGAGCTTCCATGTTTTACTAAGCTCACTGTAACTCGTAACGACCGTTGATTCTGTAATACCGTTTGGATTCACACGGCGCTCAATTAAGTCACGAAGTCTGTTGACCGCGTCTTCTACATCAGTACCCGCCGGCAACTGCTCTGTGTGTATTGTATAGGTAAGCGCTGATCCTCCTGCGAGATCGAGTCCAAGCACGAAGTGCTTTCCTCCTTTTACGAGAAATAGTGCAAGCGCACAAATAGCGAGCACCACCCAAACAGCTTTAATTTTCGATGACTTCATTTTGATTTCATTAGTTTTTAAATGTGACCATTCTACCACAAAAAGAG
>CAYVOJ010000048.1:0-4027 GCA_964453485.1 uncultured Candidatus Saccharibacteria bacterium
CGATATTCAATATTTCTTCTTTAATTTTTTCCATATTTTCTGTCATGTTTCCCCCAAAGCCTTTTTGACTTGTAATCATGAATAAATATTTTTATCTTGTGCCGTAGAACTTTAAAGATAAAGATTGGATCAAGAGGGACTTTGTAGAACCACACCCATTTTCTATTGGGTGTTGATGAAACAAATTCCTTATCGCTATGCCCTCGAGTCATGCGATTTAAATCTTCAACTTGCGCTCCAGTTAAAAGACCATATCCGTGATAATTATTCCAAGTAAACATTACTGTTATTTCTGGAGACAGTGGTAAAGTGAGTTGAACATTCTTCTGTCCGAAACCAGGACCATAGAATCGTTGCCATTGTAGATCTGGGTTAAATAGAACACATGGCTCATCAGAGGAGAGAAACGGGTACTTGGCAACACTTGGAGAACATAAAAAAGAAATGTTCATTTGTTTAAGTATGTTCGCGAGAAATGGAAGACCTTCTACTAATTGGAGTTTGTGAATATCCTTTTTTGCTTCCGTCCATTCTTTAACTTGTTTTGAATCAGTGACTCCATGTGCTAATGCTATCTGTGTGCCGTGATCAATTATTTGTTGAATGAATCCTTCTTGGTTTCTCTTAAAGCGAAGTGTTCTTTGCAGTTGTGCGGCAACAAAGATGCACAAATGTGCATGTTCATGATCCGACAGTGGCTTTTTATTCTTTATTGTTTTCATTACCTCTGCAAATTTTCCTTCTATTTTTGAGAGGTTTGTTTCGATAGAAAAATCCTTTTCTCCATTAAATTCAATAGTGTATAAATGATTTTCTGTAAAAGTATTTGATGGTGCTCTTTTCTTCTTCTCTTTGCCATCTTTACTAAAAACCCAGAGATAAGGCTCCTGACCAGCTGGTGTGTTTGGATCAGTAAACTCAGAAAGGTAACATCTCGGAACGAAATGTTGTTTCTTGGGGCCTTTTTGTTTTTTCTTGGATTTTTTTGACATAACCTAACATAGTAATTTTACCATTTTACATACACTAAAAATACACGAACCGATCGTGTATTTTTAGTCAATTGTCATGTATCTGAGTCGCACCACTTGCTCAGGCAAGTGAGTTGATTCCGATAATAAATTGTGTTGGCGGAGAGAGTGGGATTCGAACCCACGGACCTAATAAAAGGTCGACGGTTTAGTAAACCGTTGATTTAAACCACTCATCCATCTCTCCGTGGTTGGTGTACATCTGTACAGTTAGACTATACTATCACATTTCTTTGTATTTTTTAATGACTGTTTCTTTATAGAAACCATATAGTAAATATGGTAGAATGCGAATCACTTGGAGACGTGTCAGAGTGGTCTAACGTACCTCTTTGCTAAAGAGGCAGGGTGTTAAAGCCCTCGGAGGTTCGAATCCTCTCGTCTCCGCAAAACACAAAACGAAGGCAGTGCCTTCGTTTTGTTTCTTTTGCGCGAGAACGAAAGGACTCGAACTGAGTCGCTAACGAAGTCCTCTTTTGTAACCAAAAGGGGTAGCGACGAAGCCGGGGTCGAGACTTTGAGTGTTTTAATGAATGTAGTCATGAAATGAAAATACCAAAGTGGTGACCGAATATCCTCTCGTCTCCGCCAATTCAAAAATGAGCAGGACTAAAGCCTGCCTTTTCGTTAGATGGAGATGAAAAATTAACCACTTCATTTTCGCGAGGATTCGAACGGTTGCGGCGATACTCCCGATTTTTAAATTGCAGCAAATATTTTAAAATCGTATCCCTTTTTTGATTTTCTAGCAAAAGAAGCTGAGGGGAAGGCTGACCGAGTTATTTTGTTTCCATAGAAAAGTATTTCTGTGGAAAGTGCTGCTCTGTTATATATACTTACTTGCTACACTGTAAGGACATTATATTTAATATAAATCTATTCTATGGACCAGCAAACAGCTCAATCATTATCAGAAAATGCCTTATCACAAGGAGAAACAGCAGTGCCGGCTTTGCGTCAGCCAATTACCACATCTCCTTTTGGAAGGGTTGTGCTGTACTCAGTATTATCTCTTGCTATTGGTTTTGTTGCAGGGTTTCATACACCAGGACTTTTGACTGATACACCAGTAACAGGGTCGATTGTGGTAGAGCAGAGACCTCAAGAAAATCTCAAGCTTATTGAATGGTCAAGCTCCGGGGTGAGTCCAACAGTAAAAGAAAGATTAGATTATAACTCTCTTCAGTTTAGTTTTGTTGCATCAAGCTCTACTAAAGACAAGTTGCGTGAAGTGGACACTGTTGTGTTTAATGATCAAAGCGGAAAGGAATTAGGAAGGGTTGTAAGTAAAAATATTTCTCTTCAAATTAATGATGAGGGTGGAGAGCTTTTGCTTATAGCACCTGTTGCCGTAGGGAATTATCTAAAAGAGAACGACGGTCGCACCCTAGAGTATGCTTTCCTTAGTAAAGGTAAAGTCTATGGAAAATGGAATCACACCTTAGGTGGTGGCTACTTCGTTACGCTAGATACTGGATTCTGTGGAAAGAAAGGTGAAAAAACTTTGTGTGTAGAGACTAACTTCAATTCAGAAAAGTGTAGTCTCTTTAGTAAGACCTCAGGGAACAAAAAGATAGCTGACTTTGAACGTAAAGGATTGAGTAGCGGAAGTCTTGATATGACGGTAGTATCAAAAAATGACTCAGTATATGCAGAGTGTTACACACAGTTCGGAGGCAGTCTAAAAAGTAGCACTGTAGACACGGGTTCACTCCTGGAAAAGACTCAGGGTTAGTTACAGAATATCATAAAAGTGTAAGACGGTACGCGTTTTGCTTGGTCTGGGTGGCTTCTATCTTTACTTGTTCTTGCCAGAGACTTGTCTGGGTAAAAGATATATACTTGTCTTAATGAGAAACTCAACACTTTTATTTTTAGTGCGACGGACAGATGGCAAAATTACAGATATTTGTTTAGCAATGAAGAAGCGCGGATTCGGCGTGGGAAGGTGGAATGGTGTTGGTGGAAAGGTTGACGCTGAGGAGAGTATTGAAGAAGCAGCAATACGAGAAACTAAAGAAGAAATCGGAGTCACTGTCTCTGTCTTAGAAAAAGTTGGAGAGATAGCATTTTCTTTTGCGCTTACTCCGGACTGGAATCAAATGGTTCACGTATACATAGCAGACTCGTGGGAAGGGGAGCCGCTTGAGAGTGAAGAGATGGCGCCACAGTGGTACGGTATCGAAGATATCCCTTACACAAATATGTGGCCAGATGATATTTACTGGTTACCACAAGTGCTCTCTGGTGAAAAAATACAAGCTGCATTTACCTTCGGTGAAAAAGACAGCATTCTAGAACAGTCGGTAAAGAAAGTTATGCACTGGTAGTCTGTTGCTGCCTGGTATACTAAAAGCACAAGGTCATTGGGTTTATATTTTACTAACTATTTAAAACTATATGAAAAAAGTAACCGTAGCAGCAACCATGATTATCGCAAGTGCATTTATAGCGCACGCGGAAGAGTCGGGAGATGCTGCAAAAACTCGTGAAGCTATGATGCGTCGTCCTCCTGTACAGGCAATGATGGCCACATCTACTCGTCCGGCAATGAAAGGGGATATGAAGGAAATGATGCAGGGTGGAATGGCGATTCCTATGACAGGAGATGCCGCAACTGATGCACAATTGAAAACACTTGCTACAGAAATGGAAGCAAAGATTAAAGCTATTCGTGATGAATATCAGATGAAGATTAAAGCACTCGTTGGTGACAAGAAACCGATGATGGCGAGCACATCACCTGCTGTGAAGCGTACAGAAGGTGCAGAAGGTGAAAGAAAAGAAAAAGAGAAGAATGGTGGTGAGAACCGAATGATGCGTCCAACTGCAATGCCACCACGTGAACGTGAAGGTGAGGTTGAAGGGGTAATGATGGAAGAAAACGCAGCAGCCCCACTTATGCAAGGAGGTGCTGTACAAGGAAAAGTGCAGAGCTTCTTCAGAGGTTTGTTTGGAAGATAGTATTACTAACACATACAAAAGAGCGGCGCGAA
>CAYVOJ010000049.1:0-3448 GCA_964453485.1 uncultured Candidatus Saccharibacteria bacterium
ATACCATCTTTCAAGAATTGGGCAGCGGAAGTTTCTGGTCTGTGTTCTGTGAGTCCTGCATTTTCTGGTTGCACAAATGTTGGTTCATCATATTCAGAATTGTTGCCGACAAATGTTGGCTCCTCATATCCATGGGTACCTGTTGTGTGATGACTGCTTTCGTGCACAACCTTATCGTGTCCTGTGTGTACAAATTTTTCATCTTGCAATTTTTCCAGCCAATCACCTTTTACAAGGTGTCCATTAGCATCGACTCCAGTTGCTATTGTGTATTGGTGTCCGTCTCGTAGCAATACCAATTTACCATCTTCAAAACCAAGTTCATCTCCAGGATGCATTTCAAAACTCCCATCATTAAATGCTCCCACATCACCCATTGCTTCTGACCACTTGTAGGCATTTATATGGTGACCGATTGCATCTTTGAATGCTTGAGGTACATTTGCGTCGTTTTCATAAGCATTCATTAACTTTTGTGCAGTCTGACTCAGTCCGTCACCGTGGCCAACTGCTATATGTGGGCCTTTAATAGTATCTGGTGCTTCAGGTGCGTGTGGTGAGGCTGGTCCTCCTGGCGGTTGCAAATCCTCATCACCCCCTCCTGGTCCAGATGGTGGTTTGGTTAAGTTATGGTGGCCCTTTGGAGTTCCATCATGATTAGCGTCATGATTACCTAAATGTTGTTGTAGTTCGTGTGCTGCGATGGTAACAGTTACTGAAGTTAGTGCAATTGTTGCTGTTTTCTCAATCGTGCGCATTGCTCTTGATCCGCTTGCTTGTTTTAATAGTTCTTGTGCGGCTTTTTCAAACTCCTCTAATTTTTCCAGATTAATTTGTGCTTTAAGAGCTTTTTCTTTTTCAGCGATTTCCGCTTCAGATAATACTTTCTCTCCGAGGCCAAAAGCTTTGTGTGTTTTTCTGCCTATGTAGCTCATTACTCTTCCGAATCCATATCCAGCGGCCATACCACCAGCACCTACCCCAACAGCAGTGGCAGCACCAACGAATCCCCCTCCTGCTGTTAATGCCATAGCACTTGCACCACCGAGCGCAATAATTATACCCACAGTTTTTCTGTATTGTGGCGGTATTTTTTCGATGATTGCACCACCACCGAACGATGCAAGTAGGCGTAGACCATAATTTGAAGTTGCTGCACCAGGGTTCATTACAAAAGAGCTACCAGTGACAAGCGCGGTGCTAAACAATCTCTTGCCCATACGAAGTGACCATTTCTTCACACTGTCTTTTTCACCTTCTTGAAGTTCACCAGCACGGTCAAACCTACCAATAAAGTTTGTGATACTTCTACCAATTCTACCCATTCTGGATAGTTCCTGAGTGTTTCTGTACTCGTACTCACTTACGATGAAGTCTTTGGCGGTTTCTATTTCTAATGTGTTAGTGTACCCATCTTTTGCTTCTTTGTAGGCTTTCTCAGCAGCCGCTAATTCTCTGTTGTAAAAAGCTTCATCTGGATACTTACTCTTATTTTTCTTGATATCATTATATTTATCAAAAAGATCTCTGATCTCTTTTTCTTTGGCTTTAGCTTCAGGTGTTGTGCGATCTTTAATCTTATCGTCTTCAGGTGTTTTCTCTCTTTCCCCCTTATTTTTCTTCTCGCGAGGAGAATCCATTTCTTTTCTCTTTAGTGTTAGTTCCTCCACTTCTTTCTTTAGGGCTGGAATTTCTTTACCTACAATCTTCTTTTCTTTATTTAAAGTTTTCTTTTCTTTCTCTATTCTTTCAAGAATTTCAACCAGTTTTTTTGGCTTATCTTTTTCCATTTCATCATGGAATTCATTTATCACTTTTTCTTGATATTCTCCTGCTTTCTCTTGCATTTTTACAACAGCATCGTCGTATCCTGTTATAACCCCACCCTTCTCTGTTCCATCTGGGCCAACTATTTGAAAGGTTGCTGTTTTGTTGTCCTTATAGTTATCTCCTCCAGTTATTTTTTTTACATAACCACCATTAGATGTGTATGCAACTGCGTCCTTGTTCTCAGGTTTTGGGTCACATTCATGCACCTCGCCATTTTTACCATCTTCATGAATTGTACCCTTAACATCAGTAAATAATTTATTTATATCTTCCACCGTCACGTCTTTCCATTCTTTGCCTTCAAAAAGCACAGCATGATTAGCCGACGCTTTTCTTAATAGTTCGTATTTAAAAGGATTCTTTTTCTCATCTTCAAGTTTAGCTAGTTCTATTTCAATTTCCTTCTTTCTTTTCTCTGCTTTAGCCTCAGCGTCTGCAAGCTCTTCTTTCTTGGCTTTGAGTTCACGAGTAGCCTTTGCTTTTTCTGCAGGGGTAAAAGGTTTTTCCTCCTCTTCTGGACTGTCTTCTGCAGGTGTTTCCTCGCCTTCCTTGCCGGCCTCAGCCGCTGCCTTTGCCTCTTCTGCTTTCTTTAATATTTTTGCTAGTTCTTCGTTTTCTTTTGCCAACTCTTCAGGTGACATACCTGCGCTCTCAGGTCCCTTTGATCTAACCATAGAATTTTTAATTAATTATTAATTTTAATAAATTGTACATTGCATATAGTTTTTGGTCAAATACTATACGATTCCACCCAAATTTCTTCTTGCTGCCAGAATCCTTGATTCTAAAATCTTTAACTCTTTTTGTTCATTTTCAAGCACCCCTCTGTCTCTCTCTAGGTTTTCTTTGGCTGTTTGTATTTCTGCTTCTGGTGCTCCGCGGGCTTCCAGGTCTTTAATATTCTGTTCTTCTTGTTCAATCTTTTTGTGATTCGTCGCTTTGTTTTCTTCAATGGATTGTTTTAAGTCAGCATAATCTTTTTCCATATATTCTATAGCTTTAGGTAAAAGAGAGTTCATCAACACGTTCATGTCAAAACCACTTTTAGCGTGTTCGTCTGGTAACACAAAGAAAATTTGAGAGAAGTTTCCCCCGTCCAAAAATTGTTTTATATGTTTTATAAACAAATCTTTCGGTACCCGTATGCACCCATTAGAAACAGTGTTCGGTATAGATGGGTCTGCTATTGCTTGTTCTGTTTTGGCAACTTCGTCGTGTGGTATTTGGTGCATGCCGAGGGATTGCTCAACCTCGCCTTCTATCGTTATACCGTCTAGATTTATACCAAGCCCTTCATATTCTTTTAAATTTTCTGGTGATATATCAACGTTGAACCAGTATCCTCCGGCCGGAGTTGTTCCGCTATATCCAGGTGCTCCAGCTTTGAATCCTTTAGTTTCAGCGTTGTTTGTCTGATCTCCTGGAGTTTTACCAAAGCCAACCCCAAATGTGGTTACCAAATTATTTTCTGCATCAAACACAAACAAATTTCCACTTTGTTTATCTAAGAAAGCATACCCACTACCTGGCGTTGGATCATGTTCATAAAAATATTTGTAAATTTCCTGCCCAGCGAATGGCAGAGATTCAAATGTGCTATAGTCAAATTTCTTTTCTG
>CAYVOJ010000050.1:0-3438 GCA_964453485.1 uncultured Candidatus Saccharibacteria bacterium
AACCAGGGACCAGTCGTGTATAAGACGACGGCTCTACCAACTGAGCTATGGATGCTTGTGATCACAACTATACCAAAAATTAACCCTGAAATGAAGCTCTGTAGTAGCCATAAAGAGACCCAATGATCCAATGGTGCATAAACATCCTTCACAAGGATTCTTTTAGGAGTACCATAGTAAGCAGGAGCTCGTCTTTACTCCACAGGAGAAAACCATGTGCAACCTTGTCCCCGAGTCGTTTGAGTGCATGTGGGCAACGAGAGCGTACACTTGCCCAGCAGCAAACGGTGGATCAAATATCTGTATCAAAGCAGGAGGAAACACTCCTCTAACCAGGGAGTACATCGCGAACGCCCCTCGCAGGGCACAGCAGCAGCCTAGCGGAGTGGTAACACTTACCCTTCAGCAACAGCAAGCGCGAATTGCTATTGGGGACGTTACTGGAGAAGACCGACTCAAGGGCTGACGTTTCAGTTCAAACAAACAAGCACCGAATTTCGGTGCTTTGTTTTATATAACTTCTTCTTTTCTTTTTGGTGTAATACCATGAACGATAAGTATTTTTTCAAATTCTTCCCGTTCAATATTTTCTACACGCATTAATTCATCAGCGATTGCAGTTAAAGCTTCTCGTCTATCAATAATAATTTTACGCGCGCGGCCCCAGGCGTCATCCATGATACGTTTCACTTCATCGTCAATTTTTGTACCCATAGATTCGCTATGTTCTTTTCCGTAAAAAATACTTCGCTCTGCGCCTTCAGGAATAAGAGCTATTGGCCCAAGTGTACTCATGCCATACTTTGTCACCATGGCGCGCGCCATAGCTGTCGCCACCTGTAAATCGTTTGATGGCCCGGTTGTAATATCTCCAAAGATTTCTTTTTCTGCAACATAACCACCAAGAGACATGGCAATATCATCTAAAAATGTCGCCCTGCTCATCAAGCGTCGTTCATCAAGCGGAAGTTTAAGTGTGTACCCTCCTGCATGACCACGCGCAATAATAGAAATCTTGTGCACAGGATCAGCATCAGGTAATACAGAGGCAACGAGTGCGTGCCCAGCTTCGTGATACGCGGTAATTTTCTTTTCTTGAGGTGTTAGCACGTGACTCTTTCTCTCAGGGCCGAGCATCACTTTTTCTATAGAACGAATGAGGTCATACTGCGCCACTGACTTTCTCCCCTCACGGGCTGCAAGTATCGCTCCTTCGTTCATCAGCGAATACAGATCAGCACCAGAAAATCCTGGCGTACGCTCTGCGATAACACGTAAATTTACATCCTCTGCGAGAGGTTTTAATTTGATATGCACATTTAATATTGCTTCACGGTCTGATCTATCTGGAAGGTCGAGCGTCACCCGTCTATCGAATCGTCCTGGACGAAGAAGTGCTTGATCGAGCACATCCGGTCTATTCGTTGCCGCCATAACAATAAGATTCATCGTAGGCTCAAATCCGTCCATCTCCACTAAGATTTGGTTAAGGGTTTGCTCACGCCCCTCCCCCTGTCCACTCATTGATGATCCTCGCGCTCGTCCTACAGCATCTATTTCATCGATAAAGATAATAGCTGGTGCTGCCTTTTTTGCCATATCAAAAAGATCACGCACACGTGATGCACCAACTCCAACAAACATTTCCTCGAACTCACTTCCGGACAAGTGAAAGAATGGCACTCCTGCTTCTCCAGCGACTGCACGCGCGAGCATGGTCTTTCCTGTTCCCGGAGCCCCCATGAGTAAAACTCCTTTTGGAATTTCTGCTCCGATATCAATAAACTTTTTTGGCGTTTTCAAGAATTCTACAATTTCAGAAAGTTCTTCTTTTGCTTCCTTTGCACCAGCAACGTCTTTAAATAAAACTTTCTCTTTTGTATCATCCGGATAAATAACTTTTGCACGAGACTGACCAAATGAAAGCGCTTGGACATTTGCACCCTTAATACCACGAGCGAGCCACCACATCATTAATCCGAGAAAGACTATTGGTAAAACGATAGGGATAACTGAAATCCAAAAAGATGATCCGTTATCTTTTTTAACAGTAACACTCACTGAAGCAAGCGTAGAAGTGCTCACCCCATAGTCCTTCAATGTTGAAACAAGGGATGCTCCTTGTTCTTTCTTACTAACTACCGTTGTGCCATCTTTTTTAGTTGCGGTGATCTGATCACCCTCAACAACAATCGCCGTCACTTCTTTTGTCTCCACGAGCGAAGCAATCGATGACAGTGCGACCACTTCTGTATTTTTCTTCTCAGAAAAATATGAATATCCCCAAGAAAGTGCCAGAAAAATGAAAAAGGTAGCGAGTAGTTGTGATGCAAAACCTCCTGTCTTTCCAAGGCTTCCCTGGACACTAGGAATATGCAGCCCTTTCTTTATTTTCTTTTCTTGTTCACCAGAATTCGTTTGAATAGTTTTCTTAGCCATATAGTAACGTATTCTATCACATCTGATCTTGCGACATAGGAAGATATTTTTAATGTAATTTTTAACACCTGTACGTCCGCTTGTCACACTGCTACAATAAAGAAATGTCCCTGGTACAGAATCATAAACTTCATCTCACCTACACCACCATTCAAACATTTGAAGGCGGTGTAGAGCTTTTTGGCTTTGAAGTAAAAGCCTTACGTGCCAAATTAGGCTCTCTTGAAGGTGCGAAAGTACTTATTCGTGGAGGAGAAGCTTTTCTTGTGGGTGTCTATATTCCGCCGTACCAGGCCGCAAACACCCCTACATCGTATGACCCTTACCGTACCCGCAAACTACTTTTCAAAAAGGAAGAGCTCTTTGACCTTTTCTCACATGAGCAATCCAAAACCTTGACACTGCACCCTATTTCATTGTACTCTAAAAACAACCTCATTAAATGTGAGGTTGCTGTTTGTAAAAAGAAAACAGGTAAAGATAAGCGAGAAGATATTAAAAAAGATATCTCTCGTCGCGAACTTCGCGACACCGTTTAACTTTTTTGCTATTCGTTGACGGTAAATGCACTGCTGGTTATCCAACTAATAGCTACAAGCTAACTGCCAAAAGCTAAAATTGGGGGTGACACTTGGATTCGATATTAAGAAGTATGTGTATGTGCTGTGTCGAGACTGTCTGAGAACTCGTACCCTTTCAGACACCCATGTTGCAAACAAAACTGCAACGGCAATCCGTTCACCATATATGGCGTTCGGACTTGCTCCAGCATTCGTCTAATTTAGACCTGGCTGGTGTCGTATCATTTCGTATCTACGGAAGTGACTACGGCAATATAACAGTAGATGTAGGAGCGTGTGTTGCATAGCACTCACTCCGAAGCACTCATGCTCTACATACAGTGTTTTCGTTTGTTTTCTATACTGTATGTGAACACATGAAGCAAACTACACACAGTAGACTCATGCCCATACCCTTAGTAGACGGCGGTTCGATTCC
>CAYVOJ010000051.1:0-3388 GCA_964453485.1 uncultured Candidatus Saccharibacteria bacterium
CGAGGTCATATGCGACCTGCGATGGACCCACGTACTGGAGAATGCTCCAGATAAGATGACATGGTGTAACCCAGGGCCGGGGGCCATACGAGGCCTGTACCGTGTATTCGAGCGCGACTTTCCGAAGGGAAACAACGCCGCCTGTCCGCCGCTACCGAAGGATTGGACTGAACGGACCCAGGAACTATTGGGGATAGTTCAGAATCGCTACCCGAATATGCCCACGTTTGAGATGCGCGAGATCGAGCATTGTCTCTGTGAGCTAGACAAGTACGACCGCCTGTTGTTTGGGGATGGGCGGGCGAAGCGGCGATATAAGGGAGCTTAATAGGGAGTCAAATCATGATCGACTTTCGTGAGACGGACATGGCCCGGCACGAGCAGCTTCGCAACGAGCTGCGTACTGAGAAGATGTTGGTGGACTGCGAGTACGATCCACATTCCCACACGATCTACAAGGTGATCTCTCGTGGGCCAAAGGCCCGGGACGAGGGACAGGTAAACCTGTCGCTAGCAGCTAAACAGTACCTTGACCGGTGCCTATACAACGGCATGAAGGTTGTACTTGTTATTGATGAAACGTACGAAAAGTACATCTACACTCATCGAGGGTGGGCCTTGTCGGTCCCCGGGGAGCGTACGACGACCCATTACTCTATTCTATTGAGCCGGCTAACCCCGGTACCAACCAAGACATCTCCAACCTAGACAGCCGTCACAGAACAGACTTAGAACAACTTAGCTATTCTTTCAGAAAGCTGTCTAGGCCCACTGGTGGAGCGTATGATGATTATTCAGATACGTGGCACCTCTGGTAGTGGAAAGTCTACAGCCATGAGGAGGGTTATGGAAGGAATGGGACTTACGTCCTGGGCGGCTATGTACCGAGCCAAGCGTAGGCCCCTGTTCTATCAGCGCTCCTCTTGCGATCTGTATCCCCCAACTGTGGTGCTAGGTCACTATCAGGTTGCTTGTGGAGGGTGTGATACGGTAGGTAGCGCCCCGAAGGTTTATGAGCTAGCTACTGAGCTGTGCCCTAATTGGGTGGTGTTATGTGAGGGCCTGTTACTTAGTGAGGACGTGAAGTGGACCTCCCAAATGGAGGATTGCCGGGTGGTATTTCTTACCACAGATATCGAGGCGTGTATCTCACGTATCAAGCAGAGAAGGGCCGACGCGGGTAATACGAAAATGCTGTCTGAGCTGAATACCAGGGGGAGGGTGGGGGTTATCGAGCGAGCCAGAACCAGGTTACTGGCAGCTGGAATTGAGTGTCGTCGGTCGTCGTCGGATCAGGCCCCAAGGATGATATTATCATGGCTCAGGAAATACTGGAGTTCGGCGCGGAGCTGTTAAAGACCAGAGACTTGGACCCGGTGTATGTAGTGCTGTATGAGTCCAAGGATGATATGGGAGACAATTTCTTTCCCTGGCTTGTTGCCTATTGGTGCTTTTACCATATGGGGACCGCCTCCTGGATAGTGGATCAATCCGATTACTGGAAGGCGATGGAGACGGCGGCCGGATCTAAGCTGTATAGTAGAGGGACGGAGAGAAGACACTTTCGCGGGGAGAATGCAGCCAAATCTGTAGGCTGGTTGCGAGAGTACGGCCTGGAGACAATTCAAGACGAGCTGGGTAGGTTGTCTTACGAGTGTGGCCACGCTGGAGGTCTGCCTCTACGGGAGGTTATGGACTTTGTAGAAGAGTGGGTGGGGTTTGGTCCTTGGATTGCTTTCAAGGTCGCCGATATGCTCGACCGACTACAGCTAGTCAAGATCCGCTTCCGACCTGAGGATGTATTCTCTATGTTTGACGCCCCGCGAGAGGGAGCAATGAAGGTGGTGGAGAGATACTGCAATTGTCAACCGGAGGCCCCCGAGATGTGGGCCTATGACTACCTGATTGATGGGTTGGGGCACTATAAGGCCCCACCACTATACGATCGCCAGATAAACATACAGGAGGTGGAGACGATTCTCTGTAAGTGGAAGTCCCATCTCAATGGGCACTATGAGCCCGGTAAGGATGTAGAAGAGGTCCATAAGGCCCTTTTACAGTGTTCCAAGAATAAGACAGCCAAGCTGTTATTAGCGGCGGGATCGGCAACCAGCTTATGGAGGTGAGCTGTTATGGCTATTGATACCTTGGTAATTGGTGCTGGGATTATTGGGGCGACGGTAGCCGCCGCCATGCGTACACAGGGAACTGAAGTTCTTGTTCTAGATGACCAAAGACCGATGTCTGGTACGGCCCCCTCTGGTGGACACTTAAAGCCTTCATGGTTTGGGGAACTGAAGAAGAAGGACTATGAGCCAGCGATGGAGCTGCTGGATCAGATCTGGGGCCTGAAAGCGGAGAAGTTTGCTATCAGGGCAATGGGTATATCAGTGGCCAGTACTACGGTGTATCGAGTGGATACGGACGTGGTGGTAGCCGCCCCCTATACTAGGGCCTCTGTCACGACAATAAAGGATGTCTCCGGTAGTAGGCCTGTAGTGATAACCGCCGATGGTGTTGAGTATCGCCCTAACAGACTGGTAATAGCTACAGGGGCCTGGGTCCGAGAGTTAATCACAGGTGTGGATGTGCAAGCAAAACAGGGAGTTAGCTTTCGATTACCGGGTGTGTTGAAGAAACCATTTATCAAGCCTTGGGCCCCCTACAAACAGGTTGTCGCTCATCAACAGGGGGAAGCTGAGATATGGGTTGGGGATGGGTCAGCTATTATTCCACAGAATTGGGGGCCTAGCAGAACCGGCGAGTGTCTAGAGCGCTGTCGGTCGGCTATTGGTACTACCGCCCCACCGTTGAGAACCATTACCGGGCTAAGGGCATACACAGACACTAAGACAGGGCCTTGCCTATTTGAGAAGCTTGGTCCTGTGACTTGGGTGGTAACAGGCGCAGGTAAGAGTGGTACAATTGCTGCTGGATGGGCTGCTAACCGTTTGATCAAGGAGGTGTAGCTGTGCCAGTAAAAGTGTGTGTAGATGGCAGAGGTTGGACATACGGGGTGGAACATGAATTGGCTGATTGGGACACTAGTAAGTCCTTACCACGATTGTTCTCCCGCTCGCCCGATCACACTATAGTTAATAGCAATGGTGTTGCGGCCCAGCCTGATGTCAAACTGTACAGATTTGGTGGGGAGGTTAACACTCCACCCACAGCATCACCCGATGGGCAGGTAGATTGTTTGTTACAGATTCTATCTTCATTTAGGGATGTTTCGGTTAATCATCGTAGCAACTTACACATCCATATCAGAGTGCCTGGATTGGCGCAATCTCTACCACTGTTGAAAAAACTACAACAGTATATTCACTCTGAACTTCCGACGGTTATTGATCTGATAGAGCCAATCCCGGTAGGGACCTCTAGATGT
>CAYVOJ010000052.1:0-3331 GCA_964453485.1 uncultured Candidatus Saccharibacteria bacterium
GTTTGCTGTTGCAAGAGTAATCGTTAATGTCGTAGAGGCATTTTTAATATATTTGCTCTTAGAAAGGAGTGCTCGAGCTTGCTCTACGTCATATACCTGTGCAGGCTGATCTTCATCAAAAGGATACGGTGTTTCAATAACTTTTCCGTAACCATGGAGCACAGTGTCTACAATCGCCTGCTTGTTGATCGCCATATTGAGTGCGCCACGAACTTTTTTGTCTGAAAGAAAGTCAGTCTTGTTTGGGTTGAAGAAGACAGTAAAGGTGCGCGGAAGAAGTGATGTGTGAATAGAACTTGTTGCTACACCAAGAGTAAGAGCGTGCTCAGGAGAAATGCCATGAATCCTATCGATATCATTATTTTTGAATGCCTGTGTTAGATATTTTTCATTCTGGTAACTATGAATTACAAGGTTATCTATATATGGTCTCCCTTGTGTGTAATAAGGGTGTGAGGTTAAAGTGAAAGATTCTGGGATTCCAGAAACACTCGTGATCTCTTTGATCATGTAAGGACCACTTCCAATAGCATGAATATTAAAATCAGAAAGCGGTAGCTGTTCCTCGGTAAGATTTTTCCAGATATGTTTTGGAAGTATTCCCAGTGTGAGCACATCCATAAATAGAGGGTATGGCTTTTTTAGTGAAAGAGTAAGTTCAGTGTCACTCTTTTTTTCAGCCGTCACTCCTTCCCACTCAACACGGTGAGGACTTTTTACGATAGGGTTTTGAACAAGGCTTATAGTGTAAATAACATCGTCAACAGTCACACGCTTTCCATCATGAAAACGCGCGTCATTTTTAAGAACAATGTCATAGTGCAACTTATCATCACTCTCAGTAATCGAAGAAGCCATATCAAGAATGATTGCACCTTTAGTATCTCTTTTAGTTAGTCCTGCATAAATCAATGAGACCAAGTCCTCATCTTGCTCAGAAATAGCAAGTACAGGATTGATAAACCTCGGAGTTCCAATGATTCCTTCGTGCACAGTGCCTCCAAAAGCTGGTATGGTTACAAGATAGCGATTATTCACTTGTAGTAGTGCGGCAAAGATGGAGATGGTGGCGATTCCAATAAAAAGCCAAAACACTAGTACACGCTCAGGTGAAAGAGATCGGTATAGAATACGTGTAGCAGATATTTTCTTTTGTAGTAGTGAGTAAATCGATGAGAGTGTCATACGAAAAAAAAGAAACTAAGAATTTAGAAGACACCAAACGTATTTGGTTGTTCACATGATATCTCTACAATACGTACTATCGTATACAACGACAGCGTTTTAGTTTGCTCCGCTTATGAGTGGATATGCAAGAGAAAGCGCAAAGAGAGCAGCCATAATAATAGTAAGCTGATGAAGTCTTTTCTCTGCTCCACGTTTTTCAAGTGTAGCACCATTACCCCCGTCGGCACCAAAGGCTCCAGAAGCGTCAGTGTTTGCACGCTGGACAAGAATAAGTGCTATAAGGAGAATAGCTAACGTAATTTGCACGATAGATAGCAAGTGAAACATGGTTAGAGTATAGCATAAAGCTACAGTTAACCGCAATAGTCTATAGAGAGGGCTGCTTATAGACTTTTAATCTCGTCAATTACCATGGTCTTTTCGCCGTTACGTGTTGAGACCTTGCCCCGCACAACAAGGGGTATGTCTACAACCAGCTTGTCCTTATAACGCTTATATGTTTCAGGAAAGACAGCGACCTCCATGGCTCCAGTATAATCGCGCAGTGTAACGAGTGCCATTTTGTCACCTTTTTTCGTTACTGTTATTTTCATTCGTTCTATAATACTTGCTAAGCTTACCTCTTTTCCATCTGATACGTCATGCTGCACTTTTTGTATATCCATGGCGCGCGCTTGTATTTTTTCTTTCCAAGGGTCAAGTGGGAAACCTGAGACGAAAAGCCCAAGGAGCTCCTTTTCCCAGGCAAGCTTTTGTTCTTGAGATACTGGCGGTGCTTCTTTCAGAGTAAATGAGATCGTTTCTGTAGTTCCGAATAGACTGCTTTGCAACATATTATCCTTCACGGCATGTTTGTGAAAATCAAGGATGCTTTCCATATTTGCGAGAATTGTTCCACGTTCACAAAAGATATCAAGCGCCCCGCACATAGTAAGTGCCTCTAGAGATTTTTTATTTAAGTTCTTATGAGTAATTCGTCTGATGAAGTTTTCAAATGAAGTGTAGGAGCCATGTGCTTTTCTTTCTGCAATAATTGCATCAGCGATATCAACACCAAGGTTTTTTACGGTGTAGAGTCCAAATCGAATTTCTTCTTTTCCTTCGGCGTCTTTTACAACACTAAAGCCGCCTTCACTCATATTAATGTCTGGTGGGAGCACGTTAATATTCATACGCTTACACTCAGCCACAATTTCTGCAATCTTCTCGGTATCGCCAGACTCATTGGTCATAATTGCTGTCATGTATGCAACAGGGAAATTTGCTTTCATGTATGCTGTTTGATAAGCAACTCTTCCGTAACTTGCAGCATGTGCTTTGTTAAAACCGTACGCGGCAAACGGTTCGATAAGACGCCACAGTTCATCAATTTTTCGTTGGGATAGTCCGTGTTCCTTAAACCCCTCGAATAGCTTTTCTTTTTGAGATTGCATTTCGGCAGGAATTTTTTTCCCCATCGCTTTACGTAGTTTGTCTGCTTCAAGCCATGAATAGCCTGCTAAGTGAATAGCAATAAGCATCACATCGTCTTGGTAGACGATCACACCATATGACTGATCAAGGATCTGCTCTAGACGACTGTCTAGATAGGTAACAAGGCTGGGATTTTGTTTACGTTTAATATATTCAGGAATCATTTCAAGTGGTCCCGGACGATACAGTGCAACCATGGCGTTGATATCAAAAATGGTTGTTGGCTTCAGTTCTTTGAGAAAGCGTGTCATCCCCGAACCGTTAAGTTGGAAAAGTCCCATAGTCTCACCTCGTGAAAGCATTGCGAATGTGGCAGGGTCGTCAAGTGGCATGGTGTCTACGTCTACATCGACACCATAGAGCTCTTTTGTAAGGGTAATGGCGTCTCCTAAGATAGTGAGGTTACGAATACCAAGAAAGTCGAACTTCAAAAGCCCCGCATCCTCAATGGTATACATGTCGTACTGCGTGATAATTTTTCCTCCCTTAGGATCCTTTTGAATTGGAGTAAAGTCCCATAGAGGAGAAGGAGATATTACTGTTCCTGCGGCGTGAACTGAGATGTGACGGGCGCACCCTTCAACTTTCTGAGCCATGTCTAAAATAAGCTGCACCTCACGGTCGTTAGTATAGAGCTCTTTAAGCTCAGGGACTTCTTCGAGCGCACTTG
>CAYVOJ010000053.1:0-3245 GCA_964453485.1 uncultured Candidatus Saccharibacteria bacterium
GTGCAGACTCCTGAACAGTCTGGAGAGGCTCTTTGAGATGTGCTGGAACCGGTCCGTATTCCCCTTCGTTAATGTTTGAAGCGTATCCACGCACTGCTGTGATAGGCGCGCGAAGCTGGTGGGATGCAATGGACAAGAACTCGCTCTTCATCTGATCTAGCTCCTTCAGTCTCTCGTTTGCGATCGCAAGACTATCTGCAAGTTTTTGAATCTCTTTTCTCGTTTTCACCTCTTTACGAATACCTGTTGTGAGGAAGTAAGACAGAGGGATCATGATAATAAACGCAAGAACATTGGCGTAGATTTGATACTCTGCGTTGTCAACAAAGATAAGGGAGAGTAAGAGCACAAAGATACCAGCGACAAGCGAGTCAATAAGAAGAATACGAGGCTCAAATGATTCGTACTTTATTGTTAGATACGCAAGGAATCCAGCAAAGATCGGAACAGCGATGTGGCCATATTGGCTGGTAACGTAGTCTCCCGTGAACGTTCCTAGGAAGTTTGCGATGAGGAATGAGAAAAGAAGAAAAGAAGTGCCAAAAGAAATAAGTATTAATTTTGCTCGCTGAGTAGCAAATTTCTTGGTGAACAAAAGAGCAGTTGTTCTAAGAATAATCATTGCCAGGAACACCGCTTCAAGGAAGTAGTTGTAGTAGGCCGCAATACCCTCAACAGCGTTTCTGTCGCAGGTAGTGTAGTCAAACCCAACAACCGACAAGCCAAGCGGAGCCATTATCATAGTTGGCAAGAGAAGAACAAATATCATCCACTTATTCCACGCGGGCATTGGTTTGCCCTCTGTAAAGTCGTAAAAGTAAAGGAATGCAGAAACGAATATAAGAGGTTCAACCAAGTTGATTACTGTCCAGAAGAAAAGCACATGTTCTATTTGTTCGTTTGCCCACAACACAAGGTCACAAAAGAGCCAAACAACATATGAAATGGCCATCAATCTGAATGAATTCTTTGGCCAAGGTTTAAGTTTCAAGAATGTAAGACCCGTGAGCGCAATAAAGATAACGATTGAGGTGAGGTGAGAATAGTAGATCAAAGGCTCTCCATTATTGGAGAAAATAAGAAATTGAGCTGTGTCCCACTCACAGGCTAGCGGTTCCATAGTGAAGACATGTCTGTAAACAGATCAAGGAGTCCCGGCATTTCGTCCTCTGAGTAATAAATTGGGTATGCATGAAAGACGTAGATACGAGCGAAAGATAGTGTCACGCTAATTACGTAGCACGCGATGAGAAGAACCACCAATACGTTACTTTTTCTTGTTTCCATGCTTTGCTAGGCGCTGTATGCCTTTAGTATACACGGAATATTCTTTGCTCATAAGATATGCCTTGATATAGGGCGGGATAACTCCTAGGCGCTGGTATTTTCTCTGGAGTTTCTGATCAAGCAGGGCAAACTCTCCAATAATTTTCCGACACGAAGGGGTTCGACAGTCGCATTTCATTTTCCATGGATTTTCAAAAAGGGTTGTTGAATAGTCCCACGTTACTTCATCGCCAATATTAATATTACGAATAGCGACAAGAAGGATCCCAGATTTGGTGAACTTCAGTCCACAATTTGGTTCGCAGGAGTGGTTTATTAAATCATCAGTGTTTCCCGACGGTCCTAGGTACTGATCAGGGCCAATTTGCATATAGCGATCTCTTTCTTTCCGATATGTTTTCGGAATTTGTGAATGGTGAAGTATTTCACCCTCAAACTGAGTAACAACATCGCCTAGTTTAAACTGACGAGCGGCAAAAACAGACTTTCCTAGATGGGTGTCTCCTATCGCAAAGTTGTTTAACACTACGACTTTCATAAGGTGATTTTTGTGTTGTGATTATACCACATATTAAGAAAAGAGGACAGCCGTCGGCCATCCTCTCAAGTCCCCACTCACCTCTTCCGAGAAAGAGTGGCCAGTGTATTTGCTCGCTTACCGTGTCGGCTTTGTCGGCCAATAACAATCAATAGCATTCCAAAGTGGCAAGCAAACTCGACGCCTGCATACCACAGCTCACGACCGTCTCCGCTAAAGCGGGTCAAAATCAAGATGAATGCTAACAGATCGCCAATTGACCACCAAACCCACGATGCGTTGTGTTCTTTGTGTGGCTCATTCCACGTTTCGGCCCAAATTGGGAAGAACGAGATAGGCACTGCGACAATCATTATGAAGTGCGCCCACCACGTTTCGTGAAAAACAAGCCATACCACAAGTGCCGCCAACGTAGCGACGACACTCAGCCATTCAGTAAGCGTTGGCCACTGTGGCTTTCCGGTTCTCAGAACTTTGTAAGTAACAACAAGACAGCATATCGCTGACCAATAAAAAATCAGACTCTGAATCCAATCCTCGCTGAAAGCGTTGTACGTTATTGCTTCAACGAGAGTAGTTACACCCCAAATGCCCCATGACCAAGGATTTGGCCTGATCACATCCTCCAGAGTATGGAGGTAGTAGCGAACGTACGCATACGTAGCGCACGCCACTGCAGTAAAGATCAGAACAAACGATGCGGGAGTACCTGAGGCTCCGAAGATTGTGATTTCTGTAAACATCACCTTCTCCAAGCTAACATACTTTTTCGGCAGAACATTCTACCGTCACAGCATTATAATAGAACTCTGCGGTAGTGTCAATATTTATTATTTAACCTTGGTGATGCCAATAACATCATGCAACGCTCTTTGGAATTGTGATTTTGTCACCGTACGCTCTTTGTGCGGAGGTAGTCCGGGGTCATTAAACTCAATATGAGTTTTAGTGACATTTGTGATTACAACAGAGTGATTTGCATACCCTTTCTTTTTATCAAGAATATGAGGATTTATTGAAGCGATAACCGTAGCGTCTTTTTTGAAAAGATTGTCTATGTCCTTTATTGTTGCTTCACGTTTAAGAAAACGTGCGTGTGGTAGTAATTTTTGTACAAGTTCCTGTTCACGTCTAAAGTTGGCATTTTTTGACTGCCATTCGTATACGTCAGGTCTCCAAAACCACTGTAAGTATTTTTCTCCTTCTCTTGCAAAACGCTTATAGTCGAACGTTGAGATGCGTGTGATCACAAAACCCTTCTTCGCCAACCAAAGCAGCCCTTTGCTGTCCCACGTAGGAGCATTTTTCTTAAATCCTGTAATTTTGTCAGCATCCTTGTAGGTATAAGTTTTCTTTGGATAGTACTTTGACAGGATCATTAAGAACGCTGCCTGGAAGCAGTGGAGATCGTCACTTAGAT
>CAYVOJ010000054.1:0-3187 GCA_964453485.1 uncultured Candidatus Saccharibacteria bacterium
CATCCTAGCTGGTGATCCTTCAGTCGAGAATGTCGGGATTGGTGGATTTAATCAAGAGATGTTTGTGGTGAAACAATAAGATCTATACACCGATCAGGTGTATACTACATATATGCAATCAATCACATACATGTGGTACGCGGAACTTATCAAACCAGAGTGGGCGCCACCAGCCTGGCTCTTTGGTCCAGTGTGGAGCATTCTCTATACTATCATCGCTATTTCTTTCGGCTATGTGCTCTATCAAGTTTCTAAAGGAAAGCTACCCGCAAAGACGCTTCTCCCTTTTGCACTAAACCTTGTTTTCAATCTCGCGTTTTCTCCTATTCAATTTGGTCTTCAGAATAACGTTCTCGCAGCAGTAGATATACTTCTTGTTCTTGGAACACTCGTATGGTTTATGAAAACTATCTGGAACAAATATCGATGGGTTGCACTTGTGAATATTCCATACCTAATGTGGGTGTCGTTTGCAACAGTTTTACAATTAACTGTTACCTATCTTAACTGGTAATCTTGCGTACACAGTGCATCTATACTACACTCTTTCACACAACAGCATAGTTGTTATCAAGAGTGTGGAGAGAGATTTGGCTCAATGACCCACCAGCAACCCTCAGCAATGAGTAGGTGCTTCCAACCCCGAGACGGGGAAAGATACTTTTTTCTTTCTCTCCATCGGTTCGTGGAGATTTTTTATTTATTTCATAACATTAGATCATGAGAAAAACAGCAGAATGTGTAAGTCCTGGACATCCAGATAAGCGGTGTGACTTTATTGCAGATAGTATATTGGATGCCTATACAGCAACTGACAAGGACAGTCGTGTGGCGATGGAAGTTATGGGAGGACACAACTTGGTTACCATTAACGGTGAAGTTACCTCACATGCAACACCTGATATTGAGGCAGTTGTAAAAGGTATCGTCGGCGATGATTACCGCGTTATTGTAAACATTGTTGCACAGAGTCCTGAGATCGCCCGTGGTGTTGATACCGGTGGTGCAGGAGACCAGGGAATTATGAAAGGGTATGCAACGAGTGAATCAGAAACGCTTATGCCTTTAGAGTACGACCTAGCACGAAACCTTTGTCAGAAAATTTACGAAGTGTATCCATATGATGGAAAGACACAGGTAACGATTGAGGGGAACAAAGTTATTACCGTGGTGGCAAGTTTCCAGAATACAAAAAATGATGAGCTCTTAGCACTCGTCAAGTCTGTTATCACCGCAGATGAATATCTCATCAATCCGGCTGGTGAATGGACTCAGGGGGGCTTTGATGCAGATACAGGACTATCGGGTCGTAAACTTATCGTTGATAACTATGGTCCAGAAATTACTATTGGGGGCGGCTCATTCTCAGGAAAGGATTACACTAAAGTGGACCGATCTGCTGCATACATGGCACGACGAGTAGCTGTTGACCTCGTGCGTTCACGTGGAGCAAAAGAAGTATTTACGAAACTTGCATATGCAATTGGTAAAGCAGAACCAGTGATGGCAGTTGCAGTGGTAGATGGTGTAGAAGAAACAATAACAGGATATGATCTAACACCACGCGGTATTCGTACAGCACTCGACCTTGATAATGTGAAATATACAGAGACATGTACATGGGGGCATTTTGGAAGAGGCTTTCCTTGGGACAAGTAAAGCTAGTGAGTAGAGAGTAGTATATAGTTAGTAGTACTACGCGGCGCCCTACGGGCGCCGCGTAGTACATTTATGGGCTTATCCACACTTTTTTCTTGCGTTAGAACATTTGTTCTACTACACTGTATTCATGGAAGACAGAACAGCTATCGCAACATTTTTTAATGAACATAATCGTATGCCGACCTATGAAGAAATGAAAAGTCTCTTTGGGGTTGCTTCGAAAAATACTGTCGCATACCGAGTAAAGAAATTATTAGAAGAAGGAGTGCTTAGTAAATCCTCTGGCAAACTTTCACTTCAAGAGACGGGGTATGTAATGCGTCTGGGTACAGTACAGGCAGGATTCCCTACACAGGCAGAAGATTATACAACAGAACTTATGTCCCTTGATGATTTTCTTATCGAAAGAAAACAGTCTACCTACATGCTTGAGGTGCAGGGTGAGTCGATGAAAGATGCAGGGATTATGGAAGGCGACCTAGTACTCGTAGAGCGAGGGAGAATCGCAAAGCGGGGAGATATCGTACTAGCTCTTGTCGACAACGAATATACTCTTAAATATTTAGAAACTGAGAAAGGTCGTCCAATTCTTGTCCCAGCAAACAAAGCATTCAAGAAAATATATCCTAACCCGAACACCCTCCGCATTGAAGCAGTCTTAAAAGCAGTTATTAGAAAATATCGGTAACACTATGAACATAACAAATCTCTTTTTTGAAATCTCAAGCTTCTCTCTGAACCTCCAAGTGTACAAATCAAAAGAAATATCACCCTCTCCAAAAGTAACTAAAAACTTTATTCACTACCAACTACAACTAGCTAAAAAACTACAAGCATGACACCAACCCCTCGAGCAATCATTCACATAAGCACTTCTGGAAAAAGTAATTCACGTATTAATTACAGTCGTCGTATGTATGCCATTATTCGTCGCTACACACCGGACGTCACCGAAGGGGGTGCAAATGAGTGCTTTGCTGATCTTACTGGGCTGCGCACTTTTTTCAAAATGACCTATGCAGAAATCGCAGAAAAGATCAAAAATGATTTAACAAAAGAAATAGGCGTACGTTTCAGCATACGTGTGGCTACATCAAAAGCTTTTATCACAGCAAAAGCTCAGTCCAAAAAATCATCGACCATTTCCACCTATAAAGAAATCAATACACTTTTTGCTGGAACTTCACTTGGCGTCAAGAAGCAAGTACCCTACAAATCAACGATATACAAGAGACGATTTGTTGTTCCGTTTATAGGAAAAGTATCCTAAAACAGACAAAAGGAAGGCTATTTACATTATTAGTAATGTATGTTAGTGTTGCACCTAGTCGCTCAATAATAACCGGATGGTTTAATGTGTGCGACAGCCCTTGCTTGCCGCCGGCAAGTAGGTTTTTCAACTGTTTTTGAAGGAAAATGCAATGTCCTCTTCCGTCTCCACCAAAACCGCAAACCACCTCCGCAAGAAGCAACTCAGCATGATCAACATGGCGATTGCCCTGGCGGCTGGCGGCCTGGCGGCCGC
>CAYVOJ010000055.1:0-3064 GCA_964453485.1 uncultured Candidatus Saccharibacteria bacterium
GTGCGCCGGGCTGGATTTGAACCAGCGAAGCCCGAAGGGCGACAGATTTACAGTCTGTTGTGATTGACCACTCCACCACCGACGCAAGAACTGTATTCTACCATTTTTACATAAAAAGAAAAGACCGACCACACAGGATCAGTCTTTTCTTTTTAGATTAGCAGATGTTATCCTTCTCTATTTTTTACTTTTTTCCATAACATCTTCTTTTGTCAGCGGGCTCTTAATTTTTTGCGGTCGCTTTGCTTCCACCTGTATTTCACCTTTCTTGTCTACAGTTACTACGGCGATACCACCTTTCATAAATTTCTTTGAAAGCATAAGCTGCGCCACTTTGTTTAAGATTACTGTCTGCATATACCGCTTCACCGGGCGCGCACCATAGTGAGGGTCAAAAGATTTTTCTGCCACAAGAGCAATTGCTTCGTCTGACATTTCAAGAATGAGTTCTTTTGTAAGCAGTCTCTTTGCAATGGCTGCAACTTGTAATTTCACAACAGCCTTTACTTCATCTTTAGTAAGTACATCAAAGATAATCGTATCATCAAGACGGTTCAAGAACTCTGGCTTAAAGTATTCCTTGAGCGCCTCACGAACACGTTCTTTTACTTGTACATATTCAGCGCCTGCTTCATGATTACTAAAGCCGATTTGTTCCATTTTCTGAATATACTGACTACCGACATTTGATGTCATGATGATGATCGTATTTTTGAAGTTAACAATACGCCCTTTGTTATCGGTAAGGCGTCCTTCGTCGAGCACCTGAAGGAGAAGGTTAAAGACCTCTGGGTGTGCTTTTTCTATCTCATCAAAGAGGATCACCGCGTATGGTCGATGACGTACCGCTTCAGTAAGCTGTCCCGCTTCATCATACCCAACATATCCTGGAGGCGAACCAATGAGCTTTGATGTAGAGTGTTTCTCCATGTACTCACTCATATCCACTTTGATGAGTGCTTTTTCATCATTAAACATAAACTCTGCGAGCGCTTTGGTGAGCTCCGTCTTTCCGACTCCCGTAGGACCAAGGAACATGAATGACCCTATCGGCTTCTCAGGGTCATTGATCCCTGCCCGGCTTCTGCGCACAGCATCAGATACTTTTTCAATCGCTTCGCGCTGACCAATAACACGCTTACCGAGTTCTTCCTCCATACGAGAAAGTTTCTCTTCTTCCTCTTCAAGCATTCGCACAACAGGGATTCCTGTCCAACGCGCAACGACACCTGCAATATCTTCTTCGGTTATTTCTTCCTTGAGAATTCTGCGGCTCTTTTGTGTCTTCTTTAGTTTTTCTATGCGTGCATGGAGCTCTCGAGTAAGGTCTGGTATCTGTCCATAGCGAATCTCTGCTACGCGAGTAAGATCTGCACGTAATTCTGCATTATCCGCTTCTGTACGAAGAGCTTCGAGAGATTTTTTAATCTCACCAATCTCACCAAGAATCTTCTTCTCATTTTGCCATTTAAGCTCTAGTTCACGTGTCTTTTCTTTTACATTTGCGATCTCTTCTTCGATATCATCAATACGCTTCTGTGCAGACGTATCATCATCGTCGTCATGCGCTACAACTTCTTTTGTAAGCGCCTCTTTTTCAATTTCTAAACGCATAATCTTTCTGTGCGCCTCATCTAACACAGGTGGTTTGTTTTCAAGTGCAATACGGAGTGACGAAGCCGCTTCATCGATCAAGTCAATCGCCTTATCAGGAAGAAAGCGTGACGTGATATATCTCGTCGAGAGATTTACCGCAGCAATGAGTGCGTCATCAGTAATACGCACACCGTGGAATAGTTCATACTTTTCTTTAAGTCCACGCAAGATAGCAAGGGCATCTTCTTCAGAAGGCTCTTCGATGAAGACCGGCTGGAAACGACGTGCAAGCGCTGGATCTTTTTCAATATGCTTCTGATACTCTTTCAAAGTCGTCGCACCGATAGCACGTAGTTCACCGCGTGAAAGCGCTGGCTTTAAGAGGTTCGCAGCATCTGCCGACCCCTCTGCCTGTCCAGCTCCTACAATCGTATGAATTTCATCAATGAAAAGAATGATACCGCCCTCAGAGCGTTCGATTTCTTTCATGATTGCTTTTAGGCGTTCTTCGAATTCTCCGCGAAACTTTGTGCCAGCTATCAACATTCCAAGATCAAGCGATACCAGCTCTTTATTCTTCAAACTCTCCGGTACGTCACCTTTTGCCATGCGAATAGCGAGACCTTCTACTACTGCTGTTTTTCCAGTACCTGCTTCACCAATTAAAATCGGATTGTTCTTGGTACGACGTGAGAGAATCTGCATAAGGCGCATAATTTCTGTATCACGACCGATGACAGGATCAAGTTTGTCTTGTCGTGCCATCTCAGTAAAGTTACGTGTATATTTCGCAAGCGCTTTATTCTTCTTTGGACTTTCAGCTTCAGTGATATTATTTGCACGTAAGTCTTCAAGGATACGTGTCGCCACATCTTTATCAATACGAAATCGAGCCAGAATCTCGCGCACCTGTCCCTGTGTTTCTAAGAGTGAAAGAAAGAGGTGCTCTGTGGAGACGAATTCATCTCCTAATGATTGTGCCACCTGAAGCGAGTGCTCAAGCGACTGTGCAAGTTCTGGCGTGAGATACATCTGATATGACGGACTCATAGTAGATGACGCACCAGGAACTTCTATTGCATCAACAATACTGTCTGTTAAATGGATAACATCAATCTCCATTTTTTCTAAAATAGCGTGCACCAAAGACTCCTCTTGAGTAAGGAGTGCACCCATAAGGTGGAGCGGACTTACTTGATTCTGTCCACGTTCAATAGCGAGCTCATGCGCACGACGAATGACCTCTTTTGCTTTGGTGGTGAAATTATTAAATGCTGGAGGCATGGGTAGGATAGTTACTAGTTAATGGTTATTAGACATTAGTAAATTCAAAACAAAGATTCAAACACAAACCCATTCAAATACATATACAGTTTAGCAGAGTTCTATCTTTCAATCGTAGTGGATAGTCGGGCGTATCAGGATACTTCTACATTCTCAAATTATAAAGCGACCGTCAACTTGACAA
>CAYVOJ010000056.1:0-3039 GCA_964453485.1 uncultured Candidatus Saccharibacteria bacterium
GGTACAACAAATGGTGCCTCAGCGGTGAGTATTCTTGGTTACTCGACGTCAGTTAATCCAAAGCCGGCATATTTTGGTAATGTGTCGCTAGGCGGTAATCCGACAGCGGGACTCTCCGACACAATACTTCTCTACGCTCTCGGAAATGGAACATCTGCTAACGGACTTAACCTACAAGCTGTCACAGGAAATGTAGGAATAGGTACTTCTACTCCTCTCGCAAGATTGTCTGTACAAGGAGCGTCTGGATCAACAAGCTCTGTGTTTTCAGTGGCGTCATCATCTGGAAGCACGCTATTTACAATTCTTTCTAGTGGCAATATTGGTATCGGGACATCAACGCCTGGGTCATTGCTTACCATCTCTTCTCAAAATACTCCAACTGTTAGCATACAAGAAACAGGTAATACGTTGTATACAATAGCTGCATCAACTAATTTGGTAACAAGAATTAATGGAACAGATAGGCTGACATTA
This sequence comes from uncultured Candidatus Saccharibacteria bacterium, assembly GCA_964453485.1. Classification (GTDB taxonomy): domain Bacteria; phylum Patescibacteriota; class Minisyncoccia; order Phycocordibacterales; family UBA5272; genus UBA11704. The sequence goes on from CAYVOJ010000056.1 coordinate 478, forward strand.
CAATCAAGTGGTAATTTTATTGTTAACACAGGGAATATGGGACTCGTTAGTGGTAGTCTTGGTGTTGGAACAACAACACCATCAACAAAGTTAACAGTACAGTCTGACGGTATAGAATCAGGAATCGCTTTGCAGGATAGTACAGGTAACCTTAGATTTAAAGTAAGAACCATAGGATCTTCAACAGGTGCCGCATATGCAAGCTTGTGGAATGCTTCAAATGTGGAGACGGTTCGTTTTAATTCAGCTAGCGATTCTTATATTAATGGTGGTAATCTCGGTATCGGAACGACGAGTCCTGTAACCAAGCTTCATATCAAAGGCACTTCAGGTAATGACGTTGTGCTCGAAGATGGAACAACTGCAGACTCATGGGGGATAAATGCTGGGATTGATTTTATCTTTAACTCAGGTTCTTCAGCTAATCCAGCAACTGAAGTAATACGATTCACACAAGGGGGCAATATTGGTATCGGTACTTCTACACCAAGCAATAAGTTGAGTGTCTGGGGAACAGGTGCCGCGCTTAATCTCGGTATTGATACAAATGCTAGTGCGTATACATCGATTTCTGGTGGACGTGCTTTCTTTGGGTATGATGTAACAAGTAATAGTGCCGTTATTCAAGGTGGTAACACTAAAGGTATTAGTTTTAATGTGAATGATCCTACTTTTGGTTCTGGCGTTGCAATGATGATCGATGCTTATAAAAATACAGGCCTCGGCACCTCCACCCCAGGCTCCCGCTTAGATGTCGCATCTTCCACCTCCACATCAGATGTTGACATCTTCCGTATCATCACAGACGTAGGATCAGCAGGTAACGTAAAGTTCAGAATAGACTCAGATGGTGATGTCTTCACAGACGGTGGTACGACTATAGGTACTCCTGCCGACTTAGCAGAAAACTACCCTACAGAAGATACAACAATCATAGGAGGTATGATTGTCTCCCTTGCAACTACTACTATCACATGGTCTCAATCTCTTCCTAATGGATCAACAACTGAGTACGAGATAGCTACCGTAAAGAAAGCAACTATAGGGGAAGAAGCATTAGGAGTCATCTCCACCCGTCCTGGTATCTTACTTGGAGGTAATACAGAGAAAGGTATCCCTGTAGCCTTCTCTGGTCGTGTACCAGTATATGTAGTAGGAGAAGTACAAAAAGGTGACCCTCTCACTATCTCCTCTTCTACCCCAGGATACGCTATGAAGCAAACAACAAGTGGTCAATCAATCGGTAGAGCCCTCTCCTCATCTTCTCCTGATGCTACCTCTTCCCTTATCATGATGGTAGTAGAGAACACCAACCGTACTATTACCCTTACCGGACAAGAAGGACTTTCTTTCCTAGAATCCTCAACCTCTACCTTATCCACCACCACAGTGCGTGAATCTCTTACTACACGTCTCCAGACTGGATACTCTGTCGTCAAAGAGTATGTCGCTGTCCGTGTACAGGCTGTGGTAGGGTATTTTGATACGATTTTTGCGAGGGAGATATATACAAATACAATTTGTGTTAAAAAATCAAATGGAGAAAACGTGTGTGTCGACGGTGATCAAATTGAAGACGCTTTGAATGCTGCTCATGTTTATCAAAATCAAATACAACAATCTCCTCCTGCTGTGCTTGGGGAACAAAGTGAAAATGTTGACACTTCATCATCAAGTACTGAGCCTGTACTAGGCAATGAAATAGTTACAAGTACAGGTTCTTCGACTTCTCAAGAAGCAAGTACAACAAGCACATCAACTGAATAATTACAGTATGGGTAAGTTTAACTACTTTTTAGTGGTACACTGAAGAAGACAGTATGAGATTTTTTTATAAAAACATTCTAGGGTTGCTCATAATTGTTTCGTGTTTCGGAAGTGTTTTTTCTGAGACTGTCTCTGGGAATGGCTATATTGTGCAACAAATTGTTTCTCCAGACAATGGGACAATGGTTGGAAATGGCTACCAAGTTAACCAGTCAGCACAGCCTTTAAGTGGTTTTTTTTCTGCAACAAATTTTACTCTACGCTCTGGTTTTGGGTATTATACCTCTCCAACAACAACTGATTCTTCTAATCAGGGTCGTAGTACTGGGGGTGGTTTTTATTATCTTCCACCTGAGGTAACAGGAGACTGGAGGGTTGTTGCTTCAACTACAACGGATACCAGTACTCCATCAAAACGAGCAGTGGTTATAACAAATAACGGAAGTTCATGCATGTCACGAGTTGTAATCTCTTCACCTATAGGGGTAACAACAGAAAATAATGTAGGTGATGTTGAAAAAGTAGAACAATTTTTAAATATGTATGAAGGAGAAAACCTTCCTGTAAATGGAATATACGAACCAAGAGATATTGAAGCTGTAAAAAGGTGGCAAGTAAAATATCGTTCATATATTTTGGATCCAATGAATTTAGAGCAACCAACAGGTACTATTCACGCATCTAGTATTCGCCAAATTGAGCGCCAGACAACTGCATCATGCGGCCAAGCTGTTCCTGTTACCGTGTGTCCTTTTTTTACGGTTAACCTTCGTTATGGAGACAAAGGAGAGGAGG
>CAYVOJ010000057.1:0-2924 GCA_964453485.1 uncultured Candidatus Saccharibacteria bacterium
GAGCGACTTTCCTTCTTCGAGAAGTGATAGGGCTTTCTCTATATTTTTTATTCCAGTGTTTGCGTAGAATACCGATGTCATTGTGGTGATATCGTACTCTTTAAAAAGTCGCTGTGTCACCGAAGTGTCTTCACATAAAACCATATCCACCTCTTGTAAGATACGAATACCACGAAGGGTCATATCTTCGAGGTTGCCAATTGGGGTTGGAATAATATATAACGTTCCTGACATATCATGATACTATCACACTAATAGAAAAAGGCTCGCCGGGGCGAGCCTTTCGACAATTACATTTCTTCAAAGGCTTCTGCAGCCCTCACAAGAGCAAAGTCTGTAGTAGACCGCCTAAAGTGAGGGCGTTCTGTTTGGCCTACGGCTTTTGCCTCTTCTTCTGTAGAGTTCAATTCGGTCTTCTTCTGCTGCTGCTGCTCAGCAACACTTTCTGTCACCATACAAATCTCCTTGTTTTGAGAACGAAGTCAATAGATGAAATACTATTGATAATCATATAGTACCACAAAAATCCATAACTAGCAAGAAAACAGTGCCGCCTAAGCGACACTGTTTGATTGCCCGAAATATCTTACCGAGCTAATTTTTGGAAGCATGCTGCGGGGAAGCGCAGCCGCTGCAGGTCGTACGTACCACGCACCTGAAGCACCATCACCCCTGCCCCGTCTGTGCTAACAGCCACCACAGAAAGGCCATCTGGGTTCCGCAACTGATGAATGTGACCAGGGTCTGATAAAAAACCTTGGGGCGTGTAGGCCCCATCTCGCCACACCACTATAGGAAGTGGCGTGGCAAGGTCAGACAACTTCACCATGTCACCAGGTCGAAACCTGCTCACCTTTGCAACTGTGTCCATGAAATTCTCCTTTCATTTTGGATACTACCGTGCCCTACGTATCATGTCAAGATCTAACCGACCCTCTCAACTTCTTGTTCAAGACGGATTCCTGTTTTCTCAAAAATAGCATTCTTTAGCCGGGAAGCAAAAGCATCAATCTCATCCGCTGTTGCATTACCATCGTTTACAAGAACGAGCGGCTGTTTTTCCCATGTACATATATCCCCCATCTTTACACCCTTCATTTGTGCAACATGTTCTATAAGCCAAGCCGCAGAAACCTTATACCCGCCCTCAACTTCGTGAAGAGATACATCTTCATGTTGTTCTTTAAGCTTCTCACTTTCTATTTTAGTTATAACAGGGTTCTTAAAAAAAGAACCCGCGTTTGCGTATTCCTTCCAATCAGGAAGCTTCGCACGACGCACATCTATCACTGCTTGCCGAACTTCTTCTGCGCTACACGACACGTTACCCTGCAGAACATCTAGCGGCTTGTAGCTAAGGACCGGGCGTGCCTCGCTCGAAAGTGAAAGCGTCACAGAGAGCACTACATATCTTTGTGGCTCACGTTTAAAAACTGACATTCTATACCCAAACTGACATGCGTCTCGATCAAGATCTGCATACGTTTTTGTGAGGGTGTCATATGCACGAAGTGACACAAAAGTATTCATAAGCTCAACGCCATAAGCACCAATATTTTGCACTGGCGCAGCGCCTATTGTCCCAGGGATAAGGGATAAGTTTTCTATACCCCATAGTCCGCGCGCCGTTGTTTGTGACACAATATCATCCCACAGTTCACTTGATCCCGCTGTAAGAAAAACAGCACCTTCACTTTCTTTCCAGTCGACACCAAAAAATTCAGGCTTGATAAATAAAAAAGAAGATAGATCTTCTCCAAAATAGGAATTCGTACCGCCTCCTAGTATATGTATTTGCTTAGAATGCTCTCGAGCATATGTAACTGCATCTTCTAGTTCATCTTCTGTATGAACGACAACTAACAACCCCTCACCTCCGACACGAAGCGATGAATACTCTTTCAGAGAAACAGATTGTATTTCCATCTCTCTATACTAACAAAAGAAAGAGAGCCCCGCACCTATGCCATTACGACACAGATACGGGGCTCATGCTACATTTTGAATGAGACCGACATTCCGGCTATCCATCCACCAACCGGATGAACATCTACACAGATTTCTGTAGCACATACTGTTTGCCCAGAACCAAACGAAATCCATAACTCACCTCGGGTAAGTTGTGCCTTGATATCAGACAATGCCTTGGTTAAACCATCAAATGCAACTGGCGTCGCAAAGACAACAAAACCTGCAGACCAGCCCTTTAGTAGGTACTGGGCTGGAGTATTACTTGTTTCAGTATTCATAACTATTCTCAAAGTTTCCTCTGAGCCTCAAATAACAATATTTCTACACTACAGGTAGAGGAGGTTTATTATCAACTATTTCTGGCTATGGACTGATTGGCACTGGGTCGCCTCTCGCGTTGCTACACTCGAGACCTTCACCCGCTCTTCGCGGGTTGCGGCCCGCGGTTCGACCCCAGACGTAACTCATACAAGTGAGTTACTGATCGCGCACAAAAAGAAATCCCCTTGCGGGGAAACTTTCTTTTTGTGCAGAAAACATGTCACAGGTCGAACCGTTTTCTACCTGTGTAATAAGTTTTTACCAGTGGTTATTACAGGAGAGAATTATGTAAAACAGAAACTGCCGAAGCAGCTCTGCTTCGGCAGTTAATCAATCCAATTTCCAAGAATGGTCTGGGTCGGGAATGAAAGTCTGAGCGACAGACTTGCAATAGTCTGAATAGGAGATCGTCCTAACAATCCACCCTCCAGGAACCTGAAAGCGGTCAGTAATAACGTCTGGGTTTTTTGTGTCAATTCCCCCAAACACGACTCCTCCAGGTACTCTGACGTTTCGAACTGATGACCCACCACCGCTTCGAGCTATTATTTCAATCTTCAAAGGCATACCTTCTCCTAAGTAATAAAGAACAAAATAACTCTACAATTGTAGAGTTATTTTGTCAAGAGTGC
>CAYVOJ010000058.1:0-2888 GCA_964453485.1 uncultured Candidatus Saccharibacteria bacterium
GAATGTTTAATAATATATTTTATACAGGTCTATTCATGTGGCATGGAGAAACGAGACAAGGAAATCATAAACCAATAATTACCCTTGCAGAATTTGATAAAGTTCAAGTTCTTCTAGGTAAAAAAGGTAAGCCACGATTTGCAAAACATAACCATCCTTATACTGGGATAATTAAATGTGAAGAATGTGGATGTTTACACACAGCATCCACAAAATACAAAGAAATAAAAAGTACTGGTAAAACTGAATCATATACCTATTACTATTGCACACGAAGAACAAGGAAGGTTGAGTGTACTCAGAAAAAAGTATTAACCATTGGAGAGCTTGAACAACAGATAGATGAAGAACTTCAGAAATGCACTATTCATCCAAAATTCTTTGAATGGGCTATTGACTGTCTTAATGATTCAAACGAACTTGAAATTGTAGATAGAGTTAAGATTTACGAATCACAACAGTCTTCTTATAACAGAACTCAAGAGGAACTAGATAACCTCTCTCGAATGCTCTACAAGGAACTCATCAGCGAAGAAGAGTTTATAAGAATCAGAGATGACCTTAGAGGGAAACTTGTTACTCTTAAGTCTGCAATGCAAAGCACAGAAAATAGAGCCGCAACTTGGTTAGACGCAAGTAAAGAGTTCTTTGACTTCATTACCTTCTCTCGAGCACGACTACATGACCCGGAAACAATTCCAGAAGATAAAAGAAAGATATTGAAGGGTTTAGGTTGGAACTTTACAATAAAGGACCAAAAGCTCAACATTTCCAAGTACGAACATATTTTGGAGATAGAAAACACGTATCCACCACTTGAAGATAGATTAGAAAGGTTGGAACTAAATAAATCCCTTGATACTACTGAACGGAATCGACTAATCGACTTAGTTCGTAGCGATTGGTGTGCCTATCCGGATTTGAACCGGAACTGAGGGCTCCACAAGCCCGCGTGCTAACCATTACACTATAGGCACCATATACACTATTCGTTTCCGAATAAGGCTTTTACTCTAACACAAATTACTTACTTTTTGAAGAGTGAAGCTTTTTAAAGAAAGTGGTAGGATTGCACCTATGTCGTTCTTTGTGTTTTTACACGAGGACATTCTCAACTAACCTTTGCAGAGAGGAAACGCATGAAAATGCTTGTTAAAGCACTTGTCGGGGTTTTGTTTTTTCTCTGTGGACTTTGCGCTCATGGGGAACAGCTAAAACTCGACCTTCCGCCGGAAGTTATCACACGAATCGCGCGAGGCCACGGTGGAAAAAACTTTGAAGGAAGCGAGACTGCCATGCTCGACTTTGCGAACTGGAAGCGAGAGCCCTACAACATTGCAGTTGTCGGAGGTTGTCATAGTCACCACGACGCCACACCAAACATTTACAATGAGATAAATCCTTGTCTTGGGGTAATCGTGTGGTCTCCAGGAGAGCCTGACGACTGCCGAGCCTTCGGGCAATATCTCTACGTAAAAAGAAATAGTCTTGGCGGTGTCAGTCGCTCACAAGGTTTTGGAGTCGAGTGTCTGATTGCTCCTGGCGTGGTGGATCTTTATGTCGCATTAAAGCGAGCAAAGCTTCACTATGAAGACCCTGGAACAATTCGAAAAAGGAAACCTGCCCACCTTGATAACTGGGTAACCACCCCTTCGATCACTTTTGTCAGAGGACCCTTTGGCTTCATGGTAGACGGTTTAGGTAAAAATGCGTACATGATGAGTATGTATTACAAGTTTCGTCTTCTACCATGGTAGAGTTTTCAGCAGCGCCTATCAGGCGCTGCTTTTTGTATACAAATTAAAAAACACCTGAAAGGTGTTTTTTAATTTTTGGTGCCCAGGACTGGATTTGCCTCTCGCGTTTCTACGCTCGAAATCTTCGCTTGCTCGTCGCAAGCTGCGACCCGCGGTTCAAATCCTCCTTGCAGTAAAAATAAAAAGATAACGAAGTTGTCGTTATCTTTTTATTTCTATGTGCCCAGGACTGGATTTGAACCAGCACACCGTAATCGGCGCTACCACCTCAAGGTAGTGTGTCTACCAATTTCACCACCTGGGCATATTTACTGCCGAGTTACTTCCTCGTAAGTATTGAAATACTAGCACGGATGCAGTAAAAATTAAAGAGCGACACCCGGAGGTGCCGCTCTTTAATTTTTAGTATTATGCTGTAACTTCTTCTGGAGTCTCATCTGCGACAGCTTCTACCGTTGTTGTGCTTCCTTTCTTTACAACACGAGTATCTGCCTTTAGCTTACGACGCACATCACGAAGAGCTTTATCACGAACATAGTAAAGCTTACTACGACGAGTTTTTGCATGACGAACGAGCTCAATCTTATCAATCATTACAGAGTAAAGAGGGAAAACACGCTCAACACCAACGCCTGAGGCAACTTTACGTACAGTAAATGTTGCTCCTATTTCGGTCCCGTGCTTTCGGGCGAGAACCATACCTTCAAAAGCCTGAAGACGTGTCTTTCCATCGTTTTCTTTAATCTTGCTCCAAACACGCACAGTGTCTCCTGAAGCAAAATCAAAACCCTTGCGAGCCTCCATGTCTACTGGTGATAATTTCATTGCTGTTGTCATAAAATCTATAGTAAATCTAAGTTGCACAATTGTAACACAAAAAATCTATATAAGCAACAGCTTTTTAAGTACCTGCTGCATGTCTTCCGGGAGTTCTGCTGTAAAGGTTTTTGTGACCTTCCCCTCCTCTACACCAGGAATATCAATCGTTAATGAATATGCGTGCAACATAGAGCGAGGAGCTTTGTCCTTCCCGCTCCGAGATCCATATAAATCATCTCCAATGATCGGGTGCCTGATACCTCTAAAGTGGGCACGTATCTGATGGGTACGCCCAGTAAGTGGGTACACTTC
>CAYVOJ010000059.1:0-2884 GCA_964453485.1 uncultured Candidatus Saccharibacteria bacterium
TGGCAGAGTGGGTGACAAGGAAGACTGTGCGTTGGCCCCGCTTTGGTTACGCGGCGTTCCTTCAAAGGCAGGAAGGGTATAGCCGTTAAAGCAAAGGCAGTCCGCCGAGGTAGCTGGTGACCACCCTTTGGTACGCGATCTTCCTTGTCAAATGCAATTGTAGCCGCTGAATCAGGTAATGTAAAGCACTAGCAAATACCCTAAAGATGTGGTATTATATCATCCATTGATAAAAGCGGCGAAAGCCTTGAGCTGCGTCGCTTTTATGTTCAGAGGTTTGTATTTACTGAAAACTTAAAACGGTGGACTGAAAATTATTTATATGCAACAAGAAATTCGTAATATCGCTATCATCGCTCACGTGGACCACGGAAAAACGACGCTTACTGACGCACTTATGAAGCAGTGTGGCGTTGGTGTTGATGGACAGACTATGGACTCTAATCCAATGGAAAAAGAGCGTGGTATTACAATTACTGCAAAGAATACATCTGTTCCATATAAAGGGGTAAAGATTAATATCCTAGACACTCCAGGGCACGCGGACTTTGGTTCTGAAGTAGAACGAGTGCTCCGCTCTATCGACTGTGTACTTTTGGTTGTGGACGCTCAGGAAGGTCCTATGCCTCAGACACGCTTCGTGCTCAAGAAATCTCTTGAGCTTGGTCTTAAGCCAATTGTTGTTATTAACAAAATTGACAAGCCGGCAGCTGATGCGACACGAGTACACGATGAAGTTTTTGAACTTTTTATGGAACTTGGTGCAAATGATGAGCAGCTCGACTTTACAACGGTATACGCAATCGGACGAGAAGGTGTAGCAATGAAGAATCTTACTGACGACAAGAAAGATCTCACACCACTCCTTGATACTATTTTAGAAAAAGTACCACGCGCAACAGGTGATATGACAAAACCTGCCGTTGCTCAGGCGTTTAACCTTGCTTACGACAATTTCCTTGGACGTATGGCAGTTGCTCGTGTTTACGATGGAACAATTAAAGTAGGAGAAGAGCTCACTATCAAGAAATCAGACGGAACATCGTCTAAATCAAAAGTTACAAAGATATTTACATTCAACGGTATTAACCGTGTTGACGTACAAGAAGTTATTGCAGGAGATATCGCGATGATTGCCGGTTTCCCAGATATTTACATTGGAGACACATTCGTAAAGGATGCTTCACAAGAAGCAATGGATGCAATTCACATTGATGAGCCAACAATTGCTCTTAACTTTCTCGTTAATGATTCACCATTTGCTGGCAAAGAAGGAAAGTTCGTAACAGGGCGACAGATTCGCGAGAGACTAGAGAAAGAACTTGAGATTAACGTTGGACTTAAAGTAGATTTCGATACGGATAAATATCTTGTTTATGGACGCGGAGAACTTCACATCGGTGTACTTCTTGAAACGATGCGACGCGAAGGGTATGAACTACAAGTATCTCAGCCCCAAGTTATTTTCCATGAGAATAACGGTGTTAAAGAAGAGCCATATGAAGAGCTTGTAATCGACGTTCCGGTAGAGTCAGCTGGAGCTGTCATGGAAAAACTTGGACGACGTAAGGCGATGATTACTGATATGACGGAGAAAAACGGAATTAACCGTATTAAAGCAGAAATCCCAACTCGTGGACTTCTCGGATACCGTGGTGAATTCGTTATCGATACTAAAGGTCTTGGAATTCTTTCTGCTCGATACCTTAAGTTTGGTCCATTTGCTGGTGAGATAGTTCGTCGACTAGTTGGATCTATGACATCTATGGCGACTGGTAAAGCCCTTGCGTTCTCATTGTGGAACCTGCAAGATCGTGGAGTTATTTATATCTTACCTAACACAGAAGTGTATGAAGGTATGGTTGTAGGTAACACCTCAAAAGGTGAAGAAATGATGGTTAACCCAACAAAAGGAAAGCAGCTTTCAAACATGCGTTCATCGGGTGCTGATGAAGCAATCACTCTTGTGCCTGCATGGGAGATCACTATTGAACGTGGTCTTGAAATTATGAACGCCGATGAGTATCTAGAAGTTACTCCAAAATCAGTTCGACTTAGAAAGCAATTGCTTACTGAAACTGATCGAGCAAAGGCAGGACGAAAGTAATCTGTAGATAGGTCTAAACATTCTGATGTAGAGTAAGGTATACTTCTTAGTATGAAGCATCACCAAACAGTTCATCTTACTAAAAAAACAGCCCTGGGTCTCGTGGCTGTTTTTTTAGTAATTCTTATAAGCGCTTACCTGTATCGTTGCAATACAACAGAGGTTTGTGGTATTCCATTTCTGGAACGCTTGGTTAGAAAAGAATTTATTATAAAATTGCCAGAAGGAGTTGTCTATGCAGAAGTTGCTGAAACACGTGAGGCACGCGAACAAGGATTGTCATTTAGAAAACATATTGGAACAGACAGGGGAATGTTATTTGTATTTGGTATTTCTGGGAGGTATGGTTTCTGGATGAAAGATATGCTCATACCAATTGATATGATTTGGATTAACGATAAAGGTGTTGTTGTAAAAATCGTTGAAAATGCAAAACCAGAAGACTACCCTGCAACATATATTAATGATGCCCCAGCATCATATGTTCTTGAGCTTGCAAGTGGTCAGGCGAAAGCAAAAGGGCTGTATCTAGGAACAAAAGTTTCAATCCAAACAAATAACTAGACAAAAGTATATTATATTGTATAATTACAGTGTTCTTTGTTGGGTGAACGCTCCATGAATAATGGAGAGGAAAGTCCGAACACATCTCAACCACCTAAGCTTTTGTTTAGCGGTAAGTGTTGGTAGCGTAGCGGGTAACGCCCGTCGTGGGTGACCACCGTGTTGCGAACAGAAACGATCCGGTTTAGTCCGGCTGAAACGGCTAAATACATA
>CAYVOJ010000060.1:0-2827 GCA_964453485.1 uncultured Candidatus Saccharibacteria bacterium
ATTTGGAGGTTTCAGCCAAATACTGATTGTCCATTCCTGCCCGTCGCAGCCGTCGATGAGTTCGCACTTCGTGCGAACTTCAACATCGTCGTCACTCACACCGCGGGGGTGGCGCTCTTCCTCCTTGAGACGGGAGAAGAAGCGACCTTTCCCGAGATACGTACTCGGGGAGGATTGCACGTCTCCGAGCATGGCTTCGATGAATTTGAAATCCCAGTGCGGGAAATAAATCATCTTGTACCCGAGCCTGTTCCGAAGAACGAAGCCCAGGAGTTCCACCAACTCAGTGTAGGTTGCACTAATACTGAAAGTACTCATCTAGATCTCCTGCTGGAGAGTTGCGTCCTTTTCTACTGAAAAGACCGGCTTGGGGAAATCCCAAGCAGAAAAATTATATAATAAATAATATATTTTGTCAATACTATCTTTATGGTTCACCATCTTGGAATACCACCCAGGTTTTTATAACTTTCTATGAAAATCAGAAAACAACTACATTCTCTCTGGTGCTTTGATGCCAAGTGTGTACAATCCGTGCGCGAGAATATTTTTTGTTGCTTGAGAGAGCATGACGTAGTATGCACTAGCCTCTTTATCTTCGCCTATGATTTGCACTCGACTATACATGTTGTTAAATGCACGTGTAAGCAAAAGTAAGTGCTGAACAATGTGGTGTGGACCGAGATCCTTGTATGCCTTCTCAAGTGTCTCCGTGTACCCAATAATGACTTGTTCAAGTGCTCGTTCAGGGCTCTCTACTGAATAACTTTCAATATCAATTCCGGCTTCATCTGCTTTGTTAAGAAGCGCACAAAGCCGCGCGTGCGTGTACTGAAGATATGGACCTGAATCACCTTCAAATGAAAGTGACTTCTCGAAATCAAAAATCATATCTTTTCCTGGTGCACTCTTTAATATAGAAAACTTAACAGCGCCGACCGCAATATCGTTTACAAGCTGTGCCTTATCTTCCTCAGACACCTTAACGTCTTCCATGCGAGAAATTATACGCTCTGACACCATATCAAGTAACTCTTCCGTAGGAATAATATTACCTTTACGTGATGACATTTTTCCTTCTGGGAGCCGAAGCATTCCATGAGACATGTGAATCAATCTGTCTCCAAGCGGCTTATCTATTTTTTCTAACACTGCCTGTATCACTTTAAAATACTCGTCAATTTCTTTTGCAGTAACCACAACAGAAATCTCTGCACCTGGAACAAGTGATTCTTTTTTGTACGTGTTACCAAGTTCTTTTCCTTCATATGTTGGAAGCCCTTGTGAATTTATAAACACACGAGTATGGAGACCGTCTTGCTCACCTTTGTATACAATCGCTCCATCCGACTCTTCAAAAACTGTTCCCAGATTTTCTTTTACGATTCGCACACCTTCTTCCCCTACCTCACTTTCAAAAATGTAATAGTCAAATGTTGTGCCAAGTTTTTTATAGAGCGTTTCGAAATAATCGAGACTCCATTTTCTGCCGATGTCATATTCTTTATTGATGACATCATCACTACGTGTAAACACCGCTTTGTTAATGGTCGCTATTTCTTGTTTGACATTCACATCATCTGCAAGTTTTTGTGTGCCGTATGCATACGCGCGCCCGAGATATGCTACCTTGTCCCGCAAAGAAGCAGACTCTTCGGGCATATGCTCCCCTCCATGCTTAACCCCCCAAAGGGTAGTTGCCACATGCATGCCGACATCCCCTTGGTAACAAACACGAGTAACGTCGTAGCCGGCTGATTCATAAATACGTGCAACCGACTCACCAATAGTATTTGGAACCAGATGTCCAATATGAAAAATTTTAAATGGATTTGGATCAGTGTATTCGACGATCACCTTCTTTCCTGTTTTGATATTCATGACGTCGCTCAGCGCAACTCCTTCTGCTTCATCAGTTCGCACATCATCTTTCAAAAAGAAGTTGATAAATCCCGGACCTGCAACTTCTATTTTTTCTACACTGTCTTTCAGTTTTTCTGCAAAAGACACAACCAATTCTTTTGCCGCTTCTTGTGGAGATAGTCCTTTTTCTTTACCAACAATAAAAGCAATGTTTGTAGCAAAATCACCATGAAGAGCATCTTCTGGTTGAGCAAGAGTGAACCCATGAGCAACCCCTTCAAGGGCGCGATAAATAGTCTGGTACGAATTCATACTTCTATACTAACGCACTTTTTGTTAAAAACGAACTTAACTATGCTGCCATTCTATGGTATTGTTGTGCATACTACATATGTCAGAGAAGTCGATAACTATTTTAGATGGTGCAGCAGTTGCAAAAGAGCGAGAAGGAGCACTTTTTACTTCTTTCGCATCACTTTCTGTTAAGCCTCATCTTGTCATCATTCAGGTCGGGAATAACCCTGCATCAACAAAATACATTGAATACAAGAAACGCTTTGCAGGGCGAGTTGGTGCTGAAGTAACTCATAAACAGTTTGATGACACTCTGTCTGAAGCAGAGCTTGTAGACGCGATCAAGACATTTAGTAAGGACGCTGCAGTCACAGGCATCATCGTACAACTTCCCCTTCCACAAGGAATCCGTCCTTGGATTGTTATGGATGCAATAGACCCAAAGAAAGACGTTGATGGACTTACGTCATACAACCTTCGTCATGTATATGAAAATGATGAGATTATTGTACCCGCAACAACAAAGGGTATCTTTACACTTCTTGAACACTACAACATCCCGCTTGCCGGAAAACATGTTGTTGTCGTTGGTCGTTCATCACTTGTTGGGAAGCCGACAGCGCTTGCGTGCATTAACAGAAATGCGACGGTCACTGTGTGTCACAGCCAT
>CAYVOJ010000061.1:0-2821 GCA_964453485.1 uncultured Candidatus Saccharibacteria bacterium
GGCCGGGGGCGGGGTTGGGTGAGGTTACTGCCGCATGCGCTTTGCGCTACATTGCCGGGATGATGCTCCGGCTGACAATGGTTCTGGCCTTGGCTGCTTGCTCGGGCGAGCCAGCGAAGCCTGTCAAGACCAAACAGCAGCGAATGGCCGAAGCAGAGGCAGTCCTGTCAAAGACCCCAGCATCACGGGTCTACCGCATCGACGGCAATGAACTGCGCGTCATTGATGTGCCAGTGCTGGGCCTGCTTGGCTCAATGGAGCATCAGCGGTGCTTTGTTTGGCGCGATGTGGAGTTTCGCACTGCAACGCTCAGTTGCGGGCAGATGCCAGACATCCACGTCAGCGGCAACTAGCGCTTGTCGCCATCCACGGTCAACCCTTCGCGCAGTCGGTCCTTCTTGACCTGGGCCTTCTCGGCTGCTGACTCGTAGACTGAATCCGCCACTGCTCCCTTGTTGGTCATGCGCTGCAGGCGCTTCATTTCGATGTCAATGCCACGGATCAATTGCTGCTTCTTGGACTCGTCGATCGCTTCGGCGGACTCCAAATCAACCGGCCTGGCCTTGATGCCAAATGTCTGCATCGCAGCGTACTTGGGTTGAACAGGGAGCCCATCCCTTGCAACACCCGTTGCCACAGCGTTGTCAGACACCATCTCCGGCAACCAGCGCACCGGCTCCCCGGTGGCCTGCGCGATGGCGTTCATCACGCGCTCGAAGTGATAGTTGCCGAAAGCAATTGCCGGCGTCAGTTGCTTCCACATCCAGTCGGCACGCTTGGCCGCAGCCTCGCTGCGCGTGTCGTTTGCATCAACCAGTTCCCGGCCAAAATACCCGTCCTTGTTGAGCATCATGGCCGAGTAGATCGACAGCAGAGGATGGTTCGGCGTCAGCGGTTGAATCCACGGCACACCGCCTGCGTTGTTCTCGACATCGAGCATGTCGCCGCCAGGCACGATGCGGCTGGCATCCAGGAAGATCGGCAACTTGGTCACTTCATCCATGCCAAGGCGGATGGTCTTGGGCGTGCCAAGTGCCGTCATGCCCTTTTGCCAGATCGGCAGGTGCTCTCGCTCCATCTGCTCCAGCTTGCGGGCTTTTTCCCGGTAGTCTGGGTCGGTCAGGTAGCGCTTGAGTTTGATGTCCCAACTCTCGTCGTCGTCCCCCGCAGCGATCGCATAGGCGGCAGCGTTCACGCCCCACAGCACCGCAGCCGGCAGCACCATGCGGTCTGGATGATGCAGCGCCGTGTGCAACAAGGCCGGCACCGCCTTGTAGGTGTAGGCGAAGAACGGGATGCCAAAGTCACGAATGCGCCTGGCGGTCTGCGGCAGATCGTCGTAGGTGAAGATGTAGCGCTGCGCGTAGTCCACCGCATCGGATGGCTCCATGCCGCGCTCGCGGGCATCCCTGTAGATCAGGTAACGAAAGAACGTGTCCTCTGCCTGATAGGCCCATCCCATCGGCTTGCGCAGGTAAAAGGACAGCAGATTCAGGGCTGTGCCGCCCACCTTTTCTGCGACCGACTCGGCCCGGTTGGCAAGTTCCTGCAACTCCTTGGGCAGCGCGTTGTATAGCTCTGCCTCACTGATGGTCCCCAGGAACAGGCCGGCGTCTTTGGCCTCCTTGATCTTCGTGCTCTTGGACGCGAAGTCGCGCATGGCGGCAAGGTATTTGTCTTGGCGATGCATGCTCACCCCAGCGAAGTGCGCCATCGACACGTTGCTGATGATGTTGTTTGCGTGGGCGACTGGATTGAGAGCCGTTTTTCCCTCTTTCCAGATGCCCAGTGCCTTGCGGTACATCGTCCAGGCATCGGAGTGCGATTCCTCGATACCAGTCAACTGGCTCAGGGTTTCCTTGGACACATACCGGCCAGCCAGTTTCCCGTAGACCTCGACACCCGTGCCCGCGATCTTCTTGGATGGAACCTGCACCGTCATGTCACCCGATGGCAGGCGCGATGACATCACCGGGTCCGATGCAATGCGCTCGAACATCCGCCCAAGCGCGATGTCCTTTTGCATCTGCATGTACCCCATGACGAAGCGAAAGCCAGCATCGCGGATTTCGCCCATCTTGTCGCGCTCCTGGCGGGTGTAGTCGCGCCACACTTGCACCTTCCCATCCTCGGTCGGGATGCTCGGGTTGTAGCCTGGGTCACGGACTTGCCATCCCATCTTTTCCCACGAAGGCAAGTCGCTTTCGTTGATGACCTCGTACATGCCCCGTCCGCGAAGGTGGTTGCCCTTCATACCCTTCAAGGCGTTGGAATTGCCCCTCAACTTGCGCATGGCTTTGGCCCAAGGCTCAGGCATCCCAGGGGCCAACTTGCCCTCGTAGAACCTGGGCAGGTACTGGCCGCGCCAGATGTCAGCGGATTCCCGACTCAGCATGCCAAGCTCGATCAGCTCGTCAGTCTGGCGATTCATCGCCGCATTCATCGTGGCCGCAAGGCGAACCGCATGCTCTGGCGGAACAGTCCCTGCCTTCAGTTCCCGCTCGATGATGTCAGACACCATCTCTCGCTCGGTATCGCTCAACTGCGCGGCCGCTTTGGCAACATCAACGGCTGTGTCCTGCGCTTGCTGAACCTTCAGCTTCATCTCGCGCATGATTTCGCGCAGTTCCTTGCTCGGCGCTTTCAGGTGCGCCCACGCCAGCAACGGCCCGGCTTTCTTCCCAAGCACGTCCCACAGCCAAGCCCCGGGGGCAAACTGATACCGTCCTTCTTCGCCGATCCAGCGCATACCGGGGCCATCAGACTTGATGTCCCGTGTTGGCTCGATTACTGGATCTGCTTCACCGCCGCGCGAGAAGGC
>CAYVOJ010000062.1:0-2707 GCA_964453485.1 uncultured Candidatus Saccharibacteria bacterium
CACCTCTTCTAGGACTGTCTCCTGACGGTTCTGAACTAGAGATGAGGAACTACGTCTATCAACATTAACTAAACTGGAGAGTACCATGCTTCGTAAGATTACTCATTTTTGTGCTTGGGTTTGGCACAAGAAAGGTCGTCCAGACCCAGTAATTTATTATTTTGCAAAAGGAACTAGGACGGGTCTAACCAGCCCGTCTGATTGTGTTTGGCTAGTTCCGTGAGGGTGTCATGGGACTGCAAGTACAAGCTAAAGCCCGTGGTGGTTCTGTAGACATCCAAATCATCGACGATGAAAATCCTGATATAGACGTAGCCTCATGCTGGGTGACTGACAGTCGTTGCATATGGGGTGTACGTGTGCATGAGGACTACAGAGGGAGAGGTATAGGCCACTTACTTATGCAAGAAGTAGTACGCCAAGGTGGTAAAGAACTTGGCGTAGCTCCGTTTGGTCCAAATCCGTTAACACGCGAGCAGACTGCTGCTTTCTATGAGAAGCATGGGTTTAAGCGTGTTGATGACTATACGTGGAAAATGGTTAGAAATTAGGAGGATAAAATGTGCAACAAGTGTAACAATGATTGCTGCTGTAATCAGGAGACTAAGCCTGCTCGTTTTGAGGTAGGCAAGAAATACCAAAGCACTGACAGTTCAAGGAAAGTTGCTGAGTGTGTGTGGTCAGGAAAAAATATTGCTGTTGTCCAATACGAGGATGGCGGGGAGACCGTTCAAATCCACACTTGGCTTAATGAGTACTGGAAGGAATACACCGAGCCACCAAAGGTGTATTTCAGCGACTTGAAGCCAGGAGAGAAGTTTAGGTGGAAGGTTGACGTAGATAACAAACATGATTATATCTGCGTCCGTCTTGTACATTTCAACGGCGCGTTACTTTACGCCTATTGTGTAGACGGAGTGTGTGAAATCATTAAATCCAACACAAATTCAGAAGTAATCCGCGTAAAAGAAAGGCAACTTAACTTAACTAGGGAGACGAGAGTGCATACCAATGATGACGGCATCAATATACTACAAAACAGTGTACAGTCGGAAGCTGAAGCCATTCTTTCTGAAGGGATTCTTGATGAAGACATCATCCTTTCAGAAATGTGGGATATTGATTGGAGTGCTTACGTTAACTGTATGGAGTTGGTTTACGGTAGCGCAGGAGGCAAATCAGGACACATTCAGTTACCGCCTAGCTAAGCTGGAAGAACCGTCCTCAAATATAGAGGACAAACGCTGCTCTAATTGTTCTTTTCATTAGGAGACGAACGATGAAAGTACATATTCACAGCTATTCAACGCTGTCAGACTACTCGAAGACAGCAAGGATCAACACAGGATACATCCGTCCGGGATGTTCCGATTGGAAGGAAAGAAAGGACACCATCTTCAAAGAAACGTCGGACTACATCGCGCAAGCGAATTATCAGCGTAAGCGTATCTCAACTGCAATCTTGAATGGAGCAAAGGTGTTGCCATGTCTGTGAACGTGACGAGTTCCTATCATCTTTTCATGCAGCGTAAACTCGCAGCTATCAAGCGTCGGCAAGAGCAGAGGGCATTGGTGCGTCTTGAACGTGCGTATCCCAAGCTCGAAGCAGCATTTACTGAGGCTGCTAAGTCCGGTAAGTGGATTAAACTCGGAGCGATGCAAGAAGCGTACAAGTAAGTGTACACAAACGAGCGTATCTACCAAATGTATCGGAACGGGTTGATTTCTTACGCTTCAGTAAAGAAGTTAATCCGTTCCGATCAAACGTTTGCAAGGTTTTTCATCCATAAGATAACGGGTGAATAATGACACGCTATATGTCACAGTACGGTTACTATGAGTTCAACACATTCCCTGGATGTGCACAACTCATTGTGTCTAACCATGCCTTCATCAAAAAGGAACACCGTGGTAAGGGTTTTGGGCAGCAGCAACAGTTAAACAAGCTGAATCTTGCTGCTGAGTTAGGGTATAATTGTATCATCTGTACAGTAAAGGAGACGAACACACCAGAAAAAGCTATTCTGAAAAAGAATGGCTGGAAGCACGTGCATACGTTTTTTAATACTGAATCAGGGTGTAACATTGAAATCCATGTGAGGGATATATGACACGTTCTGTCCATGATATTTCCGAAATTGAACTATCCAAGTCTGATACTTGTACACCTGAGTTGCTTCAGAAATTCGACAAGTTTTTGAAGACAGCTGGACGCGATCTGTATAAGATCGGGCAGCATCCGGCAATGTTTGCATTCGACCTTGATTCTATATCTGACTACTTCAATGATAAAGGACAATTAGTAAAAAAGAGAACACCGGGAAATTATCAAGAACATCGTTACTTATGTCATGCGTCATTTAATAACGTCAACGAAGGTACTAACGGCGTTATAAATGTGTTTTCTAAGTCCGTTCGTTCTTCTTCGAGACCTTTCTTGGAGTTTTTGATTGGGGATAAATCGCCTTGGAAGAAGACGTTTAAAGATTTAGTTGTCATTCGTGACAAAAAGAATGACAACCATCCTGTTGCTACCGTTCTTCTGAATACAAAAGATACTCCAATTCAAGTTTATTGCAACTATCAGATTGCAAGTAGATTGATGACGGGGTGGGGATTGGATGTCATTTGGCATCGTTGGGTATCTCTAGGTTTTTCTCCAGAAGTAGCTCTAGCTGTTCTTTCTATGTATCAGTGGCAAGATATG
>CAYVOJ010000063.1:0-2610 GCA_964453485.1 uncultured Candidatus Saccharibacteria bacterium
TTCTTTATTTCGTTCTCTGCCTTATCTAGTTCATCAGCATTTTTTCCATACAGTGTTATATAAAGTGACACCTCAAACATTTTTTCTTGGGCTTGAGTGAGACCGTCACGCAGGTCCTCCAAGTCTTGGTAGGCAACATCAAGAGAAGGGTCACGTATTTGCCCCTTTTCTTCACGTATCATCATTTGACTTTCTACCTCTGCTACTTTTCTTTGGAATTGCTTCATTACTTCAGCGGTTTCAAGTGGTGCTATATGAATAGCAATATCAAAGACTTTATCGAGGTTAATTACAGGGCTTAACCAGTTATCTGTAAGATATCGAGGGTATGATATTACAAAAAAAGAACGAACAATGGTAGTACCCAAATTAAGTGCTTTGGGTTGTATTTCAAGAGCGCTCGGTGCGATAATATCTTTTAATTGCATTTCTGCAATTTTATAAATTTGCTCGGGAAGTACCGGAGAAATAGAACTGGTAGGTGCTTCTTCCTTTGTCTTTCCTTTTAAAAAATCAAAAATACTCATAAGTTATGATGTGGTTTTAGGGGCCTCTCTATCGTTATCACTTGGATTAAATAGTTTATAAAAGAGTTCAACTATTTCTTCGGTACCAAGACGTTGCGCTCTTATTCCAAACCGGCTTAATCCTTGAAGTACAGTGGCAACACGTTGGTCAAGCTGCGTTCGAGCCGATTCAAAATGTGAATCAATTACTTTTTTAGAATCATCACCAAAAGAAAGAAAGGATGAAGGGGATGGAGAAGATTGAGGCACAAAATAAGGAACAGTAATAAAGAAATGTTTTGTCATAATGTTACTTTCTTCTGTAAATTTAGTAATGAAACCAATATATTCATGTATTTGTATCTTAAGAAGATCTTCCTTTACTTCAATACTTCTTTCTTTAAGGAGATCTATATAGGGTTTTATGTTAAGTTTTCTAGATTGAACAAAAAACTGAACAGGAAAATCAAGAGAATTAAGTAGATTTTGAAATTGAGAAAAAATCGCTTGTTGCTCATCCTCACTTTTAAGACCAAGGTTAAGAGAACTTGTGAGGAGTACCGCACGAAGCTCACCTGTTTTTAATATGACAACCCCATCACGAACCCTTTCTATGGGGACAAATTGTTGAGTTGCTTGACCTTTTGACATGTGCACAGTATAGCGTACTTTTATCTACTTATCAGTAGAAGAGTGTGGGTTTCTTTTCTGTTCTCTATATAGTTCTTCTTTTTTTTGATTGTGTTCAAACACATCTAACCCTAAAGAAAGATCGTGAATCTTGTCTCTATTTGTTTTTTCTATAATAATTTCTTTTTGAGTATCGGCAACCACTTTATCGACAGAGGAGCTGGTCTTTTCTGGTTCAGGTTGTTTCCATGTATAAAGTCTTGATCCTGTATAGTATGAAAAAGCACTCTCAAGAAGTTCACCAAAAGGACGGTTATTAAATTTTACAAAAGCGAGCGCGAGAAATAGTGATGCAACTGGTACAATAAGAACTACCGCAAGTGTTTTAAAGGGAATAAATGTCCAAATAAGAAAAGAAAACCCCCCAGCCCCCGCCATATAACCAAACTGCTTTAAGGTAAAGGGTCCAAACACCTTATCTTCTACATCAATAAATTGAGGAACTCTGAATTGCATATCAATAAGTATATCATGCAAAAAATAAGAGCTACCACCACCTACTACTCAGCTATTTCCCTATAAGGATCCACGTTGTATTGCGTAGGGGCAACGCTGTAGGTAGCAGGTTGAACACTTGGGGATACGGTTTCTTTCCCCTTCTCTCCAAACATAAAACTCTTAAGAGCTATCTTTGAATCGAGTCGGTCATCCTCCTCTTGTTTTTTGAGAGAATCTATCTGGTCTTGAATAAGCTTAAGTCGTTCTTTTATTTGTTCATCATTTGGGATACTTCCTAACACTTGAAGTTGTTCTAATAATTGTGAACGAGATCCGGGGGTGAGAACTGACGTTTTTTTAGGAATAGAGTCAAGAGGAGATTTTACTAGTGCAGAGTTTTGTTTGGTGGTATCCATGATTTCTTTACGAAGATCTTCTTTTGATCTCCCCCCCTGATATTCGAGTACTTTTACAACCCCATCATCTTTAAAGAGTGAGATACGTGCTTTTTCAAAAAGACTGCTTTCAAGATCGTGCGCTATTTTTTTAGCTGTTTCACCATCAACATGAACAAGCTCCACAAGGGCGGTGATAAAATTATCAGGTTCTATCGCTCCAATGAGCACAAATGTGATAATGTTTCCCAGGGCAATTTGATCTGCCACAGGAATCATATATGTCTGGGAAAGTGTGATTATTGCTTCTTCTACTGAGCCATCTGTGATAATGGATTGGATAATTTCTGAAGAAGAACTAAATAACTCATCTCGATTGTCTTTTATGTACGAAGGTAAAGCCATAATTATATAGTAGTGTACTACGTCTTATGAGGTTGTCACAGAATCTTCTGTGGCAGGTGTTGGTTTCTCTGCCTGAGCAGATGAGGGTGGTGGGGTAATCTGTGTGGGAGACGGTGGTGTGACTGACAAAGATCCTTCTTCTGGTGGATTTGTTTGAGACCCCTCTTTTGCTTCTT
>CAYVOJ010000064.1:0-2589 GCA_964453485.1 uncultured Candidatus Saccharibacteria bacterium
GACTGTAAATCTGTCGCCCTTCGGGCTTCGCTGGTTCAAATCCAGCCCGGCGCACTGAATATAAAACACCCAAGTTACTACTTGGGTGTTTTATATTCAGCTTTACTACAGAAGCAAGACAACTGCTTGTCTTGCGGCTGGATTTGAAGGGCCGCAGTGATGTTTTGCTAGCAAGCAAAACCACGAGGGGTCGGCCCTGGAGTTTGTGGAGCGACGGCGACACAAAACTTGTGGGCAAATCAGAGTCCGGCGCACAAAAAAGTTTCTACTAAAAACCTTCTGTAAAAGCAGGGGATTTTTAGTTCTAACATTGCTATTGACTTTTACAATAAAAATGATATAATATATTTCATACCATGCGTGGTGACAAGAAAGTTTTTCGATGTTTGAAGTTTTTTACTTTAAGCGTTCACTTTATTTTACCAAAATTGGAGATTGTCATGGAAGTGTCTTTGAAACTTAACCCGGAAGAGCTGGCGCTCGCGCGCGCGGTAGCGGAAAAAAATGACCAGAAAAAGCAAGAGGCAGATGCATTCTGGGCAGGTAATCTGCTCGGGTGGGTGCCATTCCACTCATTTAGCCAAAACCGAGCTCAGTTCTTGGAATTGGAGGGGGATGTGGTGGTGTATCGCGGGGAGCGGCACCCACTCATTATGGACGGCGGTATCGCAATCCTTGCATACCTCGTGGAGGGTAAGACATCCTACTGCTTTTGGCCTGATGGCACACTTTGGCGCCGGAAGGCCACAAGGGAAATGTTCTATTTCCTGGACGACCTGCAAGTCGTCCGTTACAAGACCACCCAGCACCGCTGGAAGTGGTATGAGACCAAGGACGATCACGAGCTAGAGGATTAGATCGCTTGTGAGAAATCCACACTAACACCGTGAGGTGGTGAGTGTGGATTTTTTTGTGATTCCATTGGATCTTTTCTATAAAAACTATACACTACCTACTAGTAATCACTGACTACTTTCATGACCAAATCACTTATTCTTGCTGGCGGATGTTTCTGGTGTGTTGAACACGATATGCGTGAAGCACTTGGTGTACTATCAGTTACCTCCGGCTACTCAGGTGGAGAAAGTACTTCACCGACATATGAAAATCACACAGGTCACCGAGAAGTAATTCTCGTGGAGTACGATGACATGAAAACATCATATAAAAAGTTGCTTCAGTTTTTTATTGATCATATAGACCCAACAGATTCGTCAGGGCAATTTGCAGATCGCGGGTCAGCGTATCAGTCAGCTATTTTTTATGAGAATGATGAAGAAAAAGTGCTTGCCGAAGGGGTACTCAAAGAACTAGACGACAGTCATGTGTACGATGTGCCCTCTGTTGTCGCTCTTTTGCCACGAAAAGAATTTTATAAAGCAGAAGAGTACCATCAGAACTATGCAGAAAAGAACCCTACTCATTACACGCTTTACCGGCAAGGAAGTGGAAGGGAGGACTTCGTAAATAGAACGTGTGCAATTCGCGACGAGAAGAAAATTACCTGGAGCAATTAGTAAAAGTAAAAATAACACAAAGGTCTCGAAGGGGGGTCTTTGTGTTACACTAACGACAAATGAATAATGACAAATTACCGGGCTGGGAAGAAAGAAAAAAAGAGTTAACAGCCGAAGAAAATCACGTATTATTTGAAGGTGGTACTGAAATGCCATTTTCAGGAGAGTTACTGAATGAACATCGAGACGGTGTATTTCGTTGTAAGGTCTGTGCAACGCCACTATTTGGCTCTACTGCAAAGTTTGACTCAGGGACAGGCTGGCCGTCCTTTGATCAGGCTTTGCCAAATGCTGTTGAATATAGTGATGATACACAGTACGGAATGCATCGTACTGAAGTCAGGTGCGCTACATGCCACGCTCATTTAGGTCATGTATTTCCAGATGGTCCAACAGGAACAGGGAAGAGATACTGCATGAATTCGGTATGCTTGGCTTTTGATGAGAAAGAGAAGGAATAATAAATAGCCAATAGCTTTTGGCTATAGTATGCTAGATACATGGACTATATTATTCTTCGTACGATAGCGGTGCTTGTTGCTAGCTATGTCACACATGTTGGGGTACCGCTTACATTTACTTGGCAAACGGGCTGGATAGCCCTTCTTGCTGCTATAACTATTGCAATTATCAACCATACGATTAAGCCGTTCCTTGTAGCGTTATCTTTACCGATTCACTTCTTCACTCTTGGATTGTCTTCTTTTCTTATAAACGGAGCAATGATTCTTTTGGCATCACATATTGTTACTGGCTTTGATATTCCGTCACTGCTTATGGCAATTTATTTTTCCGTTGTCCTTACTGCGATTAACTGGGTATTACACGTTTTTGAATAGGGTAAATGAAAGTAGTATCACTTAACATCGAACTAAACTGTCGTTTTGACACTGTTATTCCATTTCTTCTTCGAGAAGAAGCTGATGTTATTTGTTTGCAAGAAGTTTTAGAAGAAGATGTTCCTATGCTTTCTGAAAAGCTCGGCATGAACTATGAGTACAAAGCATTTACGTATGAATGGTCTGACGCACCTTCTCATAGTAAAGCATACGGTAAACGCTATGGAGTAGCT
>CAYVOJ010000065.1:0-2562 GCA_964453485.1 uncultured Candidatus Saccharibacteria bacterium
CACTGTCGGTCTCTAGCGTATTCTTAATATTCTGCTTGCTTGTGACTTCGTAGAGATGCGAATATGCTACAGGGATACTATGCAAGGACTCAAAATCTTCCGCAATAAACATTTTCTCTAGAGGGATACCTCCATCGTGCCGAATCATATTATCTGCTAAGTGCAGTAGTATTTGTGAAAGTTTGGTCATTCCGGCATATCCGGTAAATCGATAGATCGGGGTCTTTAAGCCAATTTCTTTTTTAATTTTATCTAGTTCTAGCCAGGCAGACTCAACATCACTCTGGGCCTCGCAGGCTAGTGTGATTCCAAATTGAGAGGCAATGTCTGATAAAGGTCTCTCAAAGTACGTGGTCAATTGTCCTGCATTGTGTCCGCTTGCACCGTGCCCAATTAAGTTGCAGTCTATGATTGCAACATCATATTCTGTATCGCGCAGAAGAGTATATGCGGTTGTAATGCCGGCAATCCCTCCGCCCACAACAAGAATATCTGTTTCAAGATTCTTATCTAAAATAACCACCCCTCTCGTTCTGTTGAGTTGATGTAGCCAAGGAGAAGAATTTTTTTTCATGAGTATTAGTGTAGCAGATTAAAGCTACTTTTTCTGGCTGGTTTCAGGGTAACGTTTTATTTCAGTGATGCACAACCTTGACTCTTTATGACAGATTTTGGTAGAGTTCGTAGCGATCCGGGCAAACTTCTAAGGTAGACAAGGTCAGATTGCTGGTCATGTTCCGAAAGTTCGATTCTTTCGGGGAGGGTTGATGGTCGCTTTGATGTGAGCTAGGAGGCATAAAGGTTTGACTTTTTTGTTAAGCCTGAGCCGTTAGTACTACGTGCATTGAAAAGACTTGATTCTTGCCCGGATCACACCGCCTACTGCAGGCGGTTTTTTATTAGCAAAAGAGTTACAATGCTGTGTGCTATAAAAAGAAACCGCCCCTTCCTGCTTCTAATGGGAGGGGCGGTTGCTGATAACTACAGAGTCTTGTTCAAAATCTCATTCAAACTATGGAACTGATGTACGGTCGTTGCTGCTTCGGCAATCTGCATGAAGAGTGTGGCAAGAGAAAGCTTTTGCCCTGCTTTTGATTCTGCAAGAGCACGGTCGATTACCAGCAGTAAGTCGGCTTTCACTGCATCCGGGTTGGCTTCGCACTTGTCGAATTGAATGACTTGATCAATCATTTCAGCCAGCCCAGCAGGAACAATTGCAGCGACTTCTTTGCCGCGAATAACCAACATGGTGGGTTCCCCTGTTCCTGCTACCTCGTCTACATGAACTTGCAGGTTTTTGCGTAATTCAAGCGCTGTAATACGTCTCATCGATTTCTCCTCAAAATAACAAAGTTACCATAAAACTATACTATAAAAACAGAATTGTCCATCACGCTGGTCTTATGGGGAGAAGTGAGATTATTTTCATCAAGTAATTATACTGAAATTACTTAAAGGTTTATATTTGATACACTGAGAACATGGAAAAATTTGAGACCAGACATTCATCTCCTGAAGAGGTAAAGAAAGAAGGATACACCCCTATTCATTTATTAAAAACATTTAATGAAAATGGTGAACCTGTTGGTTTTGTAGAGCTCCAGTATTTTGGTGGTAAGCCATCTTTTTATTTTGTACAACACCTAGCCAACACAACTATCTCAAATAAATCAGATACAAAGGAAAAAGGTGTAGGAAATGAACTTATTTTAAAAACCAACGCCTTTCTAGATTTAAAGAAAAGTATTGGGTATCTTGGCAATACCTCAGGTGTGCCAGACCTGTACACAAAGCGTGGGTGGAAGCAATCAAAAATTGCACCTGGCTTTAATTATTATGGAGAACTTACAGATGAAGAAGAAGTGGTAATTCTAAAAAGAATAAACAAACATTATAAAAAAGAAGATAATTCCTAATCTGTAGATTATTGTTTTAAGGTCAATGACAGATATTAATATAAAAGAAGCCCGCCTACATGAAGGCGGGCTCGTCGGCGAGATGCTGCAGTTTAGCGCTTCAGCCAGAAGATGTGCACTCCGTGGTATGCGCTGTAGTTCATGGCCACGACACGGATTGTCGGAGCCGATGAAAAGTACCACTTCCAGAATTCATCCAATGTTATTGCATCATCTTTTCTGCCTTCAACCTTCTCACAGGTAGTCGCTCGTTTTTTCTCCCTGTTCAGACATACCATTATATAGCCATCCGCCCTGTACTTGATTGAGCTATCGTTTATCGTGAAGATGAGGTCAGCGCTTTGGGGGGCACCCACATCGTTACTGCCTACGTGGCTTGACCCCTTTGCTTGGGCGCTCAGCGACAGAAGAAGTGCCATTGCGATGGCCAGGATTAGCTTGATCATGAGTCGTATCTCCGGTTGGTTGTGGAACAGATTGCTATTTCTAGCAGACAAATACATTATATAATTTATCTAGAAAAAGTCAAGTAAACACTTGACGGCTCGTCACATTTTAGCTAAGAAAACTTGTATAGTAAAACAATGCCGTCGATCCCCTTTGGCTACTTAATTTTTAGTTGCTGTTAGTTCTTTGAGTGGTAGCA
>CAYVOJ010000066.1:0-2445 GCA_964453485.1 uncultured Candidatus Saccharibacteria bacterium
CATGAAAAAGGCCCGCCAGAAGTGCGATCTGACATTCACGCGGAGAGTGACCAAGATTGATCGCATTGTTATAGGCTAGTTCAGCGACTTCGACACTATGTTGCAATAAACCATGTTTATACGCGTGATGTTCACGGTAACTGGCCGACATGACCAAATAGGCTTCAAATTGTTCCGGATGCGCATTCCAGAATTCAACAAATGGGGGGAGTCTTCAGAGTGGTGTATCTGGTGTTACGGTAACCCTTGAGTATGTCGAAGCCGTATCGGAGGCTGGCACGGTAATAACGGTTAATTCTCCTGTTGCATCAAATAAAATGACGCTTGTTGCATCAATGCCAACAGTAGAAGTTTCTCGAACAAGAGATACTACTCTTGTGCTTGGATCAGAAAGCAAACTCGCAGAAGTAACAGTTACGGCAGATGCTAATGGTCCTATTTCTTTAGAATACATGACATTCAAAACCAGTCTTGTTGGTGTAACTGGCATGCAATTAAGTAATCCACGTCTGGTGGTAGGTGGAGAAACACTGTCGGGGGTAAGTGCTGTTGTTGATGGGGCAACAACAAAAGTGTCATTCGGAGCCCCATACCTTATTCCTGCAGGATCATCAAAAACATTTTCATTATATGGAAAAGTTACTGGAACGACATCAGGAAGTCTTGCGCCATATGCAAGCACCTTGCTTGTCCCTGGAGGTTTTGTTTGGAGAGATAGAGCGGGGGGTGATATGCAATATACTGGTGAGGTGATTAAAAAATTTTTAGGATCTTCATTTATAAATGAAGGCAAAGTTTCTACTGTAGCGCCTTTTACTGCCCCTACAAATGGTGCTAGTTCTTGTAGTCAAGACGGTAAAACAGGTACGATTAGCTGGACTGCGCCATCTGGTTGGGACACATTCTATGTTCGTGTTGCGTCTGATGGTGTAAATCTTGAGTACCCTGCGTGGGATGATAATTTTGTTGGAACAACCAAAACATTTTCAACAACGCCAGGAAAGACATATAACTGGTGGGTGCATACAAAAAATACAGCAGACGGAAGTTGGAGTGATCTTATCGAAGGAGGATTCGTTTGTTCTTCAACATCAACGAGTGCTTTAAAAAGTACAACCAATAGTATCTTTTTAGCGTCTAGTTTGCCTGTAAGAGATATAACAACATACCGAGGGGTCCTCGGCGCCTCAACCTCCTACCAAGAAGAAGTATCTTGTACAAGGATTAGTAAAAATATCCGACGAGGAGATGAATCAAATGATACAAAAGCACTACAATCATTCCTTAACAAAAAAGGATTACTATCAAATGATCCTACAGGATTCTATGGTGACAAGACTGTTCTTGCAGTAAAAGCATATCAAACATCAAAAGGTATACCAGCAACAGGAATGACCTATGAAGTAACTCGATCCCTAGTAGAAGGGGAGAGTTGTAGGTAGTGTTTTGGTTACCTTATTAACTGTAATCACATAATCATGCTTTTTAAAAAAATAACTATCGCAGCAATTGTCTTCTCCTTCGTCACTTCTGTATTTGCTCAAGCTCTTTATTATCCTATTACGCAAACACTAAACGACTCACCAACCTCGCCAGCAGTTTCTACTTGTGTGGATCTTAGTGTTAATTTACAAAAGGGTTCAAAAGATAGTACGACAGGCGGGCAGGTCTCTGACCTTCAATTTTTCTTACAAGATCAAGGATTTCTTGATTCTGAGCCTACAGGATTTTTTGGAGCACTCACATATCGCGCTGTAATACGTTTTCAAAATAAAAATGGAATCTCAGGGAGTGGTTACGTAGGAGCTCTTACTAGAGCTACTATCAAGAAGATTTCGTGTGGTTCCAGTTCAGGTTTTACCGATACAAACTCCAGCACTCTAAATTCATCAAACGAAACAAAAACATCACCACAGACCTCTTCTTGTACATTTGGTGCTTCTTTTGGTGGGGTGGCAACATGTTTACCCACAGGGTATATCACAGCTTCAAGTTGTCTCATTCCAGTTGGTGGAAGTTCTTGTGCTTTGCGTATTGGGTGGACAGCAAATGATGCAAAATCCCCAGAGGTTTCCTTTACTGCAAGTAATAACACCTCAGGTGTCTTTTCACGAGATGCAAAAGGAGATTACAACCCTTCTTTTGCACCGGTGTCTATTACTATCTATTTAAAGGATGGGACAACGATTCTTGATAGTAAACAGATAGCATCATCGTGTGTTTCAGGTAGTTTTTGGGACGGGACAATGTGTTCGACTTCGACAACAAAAGCTGTTTCACCAACAGGTTTCTTGAGTGCTTCAGGGTGTACTATTCCAGCCGGCATGACTTCGTGTGCAATCGGTATCAGTTGGAGAGTCGTAAATCAAATATCCCCAGAAGTTTCCTTTACTGCAAGCAACAATACATCAGGTGTCTTTTCGCGTGATGTGGTGGGAGAGTATA
>CAYVOJ010000067.1:0-2266 GCA_964453485.1 uncultured Candidatus Saccharibacteria bacterium
CAGATTAGCAGTCTGGTTTATTTATTTGGGGCTTGAAATCACAACTTCAAACCTCGATTGACAAACCTAAACGAGAGTGAGCTTTTTATCCGCTCCAACTTGGTAAGTCAGTGGGATTGAGTTCCCGGAAGTGTAATTTAACAAGACAGTCTCCTCCCTCCTGCGGAAGACAGGCTAAAGACTAACTTTTGTTAGTTGGCGGTGAAACTCCGCTCCTAGTTTATAGCAGAAGCCCTAGGCTGCAGGCGTGAGGAGATTGTGACGAATAACTTTTTTTGTAGACGGTATCGGCGACCTCGTCATCGTGAAGCACCTGGTGTTTGCTCGATCCGTCTGCCGAAAGAGTTAGTAGTAAGAGAAAGGAACGTAGTATGAAGATTACAAACCTTAAAAGCTTTTTTGAAGCAAAGATTGAGGGTGAAATGGAAATTTTATCTGATCTATTAGAAAACCAACCAAGCATTGGTGAAATACGCGTAGAGTGGTTTCCAGAAATGTTTGAAGAAGAAAATGGCGAATTCGTCACAGTAGAACGCTGGAACGGTATCTCTTGGGAGCAACACGGCCTAGATGTTCATAACACTGTAGGCGATCTATTAGACCTAAGCCAGAAACTAACGGAGGAAGCAGATGACTATTACAAATATTGCTAAGCTCGAAGTTCCTAAAGAAATAGAGCAAAAGATCTTAACTGCTATCGAGCTTAAGAAAGAACTAGATAAATACGAGAAAGAGATTAAAGAGTCACTTAAAAAAGCAATGATAGACCACGATGTTTACTCTATAAAGAACGATGAATATTCCGTAACTCTAGCAACTAGAAAGTCTTATAAAGCTGATGGGGATATACCCAAAGGCTTTAGCAAGAGAGTACTAGACACCGACAAGGTCAAAATCTATACAGCTATTCATGGTCGTGTACCTGAAGGAGTTGTTGAAAGTGATACCAAATATATCACTTGGAGGGCTAAATAATGGAAGAACTAGCTAAGAAACTTATCCAAGTACAACACGAATTAAAAGCTCCAAAAGGTCAGTTTAACAAATTCGGCAACTATGCCTATAGAAGTGCTGAAGATATTTTAGAAGCTGTAAAACCTCTTTTGAACAAAGCCGGGTTACTTCTAACTGTATCTGATGAAATCGTATCTGTAGGTGAAAGAGTTTATGTAAAAGCAAATGCCACTATTACAAATGGTAAAGACGCTTACACGGTTACAGCTTTCGCTAGAGAAGAACCAGCCAAGAAGGGTATGGACGGATCACAGATCACTGGTAGTTCATCATCATACGCTAGGAAATACGC
Source organism: uncultured Candidatus Saccharibacteria bacterium (assembly GCA_964453485.1). GTDB lineage: Bacteria > Patescibacteriota > Minisyncoccia > Phycocordibacterales > UBA5272 > UBA11704. Next base: position 1,307 of record CAYVOJ010000067.1, read on the forward strand.
ACTTAATGGTTTATTCCTTATCGATGATACCAAAGATGCAGATGCAACTAACCGGCACGAAAAAGAGACGTTAAAAGATCAGATTAAAAAGATCACCACTACCGAAGAACTACGACAGCTTTGGAACTCGACAACTGAGGAAGATCAAGAAAAGTACAAAGCTGACTTTGATAAAAAGAAAAGCGAATTTGTTTTGAAGTTCGCAAAGGCTACTAACGATGGTGGAAATTCATAACGTCGAACAGGGAACAGATGAATGGCTTGAGGCTCGTATAGGTAAATATACAGCTTCTAACGCAATCAAACTTCTGAAGTTCGGCAAAACGTCCAAAGCAGTTGTCCAGCGATCTAACTTCAAAGGCAACTACTGGACACAAAGGGGGCACGATCTCGAACCAATGGCTATAGAAGCTTACGAGATCCGGAAGAACATTAAAGTCGATCGGGTAGGTTTTGTCACCAATGACAAGTACCCAAAGTGTTTATTTTCACCAGATGGCTTGACTGATAAGCATGTAGTTGAAGTCAAATGCTTTTCTGAGAAAAAACACCTATCTATCAAACGCAATAACATACCTTTGGAAATACTTGCACAAATACATTTTGGAATGATTATGGCTGAAAAGAAAAAAGCACACTTGGTTTTATTCAATCCAGACCTAAAACCATCACAGGCGCTTTTCATCTATGACGTAATCAAGAACCAAGCACTTATCCATAGGTTAAGGATTCTAATGAGGGGTAAATCATCATGAAAACTTTTTTACGCATTATCACAATAGTGAGTTTAACATTTAGCTGTTTCGCCGTATATGGGATGTTGCTTATACCATCGCCAGATAATGGTCCAGGCTACTTATATGCAGGCTTAGTAATCGTAATGTGTGTGACAACGTTAATTTATTTAGGAAGGAAAAATAATGGCTAAATCGTTAAATCAAGTCGTAATACTTGGCAATC
>CAYVOJ010000068.1:0-2225 GCA_964453485.1 uncultured Candidatus Saccharibacteria bacterium
CTGAGGTTCGCGCCCATGAGGTTCGCGCCTCTGAGGTCCGCGCCTATGAGGTTCGCGCCTCTGAGGTTCGCGCCTCTGAGGTCCGCGCCTATGAGGTCAGCGTCTATGAGGTCAGCGCCTCTGAAGTTCGCGTTGCTGAGGTACGCGCCTCTGAAGTTCGCGTTGCTGAGGCTCACGCCTCTGAGGTCCGCGCCTATGAGGTTCGCGCCTCTGAGGTTTACGTGGCTTTTGATGCCCCACTTCACTGCAAGGCCCAGCTTGACGTTGGTGTTAGCTCCTTCGTCGCAATCGATTTCGGCAGTAAATTGCACCTTTCCGGTAATCCAATTAGTCACATCGAACTTCATCCGTGTCTCCTGTGTTTAACCCACCATGTTATCATACCCGATTAAATATGTACGTAACCGGCAAAGCGTTGCCCAGCCCGCCACTGTTCGGACTGCCCGCCTTCAAACTTGGTGTCTTCACGCTTGCCGCTCGACGCTCCCGAATTCTGCTCCACGGTAGCCATGTCGAGATTGTACTTGGCAAGCAATTCCTGCGCCTTGGCTGCAGCGGCGGCCGATTCGTTCTCGTTCTGGTTCTTGCCCGCGAGGCGGAGCAGTTTCTCCACCTGTTCGATGGCGCGGCGCTGTTCGTCGGTAAGGTCGGCGGTAACCTGGGTCATAAACCGTGTCTCCTATGTCAAGCCCCCAGTCTAAACCGCCCACTCCGATCTGTCAAGTATGTGGGTCTGGCCCCCCGGCGTCAAGATCAGCATCTGGCCGGGCCTGAGCGGGTGGTTCATCAGCGGCAGCCATTTCATGAACTCTTCTTTACCATAGCGCTGCGCAAACGCCCCAAAGGCGTAGCCGAATGCGTCGCCTGAATCATCGGGTTTGGGTTCACTGCGCCGGTCATACTGCCCGTGCTTCCTGCGCCTGTGGTTGTTGATGTGCTGCTGCGCGTGAAAGAACGCGTCGCGCATCTTGTCAGTCATCGCCCTGCAATCTCCGCAAAAGCTGCCTGCGCCGCCAGCTTCATATTGTCGCACACCTGACGCAGGCCGCGTTGCGCACAGTCGCAGGGCCTGGAATACACGATGGCACAGATGCGGTGCCCGGTACGTACGGTGAGGTCCTCAATCGGGTCCGGCTGCGAGTTCTTGCGCTGCTGTTCCTCGAAATGTGCCCTGCGACGAGTTGCAAAACGACTAGCCATTGGTCTTACGCCTTGCTACGCGAAGACCGCCAGCTTTGAGGCCGACGGTCTTGCTTTGGGATGCAGTCAACTCACCTTTTGCTGGGACTGGAACTACTTCATCTGGCGCTCCCTGGTTGAAAAACTGCGGGGTTGGTGGCTCCGCCTTAACATCACAGCCTACCATGCGCCGCCCCTTGTCGTCAAGGATGAATGGGCGCCGGGCCAGAACTTCGCGAATTTCGTCCGCCACGTTCTGCAATGAATCGGCCCATGCCGTGGCTTCCTCGCGCGGCAACGTGCGCTTGGCCGAACACAACGCCAACCCCCCGGTAACGCGGGCCACCAGGGTGTGCCAGAGCAGGACGCGACGATAAAGGTCAGACACCCGTAGCCCAGCCCGACACGTCCACGTCCCCCACCGCTGCATCGGCCAGCACGATGGTGGGGTGCGGTTCCTGCCTGCCGCGCATTTCGGCAATGTAGACGTTGCAGGCGTCGCCGAAGTTTAGGCCGCGTTCGGCCATGATGACCTTGATACGCTCCTGCTGCAAAGTGGCGTGGGCTTCGCTGATAGTACCGGTGTGTTCAGTCATAATAAGTCCCCCTGTCCATATATGTTGCGTCGGTTCATCGACGGCGTAGCCGCCCGGAGATTAAATCGCCTGCACTCCAGGCTATTTCCATTCTTGTGGTCAACCATCGAATGGCCTGAGGGCCGGACGATTCCGGTGCGTTCGAAGATCGCGACGTGCAGGAATACGGAAACGTTGTTGTTGCGCCCTTCAGCACACCAAGCTTTGCGGTAAAGGTAGGGTTTGCGTCCATGTCGGTCAAACTTGACAGACCATCGCCAGCGAGAAAAGAACCAATAATCTTCCGCATCAACTCGGGCGGCATAGTCGCCATGGTCATCCCCATAGATGTAATGTTCGCGTTCCGACACCAGTTCCATGAAATTTGGGTCTAGTGGGTGCGGAAGCTGCAACATTCCTACGCTGCCTGCCCCACGTCGCGCCGGATACTTAGGCGCTGGTGGCCTTCAC
>CAYVOJ010000069.1:0-2224 GCA_964453485.1 uncultured Candidatus Saccharibacteria bacterium
GATTACATTGCCGGAATGACTGACCGCTTTGCTATTAAAGAATATGAAAAAATAGTCAAATTTGTGGATGTATATAAAAAGACCCCGGCAACGAAAAGCAGAAATGCTTAAGTATTACGGGGTCTTGAAGTCACAAATGACAAACAGTGCTGATTCGAGTTCGTTTGCACGAAGGAGGTCACTGTTTCGCAGGTTATTTGCATGCCGGAACTCTGCTACTAATGCTGCACTACTAATCCCGGTAAAGATCTTTTGTTCTTCTATTGTTCTACGCACAGAGAGCGCAGAGCGCTGAGCAACTGTCAGATCAGAGAGATCCTCCACGGTGCCTCCTGTAAGTTACAAAGATTAATACTATACAATATTTAAATACATAAGTAAAGGGCGGCGCACGAAGTGCGCCGCCCTTTACTTATGTAGGTATCTATCTCCTACGCCCTACTTACTCCTTTCTGTCCTCCTTACTTAACAAATGAGAGTGTCATACGCTCACCGTCTGCATCAAAGAGTGTGATTGAGAATGTGTAACGCTTACCAAGTGAAAGTGCCTGTCGAAGCTTTTCTTCATCTCCAAAATCTGATACGTGAACAAGTCCCGCAACACCTTCCTCGATTGAAACGAGTGCTCCATGCTTGTTGAACTTGATAACAACACCTTGCACTTCGTCGCCCTTCTTGTAACGAGCAGACGCTTCTTTCCATGGGTTCTGCTTAAGTGCCTTCATAGAAAGAGAGATCTTTCCATCTTTAACTTCGATGATTTTAGCTCGCACCTTGTCTCCCACTTTCGCATGAGCCTTAGTATCTTCGACAAGACCCCAATCGATCTCACTCTTGTGCACAAGTCCTTCTACGCCATCTTCTAGCTTCACGAAGATTCCAAAGTCTACAACACCCGTTACCGTGCCATTTACTTCATCTCCTACGAGGAAGTTTCCAGCGATAACTTCTTTTGTTTCCTTTGCTCCTCCTTCTTTTTCAGAGAAGATAAGTTTACCTTCTTTTGGAAGTGCGCTAATGATACTTACAGTAATACGCTTACCAATAAGCTTCTTAAGTTCACGAAGGATTTTATCCTTGTCTCCGTCTTCAACGCGTGGATAATTTTCTTCCTTAAGCTGTGAAGCAGGAAGGAATCCAGCAAGTCCTTGCCATTCGATCATGAGTCCACCTTTGTTTGCATCCTTGATCACGAGATCCATAGTGCGCTTGTCCTTAATCGCAGCTTCAGCATCACTCCACATAAGTGCCTGGCGAGCTTCTTTAAGTGATAGTTCTACATAACCATCAGCGTTTTCACGCATGATCACTTTTGCAGAAATAGTGTCACCGATATTAATACGCTTGATAACATCACGTGCATTCATGAACTCGATACCATAAATGATACCTGTTCCTGAAACACCGAGGTCTACATAGAGCGCTGCTTTCTGAATAGCAACAACTGCCCCTTCTACGATGTCATCTTGCTTTACGAGTACTGCATCTGCTCCTACAATTGTTGAAGCAATGTCTACTGTTTTTGTTTCTTCTGTTGTCATAAAAATATAATTCCCCACACGAAGTGGGGATATCCACGTCGGTTTGGTGGTCTACCATTCATGTACTATGCAAGGGTAGGGGTTACGCCAAATCGTTATCTTTTAATAGATGAGTAGTATACTACAAGTTTTTTTATGAAATAGCAAGAGAGAGGATTTCTTGTGAAGGTATCTCTTTTTCTCTTTATGTTCCTGGTGAAATCTTTTTTAGTTGGCGGGAAAGTGGAGCATGTATTTATTTAATTCGACTGCGTGCGGTTCTTTATGCGGTTTATATAGGCAAAAAGAAAACGGCAACACTTGGTTGCCGTCTCTGGTCAAGCTGTGCTGGGTCCTAAAACCGCTGTTGCTTGGTGCCTGCGCCACGGTAGCTCAGGTTTTTGTAGAAATCTTTCCTGCCACGCCGGCTGTTCTTCCGAACACCAATGCGGTGGGGGTAGCTTTGTTTTTCTTTGGCCACCACTACTTCGTCCACAATCAATTCGGGAAAAATCGAGTCCCCGTCATCCTCCTCTTCTGGGATTGTGGTTTTCATGAACCTGGTGGTGGCTTCGTCTTCCGCTTGCGCGGCAATGAGGGCAAGCAGCTCTTCCCTGCGACGGTCCTCGTCTTCCGAGTCGTCATCAGTGAAAATGCCGCGCCGCCCCTTGTCGCCGTCGCCGTTGTGCACGTCGACACCCGCA
>CAYVOJ010000070.1:0-2131 GCA_964453485.1 uncultured Candidatus Saccharibacteria bacterium
GTCTTCGATATCTCCCTTTTTCTTCTTCAGGAGGATGAGAAGTCTCTCCTGAATCGGATGCAATTTCATGTTGTAATGATAACACGGATATGACAAGCCTGCAAGTGTCAAGAAAAAGTTTGACAGCCCAGCTTTTGCCGCCTATACTCTTCTGTAGGAGCTGCCATAAAACTCCTACATTACTCAATAAGATTTAAGTTTATGCAATCAATCGCAAAAAACGGTAACGGTAACGGTAACGGTAACGGTAACAACAAAGATGTGGTGATTATAGTTAATACTCGTGAGCACGCGTGGGAGAATGAGCGTATCTCATATGAGCAAGTAATCACGCTAGCTTTCGGTTCTTATGATAACGTGGAAGACGTAAGCTACACGGTTACATTTAAGAGAGGTCATGACGATAAAAAGGAGGGTTCACTTGTAGCAGGAGAGGACGTCCACGTCAAAGACGGTATGGTGTTCGATGTCACAAAAACTAATAGGTCGTAGTGACGATCTAAAAAAACTTCGGGACGAAGGTTTCGAAGTTGAAGTGAATGGAGCACACCTGCTTGTGCATAACATTCCTTATCTAAACAACGAAAGACAAGTCGTTCGAGCAAGCATGGTATGTGATCTTACTCTGGCTGGTGATAGAACCACGATTCCTGGGACTCATGTTATGTACTTTACGGGTGAATACCCGTGTACAAAAGATGGGAAACCGATAACTCAGTTAAGGCACGGTAGTTCAGAAGAGGATAAAGGAGGGGTTCGCGTTAAACATTCTTTTTCCAATAAGCCCCCAGAGGGATACAAGGATTACTACCATAAGGTGGTCACTTACTATGAGATTATATCTGCTCACGCTAGGTCTATAGATCCAACTGCTACAGCAAAAACTTTCCGCGCAATTGCTTCTGTGGACGACGAGACTGTACTTCGTTATGTTGATACAAATTCAAGTCGTGCAGGTATCGACGGGGTTTCAGCTAAGCTCGCAAACCAAAAAGTTGGCATTATTGGTCTAGGAGGGACGGGGTCTTATGTACTTGACCTTGTTGCAAAAACTCACGTCAAAGAGATTCGGTTGTTTGATGGGGATGATTTTCTCCAACACAATGCTTTTCGCTCGCCAGGAGCTCCCTCTTTTGAGGAACTAGAGGCGATACCGACTATAAAAAAAGTAACTCGCCTATATGGGATATACAGTAGAATTCATGGTGCTATTACGGCGCATGAAGTATATATTACTTCAGAAAACTTCGATAAGTTGGAGGGTCTTGATTTTATCTTCATCTGTATTGATAGCGGAGAAGCAAGAAAAGCGATAATGGCGGAACTTCTCGAAAGAGGAGTACCATTTGTTGATACAGGTATAGGCGTGCATCTGATTGACGGCGCCCTTCATGGTTCTATGAGGGTAACAGCAGCGGACGAAACAAAGAACGATCATCTTGATAGGCGTGTTCCTTTTGGTGACGGGGAGGATGATTATCGTCAGAACATTCAGATAGCAGAACTAAATGCGCTCAATGCTGCCCTGGCGGTAATAAAGTGGAAAAAGATGTACGGCTTCTACCACGACCTAGAAGAGGAGTATAATGTTACTTATAGTATCTACGGAAGCAACATAACACTCGATGAAATTAGAACATAAATTTGTAACAAATATTCCCCAAGAAATAGAAGATGGTGCTGTATATATTTCTATGGAATACGGAACGGCTATACATAACTGTTGCTGTGGTTGTGGTAATCAAGTGGTAACACCTTTTTCTCCAGCAGAATGGCAACTAAGTTTTGATGGCGAAAGCGTCTCGCTCTATCCCTCGATAGGAAACTGGAGTTTCCCCTGTAGGTCTCACTACTGGATAAAAAACAATAAAGTTAGGTGGGCATCAACATGGAATGACAGACAGATAGAGGAGGTTAAGGAGAAGGATCGAACAGACAAAATGAAGTATTCTAAGAATAAACATAAGAGGTCCTTCTTAGACTTCTTTAAGTAGAAAATTCAGTTTTTCCTCAGATATCCACTCGTACAAGGCACAAACCTGCTTACAGAATGGTTCGACCTGTGACAGGTTTTCTGCACTCTTGACAAAATAACTCTACAATTGTAGAGTTATTTTGTTCTTTATTACTT
>CAYVOJ010000071.1:0-2117 GCA_964453485.1 uncultured Candidatus Saccharibacteria bacterium
CCGACATGTTTATCAAAAGAGTACTGAGAATAAAGCTTATTCTGCTTGAGCATATACCTATCTCGTGTTACTTTTGCCACAATTGAAGCTAGTGCAATTTCTACATATTTTTCATCTCCCTTAACCCAAGTAAACTGTAATAAACCTTTTTTCTTAACGCGTAAACCGCCATCTAAGTTTAGAACAGAACCTCCAATATCTACTCCCTTTTTTTGTAAAGATAATAATGAAGAGTTAATACAAGCATCAATTGCTTTATTGATTCCGTATCTATCAATATAATTTGCACTGCGGCTCGACACGGCGTATATATACTCCTTTGTATTTAACTTTCGTTTTTTATTAATAGTTTTAAATATATTGATTCTACTATCTTTTGAAAGCTTTTTAGAATCTTTAATTGTTTTTCCAAAAATCTCCTGTTTACTCTTTTTAGGGTCTGCTAAGTACATGGCACAGACCGTAACCGGTCCAGCAAGTGGACCTCGGCCGACTTCATCGATTCCAATTACCCCCTGTTTAGCTCGCTTTCTTTCGTTCATGTAAAGAAGTATATCAGTATCTGTACAGTACATATTGGATCAAATCTGCCTGAAAAATGTCTTTTGCTTTTATGATAAACTTACACAATGTTCATCCCTCTCCGTAACCATACTCACTACTCTCTTCTACGGGCACTCCCTAAAATAGATGCCCTCCTCACCAAGGCAAAAGAGTACGGTCTTCCAGCTGTTGCGCTGACTGACTACAGCAACATGTATGGGACCATTGAGTTCTACTCTCGCTGCAAGAAGGAGAACATACAGCCGATCATTGGTGCTGAATTTTCTATGAGGTACAGTGAGCGAACATTTCAGATAGTACTCATCGCTCGTACACTTGATGGTTATAAAAACTTAATGCGCATTACATCAATTGTAAACGTAGAGAACCCAACCAGTCCGGTACTCACCGAGGATATTCTTACGACCTACTGTAAGGGCCTTACCGTCTTGTCTGGTGGTATATGGGGTGACATTAGCAACTTACTTGTCATCAACAAGAGTGATGCTGATGCTCGTCTCGCATTTTATAAGAAGCATTTTGGTGAACACTTCTATCTTGAAATCAACCCTCAGCTCGGCACAGATCGAGGTGAAGAAATGCGACAAAAGACAATAGCCTATGCTAAAGAAACTAACACGCCTCTCGTTGCAACCTGCAATAGTCACTACCTTTCTGATCAAGATAAAAGTGCCCATAAAACTCTGTACATGGTGCAAGGCACCGACCATGCGACACAAGAATACAATCATCTTTTCTTAAAAGATTCTTTTGCTTTTATGAACCCTGTAGAAGTCGAGCAATTTTTTTCTGATATACCTGAAGCAATATACAACACTGAAAAAATTGCACATGACTGCACTCTGGAAGTACCCCTGGGTAAGTGGGTATTCCCAGCTATTGAGTACACGAAAAGTTACGATGAGGATGTGCGAGACATAGCCTATAAAGGTCTTGAGGTGCGTGGAATTGAGCTGACAGATGCTGTAAAAAAACGACTAGACTACGAGCTAAAAGTTATTGCTGATAAAGGGTACTCGCCCTACTTTCTTGTGGTGTATGACCTTCTGCGTTTCGCTCGAGAAAACAAAATACTTACAAACATTAGAGGCTCTGTAGCTGGATCATTGGTTACTTATTTACTTCGTATTACTAACTGTGACCCAATACAGTACAAACTCCCCTTTGAGCGATTCTTGAACCCTGAACGACCATCCGCCCCAGATATAGACATGGACTATGCTGATACGAGACGCGATGAGGTGATTGACTACGCTCGTAAAAAATATGGAATAGACAACGTGGCACAAATTGGAACATTCGGTACGATGATGGCACGAGGTGCAGTAAGAGATGTCGCGCGAGCAATGAGATTTCCATATATCGTAGGAGACCGTATCAGTAAAATGATACCTCCTCCAAAGCAGGGGTTTCCGGTAACTATTGCAAGCGCACTTGAAGAAGTCCCTGAGCTTAAAGAGCTATATACTAACGACCGTGAAGTGCAGCTTATTTTAGATATGGCTCAGAAAGTTGAAGGGTGCGCCCGTCACATCTCAGTTCACGCCGCAGGA
>CAYVOJ010000072.1:0-2089 GCA_964453485.1 uncultured Candidatus Saccharibacteria bacterium
GCCATTGATTCAGATACCACACGAATAGTGTAAGGGAAATCCATTTCATTTGGCAACACCATGAGGAGTGCTTTCTCAGCAAGTGCGCCGTGGCCAACTTCGCGACGATTAGTAAATCCTGCACGACCAGTCTCACCAGAAGAATATGGTGGGAAGTTGTAGTGGTGCATAAATCTTTTTTCTGTTTCAACATTCATGCCATCAATCATGTGCCGGTCTTCTGGTCCACCGAGTGTGAGCACTGATAGCACGTGCGTACCACCCCGATAGAAAATTCCAGATCCATGAATTATTGAAGATATACCTCCGGCTTGTGCGTACAAATCACGCACAGCATCCATCGCTCGTCCATCGGCGCGCTTGTTTTCATAAATTGCTTTTTTGTGTAGGGTGGAATTTTCTGTCTCGTCAAACAAATCATCTTCTGGAGAGAAGTCTTCTCTTTCCGGATATTTTTCTTTCACTAGTTCGTTCCAGACAGAATGCAAATCATCTACCTTTTCTTTGCCTGCCCCGGCAAATAACGCAGCCTCCATTTTTGGTAAAATGTTTTCATTAAATAATTTGATTGATTCTGGGGATACAGGTTCGTGATTGATTACTTTTTTCTCTTTGCCAATTTCTTTTGCAATTTCTTTTTGGAAGTTCTCTAGTCTGGTGATTTCTTCACTAGCCTTCTTGAGTGCATCTTCTATCTCTGCTTCGGCCACTTGGCGAGCTGCAGCTTCGATCATATTTACATTGCCATCCTTACCGCAGACAGTTAGGTCAAATTTGTATTCTGCACTTTCTCCACGCAAACTTTGTGGAGCGTTCAATAGATATTCTTCTCCGTTGTACTTACCAATACGGACACAGCCTATCGGACCTGCCCAAGGGATGTCTGATACAAGGATTGCGAGTGATGCCGCATTCACAGCGAGGGTTACCGGGTCATTATCATCTACCGAGAGCACGGTCACAATCACCTGCACCGCATGGCGCATGCGATGGTCAAAGAGCGGGCGAAGTGTTCGGTCTATCACACGACTTGCTAATATTGCATCTTCAGATGGTTTACCTTCACGTTTCACAAAGCGTGAACCAGAGATTTTACCGGAAGCGTAGAACTTCTCTATATAGTCTACTGTTAAGTTAAAAAAACCAAGACCCTTTTACAAGCAGTCGCCAACACAATTGTTTCACCATATTGGAGCATTACGCTACCGTGCGCCTGCTCGGCCAAATCAGTAAAAACGGCCTTCATTGTTTTACCGCCGATTTCTAAACTATATTCTTTTTTATACATATGTTTCGCGTTTCACACGCGCTAGTTTGCGTCCAAACTACAGTATTGTTCCTATATATTGATAGAACACTACTTTGTGTTTGAACACAAACTGATTAACTGCTAAATATAGAGACAGTCTATCATTTTAAGCTTAAATTGCAAAAACTATTGATTTAACAGATCGAAGATACCTTTCAAGAAATAACTAAGTTCTTCACTTTTAACAACCACTAGAGTAGATTGATTGTCGTAATTTTCTAGGAAAACTGTATTGATACTAGGGAATATTTCTATTGTTACCTTTGGTTCCAGACCCTTCATCTGTTTAACATATGAAACTCGACGAATAGCACTGCCTTGGTGTGATTTTATCTCCTTCTCTAGAAATGGTTGTGCAACAATATGATTAACAATTTTATTCTTCTCTGCCCATTTCTCATACTGTATATATGTCTCCCCCATATTCTCTACCCAAAGGTCTCCTGCCATACCAACGGTATAAAACTCGCTTTTAGGTTTAAGGTCAATCATCACGTTCTGCCAGGCCCTCTGCCAACCCTCCTTGCCTTCATATGTGACAACCTCAGATCGTTTATTTTTAACAAACTTATGAATCATACCTTGCACCTGATCCGCTGTATTTTTGTACTTTTCTGCAGTTCGAACGAAGACCTTTGCATCAGTTATTTGAAAAACTTTTTTAGCTCCTATACTTTTTTCTTGAGTAAAACCTTTTGCTTCTAGGGTGCCCAAACACTCGTATATAATATTACGATGGAACCCTGTAAGTTCTAGCAACTCTTTACCTCCACTACTACC
>CAYVOJ010000073.1:0-2050 GCA_964453485.1 uncultured Candidatus Saccharibacteria bacterium
TTTTATTCATTATACCACGCTACGAGCCAAACCCGATCAGACCCAAATACCACTCTGCAATCTGTTCACCAAACCATAAAGTCAGTAAACCAGCGATTGCCAAAAACGTACCAAACGGTATTTTACTGCTCATACGCTTAGTTTTAAAAAGCAATAATGGAACTGCTACCACCGAGCCAACAAAGAAAGCAAGGAAAAAACATAGCCAAACCAAAGGGAAGCCAAAGGTGGCTCCTAAAAATAAACCGAATTTCGCATCCCCTAATCCCATCCACTTCCCTGAAGATAACTTCCATAATAAATAAAACGGAAGATAGCCTGCCACTGCGCCAATTATTCCGCTTAAGGTTTGACTTTCCACCCAAGCTTGACCACTAGTTAAGTCGGTAACTAAATGCATGAGAAGTATGATAATCGTTGCTGGTAAAACAATTTTATCTAAAATCAAATAGTGCTCATAATCAATCACAAACACTGCGGTCATAGCTCCGATCACAAAAAATATTTTTAGCACCAAAAACCAACTCAACGCATCGACGGGGACCGAGATCCAAAAGGTAATTAAAAATAAACTCGCCACGATGAACTCAATCACTGGATAGCGATACGAAATTCGTTTTTTACAATAACGACAACGACCGCGTTGCATGATAAAACTTAAAATTGGAATCAAGTCGCGGGGTTGTAAAGTTTTACTGCAAAAAGGACAATGAGAACGGCCACTAGTAATCTGCTCTTCTCTGGGCATTCGCCAAATTACGACATTTAAAAAACTGCCAATAGTGGCGCCGAACACAAACACCACAATCGCAGTTAAAATAGTCTGAAGTTCCATTTATTTCGCAGGTGACTTAATGCTATTCCAGCCAGTCTGATAACCTTTCACACCTTTAGGTAAACAAAAGCGTAATTCGTAATCGTTGCGGAAACTGTTTTGGTAAGTAATACTCTCGGTACATGGACCGGAGACAAATTGTTGGGGAGGAAAATTACTTAAATACTGACGCATAACATTCTGTTCTTGGAATTCGCCAATGGCTGGATAGCGATTTTGGTCTTGGTAGAAATATTCCAATGCCTGAGTAATTGCATTTACATCTTTAACCACGTGTCTGGCTTGAGCGCTCCGTTGTCCATTAACTATGGCTACCCACAACAATAAAGCTGTCAAAATAACCAATAAGCTTAAGATTACGATTTTGAATATTTTCCAAAAATTCATAGTCATATTATACCATTTTTAGCTCAAATATCTGACTAATTTAGCTATTGCCCCTGCATACTAATCATATGAAACGCGGTTCTTAAAACTATCTCAATATCGAGTAGAATTCCCCGGTGTTTGATGTAATACAAGTCATACTCAAGTTTTTGTTTAGTACTTGCTAAGTCATTGGCATAAATATGCAATTGACTCCAACCCGTGAGTCCTGGTTTTACAATATGGCGCTCATTATAAAAGGGAATCTGGTTCTTGAGTTGCTCAACAATATGGACCTGCTCGGGACGAGGCCCAACTAGGCTCATGTCACCTTTCAAAATATTAAAAAACTGAGGTAATTCATCTAAGCGCAATCTTCTTAGTCATTTTCCAATTGGCGTAATCCGAGTATCAGCTAATTGGGTCCAGGTATTAGTCGCACCACCAGACATTGACCTAAACTTATACAAGGTAAACACGCGTCCATTCTGTCCAACTCGTTGCTGTTTAAAGAGAATGGTTCCTGGTGATGTGAATTTAATCAACACACCAATAATTGGCCAGACAATTATTGCCACCATACTCCCAATAGTCCCAATTACTATATCCATCAGCCGTTTTGCAGCATCAAAAACTTGATGACGCCCATAACTCACTGAATGCAAAAACCAAATTTGATTTAATCCGGAGAGAGGTACGGTTCTCTGGGTAAGCTCATAAAAGCGATGGTGATCTAAAAACTCAACACCAAGTCGTTTAAAGCGAAACAAATCTTCTAAATCTTGGGTTGAGGCTTGTAGTGAACTGGGCAGTAACACCGTGGTTCGTTCATAGGTTGTAATGTAATTG
>CAYVOJ010000074.1:0-2045 GCA_964453485.1 uncultured Candidatus Saccharibacteria bacterium
AGATCAATGAGGGATGCTTCTCGTGGAAGCATCCTCCCTGCTGGCATATAGCCGCTCCGTGAAAATACTGGAGCCGCAGAAACCTGCCCTTGTGTATCAGGCTGAGTTTCGCTTTGCGTTGGTTTAAAAGAAAATGGCATATACTAGCTACTCTTGATGAAGGAGTTTCTTGAGCGCACACCCTATTGCAACAGAGTATGAAGGACCAACTCGGTCAATCATTTCTTTTAGAAAGGGGGGCACTTCTATTTGATCAAATGGTGAAGCAATTCTTCCTGGAATATGCACAGTCTCATTGTATGCGTCAAGCACATACGGTACACGTGCTCCACCGCCCGTCAAAATTATTCCTTCGATATTCTGATTATACTTTCTTTCGTACATAAGCGATAGACGTGCAACCTCTCCAAACAGTGGATAACTAGAGAGCTGCATCACGTCTTTCACATACGGGTTAGCGGCATCGCCGTGATATCCAAATGTACGTTTCGTTTCTTCGGCAGTTTTAAGAGGAATGGATAATGCTTTTGAAAGTTGGCCGGTACTATCCTGTGAACCACGAGTGATCACATGCATGTCGAGAACTGTCTCGCCATATATAAGCGACACTGTTGTGTACTGAGCACCGATATCAACATACAAAACCATCTGTGATGTAAGTGCTTGTGTACTTCTTAAGAGACTAAATCCCTGTATCTCATAGTCAACATTAGTAAGTCCAAGTTTTTTAGAAAGCCTGTCGTATGTCATTAACGTATCATTCTTCACCGCTGCCAGGACGACATTAATCATACGTTCATCAGCTCCAATATTTATCGTGGTAGGTATGTGCCACCAATCAAGCTGCACATCTGTGAGTGGAACCGGTATATACTTTCGCGCCTCGAGTGGCATCATCGTGCGCAACTCACTATCTTCTACTTTCGGCACTTTTACAAGGGAGACATACGCAGCATATGAATCTATAGCGATCGTCGTTTCTTTTACTGTTATTTTTGCTTCTTTAAACAAATCCTGTATAGCTTCTAGTGTCTTCTCTTCGCCTAAGTGAACTGCCTGCCCTGCTTCTAGTCCAGCATATGGGCCAAGCGCTATCTCACCATAGGTTTCGAGGACAATTTTTTCTTTCTCACGCTTCAACTGCACAACTTTAATAAATGAGGAACCTATATCAAGTCCAATAGACTGAGTGATCTCGTGTTTTGAAAAAAAGAAAGACATGATGATACCTATTAGTATACACTGTATCTCTTACCGCAATCATATACACTTACCTGTATATGTGGATGATACATTCACTCTACCACTGCTTACTTATACTTTTATTTCCTAGTGCATGCTATCTATGTGGAAAAGAAGGGACATCTCTCTGTGGTACCTGCATTACATTCTTCCGACGATCTGTAGATACACCTCACACGTATATCTACAGCTATTTTAGTTTTAAAGACTCATCGCTTCGTAAATGCATTCATGCCAGTAAGTACTACCACCGGCCAGACCTCATCGAACCTCTTACCAAGGCTACATACCAAGAATTTCTTCCTCTTATTACATCACTAAAGAATCCATACTTTGTGCCAATACCTGCACATCGTTTACGCATATGGATGCGAGGATACAATCAAGCTGAAAAAATAGCCCGCGAGTACAGCAAACTCTATTCCGCACCACTGCTACTTACTACCCTTCTTCAAAAGAAAGCTAGCAAAAGCCAAGCACATACCAAAAATCGCAAAGAGCGACTAACAAATAAAAAACACAGCTTCTCTGTCGCCGAAGGTATATTGCTTCACGATAAAGATATTATTCTCGTTGACGATGTGACAACAACAGGATCAACGCTTCATGAAGCAAGAAAAAAACTTTTAGATAGTGGGGCTCGCTCTGTCACTGCCATTACACTTCCACATTAATGTATAACATATACAAAAGAGCGGCGCTTCGCGCCGCTCTTTTGTATATGTTAGTAATACTATCTTCCAAACAAACCCCTGAAGAAGCTCTGCACCTTTCCTTGAACAGCACCTCCTTGCATAAGTGGG
>CAYVOJ010000075.1:0-2009 GCA_964453485.1 uncultured Candidatus Saccharibacteria bacterium
GATGTAGAAGAGTATGAATATCGCTACAAAATGTACGACCGCTTCGTGCGAGATATTGTAGACCTTCCTCATGAGGCTATTATAGATAAGCTCAGTCAGAAACTTAGCCAGTAGGTGCCCAGAGAATAGGTGGATAGGAAAGACTAGACATCTTATAAAAAAGGTATACTAGAAGTACCTTTATATGTCGAAATATAAAGGTGTTTACCCAGCCTCAGTTTAAACTTTAGATTGGAGTTGGGTGTATATACACACTTTATACTTTAATTAGATTCTTATGGTAAACATTCCTTTTATAATTGGAGAGTCGCTTCGTCAGACGATTATGACGCTTATTGCATTTCTTCCAAGTATTCTTTGGGCAGGGCTTCTCTTACTTGCCGGCTTCGTATTTGGTTCAATACTCGGTCGCGCTGCGGCACATTTAGTAACTGTTCTTCGTGTTGATGCTGCATTGCGAAAAGTTGGTGTTGAAAAGATTAGTGAGCGTGCAGGTCTAACAATTAGTGTTGCTGGATTTTTCGGTGGCATCATAAAGTGGACACTAGTGATTGCGTTTGCTTTGTCTGCTGCAGAAGTCCTCGGGCTCTCACAGCTTACACAGCTTTTGAATGACGTCCTCCTCTTTATTCCTCAGGTGCTCATTGCAGCGGTGATGCTTATCGTAGCAGCACTTCTTGGAGACTTTGTTGCTCGTCTTATTGATCACTCAGTGAAGGCAACAGGAATGAAGGCGCACGTAGCTGCACAGCTTGCTAAGTGGGCTATTATTGTTATCGGTGGTATCTTCCCAGCTCTTATTCAGCTCAATATTGCACCTGCACTTATTCAAGTGCTTTTCACCGGTGTGGTATTCGCTCTCTCTTTAGCTCTCGGACTTGCATTTGGTCTTGGGGGTAAAGATGCTGCTGCAAAGGCAATCGAGAAGATGAAGCAGAACTAAAGGACGTCTAGCGTTCTTTAGTAAAAACAAGGAAAAACAGGCACCTGCAGTGCCTGTTTTTCCTTGTTTTGTAGGGGTTCGACCAAGGGCTAAAGGTAAAGAGCTGGAAGCCGCAGAAAACCCTTGACTTTCCCATGCTCTTTTGATAAGATTGCTATCACTGACTAATGATAAAAAACAGAAACAAAACAAGCTAACTTCGGAGGCAACGTGACGTTTCGTTACTAGCCGCCGTAGAGGCGGATTTTATTTTCTAAAAGTCTTGGTCAGAATCGAAGTTTTTTGTCAAAAGAATCCTGTGCACAACACGCGCAACAATACTGTTATCCAGTAGTAGTAATATTCACTGGGGTCTAGCGGAGTTTGTAGTACAGGGCACATGAAAGACCACTTTCAGATCAAACTGAAAGTGGCAAACAACACACACATAACGAAGGAGCGGTCTGGAGTTATGTGGTAGTTATGTTTCCTAATAGGAACATAAGAGCATACGGTGGATGCCTAGGCTCAAAAGAGCGATGAAAGACGTGGTCAGGCGGCGATACGTTTCGGGGAGGTGCCTAACAACCTTCGATCCGGAAATTTCTGAATGAGGAAACTCAATGCGAGTAATGTTGCATTGTCTAATGGAGCATTCCATAGACGCTCACCCAGGGAAGTGAAACATCTCAGTACCTGGAGGAAAAGAAACTAAATAAGTATTCCGCAAGTAGCGGCGAGCGAAAACGGAACAGCCCAAACCAACAGTAGCAATACTGTATGGGGTAGTAAGATAGAAACGTAGTTTACTAGAAGAGTTACAAAAGATATGTATAGATAAAGTTGTTGGAAAGCAACGCCAAAGAAAGTGATAGCCTTGTTGTCGAAATACATATCTCTCTTTTGTTTCTAATCTTGAGTAATTCGAGACACGAATAGCTCGGATGAATCAGCCGGAACTAACCGGTAAGGCTAAATATCTTTTGAGACCGATAGTGAACTAGTACCGCGAGGGAAAGGTGAAAAGAACCCCGGAAGGGGAGTGAAATAGAACTGAAACCGTATGTTTACAAAGAGTAGAAGAGGT
>CAYVOJ010000076.1:0-1908 GCA_964453485.1 uncultured Candidatus Saccharibacteria bacterium
ATCCTATAGTCATTTTAATATTCTCACCGGTCTTTTCTCCTATGAGCATTTTGAACTCATCGCGCATATACGCAATAATGTCTTCAGTTAATTTATCTCCTGCAACTTTTATACTTTTTGCACGAACAACACCCGAAAGCGCAATAACCGCAATATCAGTTGTACCTCCACCGATATCTACAATCATATTACCAACCGGCTCATGAATTGGCATATGCACTCCGATCGCCGCAGCCATTGGTTCCTCTACAATATACACCTTACTCGCACCCGCTGATTTTGCAGCATCATATACCGCTCTCATCTCTACATTTGTCACTCCAACAGGTATACCGATCACCACTTTTGGTCGAAATAGTTTTCTATCAATTTCATTTGCTTTGTTAATCAGATAGCTCAGCATTTCTTCTGTTACTTCATAATCTGATATCACACCATCAACGAGCGGGCGCACAATTCTAATGTGAGCTGGTGTGCGCCCCATCATATTCTTTGCTTCAATACCAACCGCAACAACACGATTTGTCTTTTGATTAACCGCAACCACAGAAGGCTCATTAATAACAATTCCTCGACCGCGCAAATAAACAAGAGTATTTGCAGTTCCTAAATCAATACCAATATCATTCGAGAAGCTCTGAAAAAACCGCTGTATCATGGATGACATTCTAGCACGTTGTTGAAAAGTTGGTATCTATTTACAAAAACAAAATATGTGTTCTAGCCTTGGAACTTTCCGTCGTTGTAGAGATCTACGTTAGTGAACCCTCTTTTTTCTAAAATACTCTTTGCGAGCATTGCCCGAGCGCCAGATGCGCAATATACTTCAATTCTATCCTCAACATCTGCACCAATTTTTGCAGTTGCAACTTCGCTCACAGAAATGTTAACCGCACCGTCAACATGTCCTTGGTTAAATTCTTCTTCCGTACGTACATCTATTATCATATGGTTATCTAGTATACCTTTGTCTTGACCATTCGTACATAACTACCGCTACAGCATTTGATGCATTGAGCGACTCACAAGTTTCACTAATTGGAATAGAAAGCTTAAAATCACACAGATCTTCTGTTTTTTCTCGCATACCGCTTCCCTCGCTCCCAATAACAAAAACGGTTTTCGAATCAAAAGATGTAGCTGGTAATTTGGTATTACCTTTACCAGTTAAACCGTATATCCAATATCCGTTATCTTTAAGAATTCTCAAGGTGCTATTAATATTTCCTATTTGAATAAGTGGTAATGAAAAAATAGCCCCCGCCGAGGTCTTAGCAACCGTTCCATTAACTTGTACCTGACCATGGGTTGGAATAAGCACTCCACTAGCACCAAAAGCTAAAGCAGAACGAATAATAGCACCGACATTGTGTGGGTCTTCTAATTCATCGAGAAGAATGAGACACTCTGCACTACTGTGATTTTGTAAAAAGGTAGGCAAATCACTATACAACCCATTTGAGTTAACGAGAACGCACACACCTTGATGCACGACACCACGACCAACCCTACTCTCTATTTCATCTTCCGTAACTTTCTTAAATGATACTTTTGTTTTTTGAAGAATCCCCATAAAGAGGCTGCTTTCAAGTCGTTCTTTTGTTATAAACACCTCCTTAACAAGATGTAGCTTTTCTGCTTTTACAAGCAATTCTTCGACAGGATGAACTCCATACACATATATCTCTTTTTCTTTCGTAACCATAAAAAACGAGTACTACTTTGTTTCGGTAAAAGTAATTGAAGTAGGGATATCAAACACGGCATCTGAAACATTCTTAGGAAGACATGAGTAAGACCCTATGGTGGCACTATTCCATGCATATGAACCAGAAGTTGGGGTAGGCTTCTGTGCACTCTCTGCGCTTGGAGCAACTGCTTTCGCTTTCATTCCCATAGGCGACATAG
>CAYVOJ010000077.1:0-1852 GCA_964453485.1 uncultured Candidatus Saccharibacteria bacterium
CTACGAGCAGGCGAACCCGACCTACCGGATGCTGGCCGAGCGCCAGGACCTGCCGGACTTCAAGACGGCCTCCGTCCTGAAGGTCGGCGACTTCCCGGTGCCGCTCCAGGTCGCCGAGGAGGGCGAGATCAAGCTCGGTTCGTTCAGCGAGGCGAAGGACACCTTCGCGCTCGCGACCTACGGCCGCCGCCTGCTCTTCTCCTTCCAGTCGATCGTGAACGACGACCTGAACGCCTTCGCACGGGTGATGCGGGGGGCGGCGGTCCGGCTCGCGGACTTCGAGAACAGCCTCTGGTTCGCGTCGCTGGTCTCGGCGGCTGGTGCGGGTCCGACGCTCGGAGACGGAGGCGCGCTCTTCAACGCGACCGCCGTCACGACGACGGGCGGCCACGCCAACCTGACGTCCTCGGGGACGGCGATCGACGAGACGTCGATCGGCGTGGGCCGGGCGACGATGCGGAAGCAGACGAGCCTCGACGGGCTCAAGCTGAACATCGTCCCCCGCTACCTGCTGACGTCGCCGGAGAAGGAGACGCTGGCCCGGAAGTACACGACGCTGATCGGACCGAACGTGGCGCCGTCGAGCCAGAACCCCTGGGCGGGGATGCTCGAGCCGATCGCCGACGCCAACCTGACGAGCGCGAACCCCTGGTATCTGTTCGCGGATCCGATGCGGGCGCCGGTGTCGGTCTACGGCTACCTGCAGGGCCAGGCGGGTCCGAACGTGGCGACGCGGCAGGGCTTCGAGGTGCTCGGCGTCGAGCTCCGCGTGGCGCTGCACTTCGGCTTCGCCTTCATCGACTTCCGCGGAGCCTACCGGAACGCCGGAGCGTAGGAAGCAGGGAAGTCCACCGGCAACTGAACGAACCAGCGCGAGGGCGCTCCCGGGTGGGGGCGCCCTCGCTGCTTTGGAGGCAAGATGAAGACGCTTCTCGCTTCGGGTGACTCGGTCCAGGTGACCGCCACGGCGGCCCAGAGCTCCGGCGCCGGCTACGTCGTCGGGCAGCTCTTCGGCGTCGCGGAGAACTCCGCCGCCGCATCGGGCGATCTCCTCACGATCCGCGTGACCGGCGTCGTGACGCTGCCGAAGGTCTCGGCGCTCGCCATCGACCCCGGGGACGCGGTCTACTGGGACGACCGGGCCGGCTTCAAGCAGGTCAACAAGACCTCGTCCGGGAACAAGGAGATCGGCATCGCGGTCTCGACCGCGGCGAACCCCTCGGACACGGTCGACGTGCTCCTGGTGCCGACGGTCCGGACCTCGGTCGCGGCCTAGTCCGGCGCGCTCGGGGGGTGCGGGGTGGCCTGGTCGGATCGCGTGGACCGAGTCCTACGGGCCGGTCTGCGCGAGTTCGGCCAGGCCGTCACCTACACGCCGAAGGGCGGCTCCCCGGTCGAGATCACCGCGGTCTTCGATGCGGCGTACCAGCTCGTGACGCTCGGGTTCGACGTCGAGATCGACGCGGTGGGCCCCGTCCTGGGGGTGAGGCTCGGGGAGTTCGAGGCGCCTCCGGCGCAGGGCGACCAGGTCACGGTGGCAGGTACGGCCTACGCCGTGAGGTCCGTCCAGCCGGACGGGCAGGGCGGCGCGAGCCTGGTCCTGCGGCCCGAGTAGGAGCGCCATGATCGCTGCGGACATGTATCAGAAGATCGTCGCCGCGCTGGAGACGCTCGGCTACACGCGCTGGCGGACGACGCTCTCGTTCCGCGAGGTGCCCGAGGCCGAAGCGGACCGGCTCTTCCAGGTCGTGCCCGTATCGGTTGATCCGCAGACCACGAAGCTCGTCCTGGAGTCGGGTAGGTACGTCATCGACACGGTCCGGCGCTGGCGCATCTCGATCCTGTACAAGGT
>CAYVOJ010000078.1:0-1850 GCA_964453485.1 uncultured Candidatus Saccharibacteria bacterium
ATGTGTGCTTATGCCTGACAAACGTTGTAGCACTTCTGTTTCCGAGAGTAACATCTATCTTCATCTCGGCAACATAGGTTGGCTTTTGTGTAATACCTTCTTTTGTAAGTAGTGTCACATTGCGATCTTCCCAGTCCTGTAACTCTTCATATGAAAATACGTTATCGAAACTCCACTGCTTAACATCATGAGTTACTTTTACAAACTTTGCTATGGCTTCACCACCCACCCTGTGTGTTGGTGAAAGTGGCGTGTTAAATTCTGGAAATTTCTGCTCAAGAGAAACCAATTCTTTCATTAACGAGTCATATACCTCGTCAGAGATTTCTGATGCATCGTGTATATAATATAAAACACGGTGACGCTCTATAAGAGCCCGCAATTCTATAATCCTGTTTTTTCCTTCCACCTTATTCATAGCTCAAGTATAGCATAAAGCCTTTATAATTAAGCTTTTTAACTACTGTGCAGTGTCTGTTGTATTCACAATAGCACGTTCAAGTGGGCGGGACATTACATCTGAACAAGCTGCATATCCTTGTGAAATTATTTGTCTATAAGTACTTGTTTTTTTAACGGTTACCTTGGCACACCGAAACGTTCCATCTCCTAAGTTCATGCGCATAGAAAATGAAGAAACATATCCAGACTCTGTTTGATTCGATGCTGTAAGACGAGAAAACGGAACAACCGCAAAGGAAGAAATACTTCCATTAAAAATGGCTGATGTCGCACATGTAATATCATTCAAGCTGAGCACTGAACGACCAAGGAGCTGGCGTTCAGCATTTACATCCGCAAGTACTGCGTTTATTGATGTAGAAGGATCAACGAGTCCATTGTATGGGAAAATACCTCGCCCAGTAGCAGACTCTGTATACTGATCATCTATCATGGTCGCACACATCATTCCAGCGTCAGCAGCACTATAAGCAATATCACTTTGACGTGAAAGTTTTGAGAAGTATAACTGTTTGACAAGAACAATAGAAATTCCTGTTGAAATGGTTATCATAATTATACATATAACAAGAGTAAATGGTAAGACAAAACCTCTCTGTGATAATTTCTTTTTTTGAAAAATTAGAGTATTGTATCTCATACAATATTATGCTCGAGCATGCAAAAAGTCCGTTACCTTAATAGTACGCTTAAATCCATTTGGTTTTAAGAAAGAGACAGTTACCGTCACTCGCAGGTCATCATTGTACACTTCATCACTACCTGAAAATGTTGGTAATGATGTTATTTTTACTGATCGTGAAAAGCCAGAAGGCACAGCTCCTCCACCGCGGACACCGGTACAGACATAGAGGTTTTCAGAGGTGATTGATAAAGTGGCGCATGCATTACTTGTGCTGCTGTATTTATAAAAATCAGTATCTTCGCTTCCGGTAATATCCATAACATCAAATGAGCAACCTTCACTGTTATCTACAGTAAAACATGAAGGCCCATACCCTGTTGCCGCCAACCGATCCCGAAATAGTCTCCACGCAGCCTCTCTTGGCGTTTCATTTGTCGAAATAGAACACGTCGTTCCAGATGCTTGAGTACACCGTATATATAAGGAGTCCTGCTCATGACGCAGTAATTCAACGGCTTCTTGAGCTAGATAAGTACCCGTTAATACATCTTTTGTTTCTCGTGCATACGTAGATGATCGCACGGCAACTGTCAAAGGACCCAGTACAACGAGTGAAATAACGAATGTCGAGACAAGTGTTTCTACGAGAGTAAATCCACGCACCGGCTTTTGGAAGAAGAAGGAAAAAGTTGACATGATTTTACAGTTAATTATCTAGCCCTCGAGGGGAAACGCTTTTTTGTAAAGAAAAGCGTACTTTTTT
>CAYVOJ010000079.1:0-1829 GCA_964453485.1 uncultured Candidatus Saccharibacteria bacterium
CTAGATCAGGGACATCGGCATCCTTGGGCGTTGCCTTCATAAGGCCAGCGTATACAAGCGCGGTAAGTCCTTGGTCGGCGTCAGACATTGCGAGTATCGGGTTTATGAAGCGAGGTGTACCTACGACACCTTCGTGCCACGAGCCTCCGTGTGCAGGGTTAGCGACCAAAAAAGACTTGTTGGTGAGGTACAGCAAACCCACCACGCTTACAAGTAACAGCGCAGAAAAGAAATAGAAAAGTGCTCGACCTGCAAAACTACGTTTAGAACGCAGGGCGCGTGAGGCGGCAATGAGCTGAGAGAAGAATGAAGAGCGTGATTGGAAGCGCATAGAGCGCGAGGGGAACTAAGCTGCTAAGAGGTAGGGCTAGTGCGACAAGAACAGTGCAAAAGAATTGAGAGCGAACAAGATGCCTAACACTATAGACGCATAAAAAAGATACTTCTCCGAGCCGCGGCGGGTATGATATGCCGCAGAGAAGTTGTCTCCTCCAAATGCGCCTCCGAGCGCCGCGCCAGTTTGCTGCATGAGTACGGCAATGACGATGGCGATCGCAAGGACTATCTCGATGAACGGCAATATGCCGTGGATGGTCATTACAACGATTCTACCATGACCATAAAATAATGCAATGCTATACTGTCCGCATGCAAGAGGGGTTAATGAAGTCAAAAAAAGAAAAAATTTTAATACTTACATTTATTTTTTTCATAACCTGTACATTTCAATGGGCTCGTTGGAGTGGTCTTAACAATTCGGATATTGGCATGTGGAATATTGAAGCAGATGCTGTTGTGCACGGAGGACCAGAAGAATTTAATTTTCTCGGCGCCTACGGCCACCCTGGCGGTCCTATACTTGAAGGAACCATATTAGCCCGTGCGATAGGTATACCGTTTGAATATGACCAGGCGATTATTGTCTGTATTTCAGTACTTGTTGGATTGGCTACTGTAGCTGCCTGTGTACTTTGTTTTTTACTACGCGCAAATATGTATTGGTGTGCGGGAGTGGTAAGTATAGTATCCCTCAATTGGTTGTATCAATTTGCAACACCCCCATCTACAGTTGCCTCAGCATTCTTTGTTGTTCTGCTATTAGTGGTACTCTACCTCTACGAACATCGAGAAACTCCTGCTTTACAAGCGGGGCTGCTGTTAGGAGGTTCCGCGGGAGCCTGCATAGCTACAAGAACTGATATTGGTGTATTTGGCTTCTCAATATTTTTAATATTCCTTTTACTAGTGAAACGTTTGTCACTGCGTGGCGCAGTAATCGCGATAGTGACTACTACAGGAGTGTTTGTTCTTCTAGATCCATTTATGTGGTTCATGCCTCTAGAACATATAGGGGATTTAATATACAAAGTGACGTATCACTATGCAGATATTGCCCAAGCGCATGTGACGATTACATCCCTACTGCATATCGCAACTCTTTCTCTAATGAGTATCGCCTTGTGCATTTACTTTTTATTCGCTAAGCGAAAAGAACCTCTGCCACGACCTTTTGTGTTTGTTCTTTTGGGAATGAGTGTGGTATGGGTTAGTATTTTTCTCACAGCGCATTCACAAGCAGAGCGGTATTTTTTGCCAATACTTTTTGCTTGGGAGGTGCTCCTTCCTCTATTGATGCTCTCTTTTGTCGATCAGTTTTTTTCTACATCTTCTTTTAAAATTCGGCATACATATAGTGTCGGTATAGTCCTTGTGGTGGTATTGTATGAGCTCATCTTTCTCCTTGTTGATCTATTTCGCTTCATATGAGTAAGCAAAAAACCATCGTCGTTTTGCCTGCTTATAACGCAGCTTCAACCTTGCAAAAAACA
>CAYVOJ010000080.1:0-1297 GCA_964453485.1 uncultured Candidatus Saccharibacteria bacterium
TATAAAAATACTTCCACGGTCCATCTATGGGAAGCTTTTGAGAAAATCAGTAAAAAACCAGTTCGTAAAATAATGCACAATTGGACAAGCCAGCCTGGTTATCCTGTCGTAGAGGTTAGTGCACATAAAGATGGATTAAACTTTAGTC
Source organism: uncultured Candidatus Saccharibacteria bacterium (assembly GCA_964453485.1). Lineage (GTDB taxonomy): Bacteria > Patescibacteriota > Minisyncoccia > Phycocordibacterales > UBA5272 > UBA11704. Next base: position 149 of record CAYVOJ010000080.1, read on the forward strand.
AAAGTAGATTTTTTGCTAATCCAAATTCTAAAGCAAAAATTAAAGATTCTACAATCTGGCAAATTCCTGTTTCAGTGAATCAAGAGAAATTCCTACTAACAAAAAAGAAAGAACAAGTAGCACTATGTAGCGGCATAAATGAACCAATAAAAATCAATCTAGACGAAACAAGTTTTCATCGAACCCTATACTCTCACGAACTTCTAATGAACCTTAAATCTTCAGTAGCAGAAAAGAAATTAAGTGAAGCTGACCGCCTGGGATTAGTCCGCGACTTGTTTGCCCTATCTGAAGCAGGTACCATCCCGACTGTATATGCACTTGAATTCTTGGACGCTTACAAAGACGAAGACAGCTTTGTGGTGTGGTCTGAGATAGCAACAGGACTCGGCAGACTAAAGCAATTGCTAGCTAAAACAAAAACAGAAGAAAAGTTAAATGCCTTTACCGTGCAACTATTCTCTCCACTACTGGCAAAACTAGGCTGGGAGAAAAAGCCTAATGAGAAATACAACGACACACTACTCCGTCCGTTGGTTATCGGCAGGCTGGGATCAGCTGGTGACAAAGACACTATCAAACAAGCACAATTCTTGTTCAAAAACATCGAAAAAGGTGAACAAATCGACCCTGACCTCCGTGGTGTTATATACGGCATTACAGCAGCCCACGGTGGAGCAAAAGAATACAAAACACTTATCGAAATGTATACCAAAGAAGTACTCCATGAAGAAAAGAATCGCATTGGGTATTCACTCGGTGGATTCAAAGATGAAAAGATTTTGAAAAAAGCAGCAGAGTTCGCACTGTCGAGCCACGTCAGGCCGCAGGATACTGTGGGCATATTAAGCCATATTGCCATGAACCCTATTGGCCGCGATGTGTGGATTGAAGCCATCAAACACAACTGGGATACTCTCACCAGCAGGTATGGCCAAGGTTTATACACTCTCGGCAGAATGATGAGCGCCCTTTCAAACTCTCCTGAAAAGAAACATCTAGAATTCTTTAACAAATTCTTTAAGGACAAACCTGCCTTAAGCGCCGCCCGAGCCATCGAGCAAACCAAGGAAAAAATAGAAGGCAATATCCTCTGGGCCAAAAGAGACGCTAAAACCCTTGACAAATTCCTAACCAAGAAGTAATATG
>CAYVOJ010000080.1:1307-1792 GCA_964453485.1 uncultured Candidatus Saccharibacteria bacterium
AGTTAACGCAGTCGCACTTCGTCGCCGTACTTCACAGACACGTGGAGTCGCTTTCGAGTGCTTGTAATATACCCCTACTACTAAACTACAAACCCTCACAAAACGACTTCACGATGGAGTCGTTTTTTTGTTTTTCACTCGTTCTTTTCACAATTAAAAAAAAATACAGATGAGGTACTCAATCGTCAATCGCTTAATTCTCGACAGTCAAAGTCTTGATCTCTTCATAAACAAAGAAGACGAGCAAGCCTTTGATCAACGTGCGGGTCTTTGCCAAGGAGGACCTCGCGACATAGTAGTAACAACTAACCCTTATAATCCAACTTATTTAAGATATTGGGAAGGGTTAGGATACAAATTACCAAAACTTGTAGTAGCAGGCCCCTTCGAGCAAAATGCTTCCCTTTCCGATTTAATTAGAACCAAACCGGGAGTACAAGCAGACATATTAAGGTACAAACCTACACGTATTGAAATTTTTCATC
>CAYVOJ010000081.1:0-1790 GCA_964453485.1 uncultured Candidatus Saccharibacteria bacterium
CGTAGGTGGACGCCGAGGTGCCTACATGAGTCGCTCCCTCCCCGCTTCCGTGATCCTGGTCCTGTCGGTCGCCGCCTGCGGAGGCGCGCCGTCGGAAGAAGCGACGGGTGCCGACGACGCGGAGCTCCGCGCGGTCTCCGCCGCGGAGCTCGCCGGGACGATCGCGTGTGGCGAGACGAAGCACGTCCACCACGACGGCGTCGATACGTATCGGGCGCTCTCGCTGACCGTGAAGAAGGGGCAGTCGGTCGACGTCTGGGTCCGCGCGCCCGGTGCGGACGCGAAGGCGTGGCTCACGACGCCGAAGGGGACGGCGCTCGCGTCGAGCGACGACGCCGAGGGCACGCGCGACGCGCACCTCGTCTACTCGGTGAAGACGGGAGTGTCAGAAGATTTGTGTAACTTGCGCGAAGTCGGGTGGTCTCCCTGAAAGGACCACCATGGACACGATGTCTGGAACGTTGAAGTCGGAGCTCATCGAGGAGCTCCGAAAACTGGTGAAGAAGCCGGAGGACCTATTCGGCCCCGGCGGCGTGATGCAGCAGCTCAAGGGCGCGCTGATGGAGCGTCTCCTCGAAGAGGAGATGTCGGCCCATCTCGGCTTCGAGAAGAACGATCCGGAAGGCCGCGGCAGCGGCAACAGCCGCAACGGCTACACGTCCAAGAAGGTGCAGACGGAGACCGGCGAGGTCGATGTCCGCGTACCGCGCGATCGGGCTGGAACGTTCGAGCCCAAGCTCGTCGCGAAGCGTCAACGACGCCTCGAGGGCTTCGACGACAAGGTGCTCGCCCTGTACGCGCGAGGGATGAGCGTCCGCGACATCCAGGGCCATTTGCGCGAGCTCTACGGAACCGACGTCTCGCCGGACCTGATCAGCCGCGTGACCGATGGGGCTCTCGACGAGGCCAAGGCCTGGCAGAACCGGCCGCTCGAGGCCGTGTACCCCGTCGTCTACCTCGACGCGCTCTTCGTCAGCATTCGCGAAGGCGCGAGCGTCCAGAAGAAGGCGGTCTACGTCGCGCTCGGCGTCACCACCGAGGGCAAGCGAGACGTACTGGGGCTATGGATTTCCGAGACGGAAGGGGCCCGCTTCTGGCTCGGCATCCTGACCGAGCTGAAGAACCGCGGCGTCGAGGACATCTTCTTCGTCTGCTGCGACGGCCTCACCGGGCTGCCTGGCGCCATCGAGAGCGCCTTCCCGAAGGCCGTGGTCCAGACGTGCATCGTGCACATGATTCGCGCGTCGCTACGACACGTTTCCTACGTGGACCGGCGCTCTCTGGTCGCCGCGATGAAGCCCATCTACAGCGCCGACACCGAGGCCGCGGCGCGCGCAGCGCTTGATGCTTTTGATGAGCGGTGGGGCGCCAAGTACCCCGCCATCACGAAGCTGTGGAACTCGCGGTGGTCCGAGGTGACGCCATTCCTCGCGTACCCGAAGGAAATCCGCAGGCTCCTCTACACCACGAACACCGTCGAGTCCCTCAACGCGCAGCTCCGGAAGGTGCTCAAGCCGAAGGGGCACTTCCCGAGCGACGATGCCGTGCTGAAGGTGCTCTTCCTTGCCCTCCAGCTCGCGAAGTGTCACTGGAAGGGCGCGCGTGAGTGGAAGTCAGCGATGCGTCACTTTGCAATCGTCTTCGAGGATCGCTTCCCTGCCTGACTCGATGCAAGTTACACAGAAAATCTGACACTCTCGCCCGGGTGGGCAACGATCACATCGTGACCGAAGCTCTCGAGGAGCCGCGCGACCCACTCGCTCTCGCCGGCGGCCTCGACCAGGACGCGG
>CAYVOJ010000082.1:0-1775 GCA_964453485.1 uncultured Candidatus Saccharibacteria bacterium
GAAAAAACTTTTTTATAGGCAATACGACCTGACACATCTTGGGACAACACCGTAAATGTATAGTTAATAAAACCTCTAGTATTTGGAACACCAGTGTTATGAAAAGACAAATCTGACACCACCACCTGTTTTGAAGTAAGGCTAGTCGGATTTCCTGAACCCTCTTTTACTACTATTTGTCCATCTTTTACATAAAGATCAACCGAACCACTAGTAGTTTCCGTATACCGATATAGATTTAAATGATCACTTTTAAAATATTGCACGGGTAATGTTACTGTTTGTGCATTTTTAATATATGAATCAATAGTATAAGAAACCAAGATTCCCTGTTCTTCAACCTCTTGAATTGCTCTATCTTTTTGTCGTACTTCAAACAGTGTTGTAAGTATACCGGACGCAGTAAAAAGAATAATTCCGCTGAGTGATACATAGAGAAGTAATTCTATTAACGTAAATCCTTTTTTGTTCATCATAAAGCTGGATCAATTACATAAAACGTGGTTGCACCAACAGCGTAGGCATACCCAAAATTTGGATCGTACGCAACTCCTGTTAAGCTTTCTGTATCAACAACGTTGGCAATAGTAGGTTCTGCTGCATCGTTTACATTGATTATTTTAAATGGATTTTTTTCATCATTTGTTGCAGCAAATACATACCCAGAACTATTTGCGTCGAGCGCAATATCAGTAAAAGATGCCCCGACCGACAGAGAGCCTAATGTGCCTAAGGTTATAGGTCCATACGGATCACTTATCTTAAAATTAACAAATCTATCTGCAATACTTAAGAATCCCCCATCCCACTGAGCAGGACAACTAATTGCAAGAGAAGTATCTAAAATACCTGCAGCGAGAGCAGTGCCTACTATCGTAGGAGTTACTGGATCAGAAATACTTATTCCAAAAATAGGTTTTGAGTTACCCGCGTCACTAATTCCACCAACAAAAACAAACTCATTATCCTTCCCACAAATTTCAACACCACCACCAACTACATGAGCTCTTCCAAGATCAGTAGGAGGAAAAACAACCATGTCTTCGTGTACAGAAAGTGAAGCAAATGTTTCAGTTGCGTTGTTAGTAAAAGTAACAAATACATAATCATCCTTAGTTGAACCACTTGTAAATGTCACATGAACATCAGTCGCAGTTGATTTATCGTCTTCTCCTATAAGAATATCGTATGCTTGTCTAAGTGTAATAATCCCTTGATCAATAGAGAAGATGAGGAGATCATTATTTGGATCACTTGTAGTAACATACAGCCAATTTTCAGTAACATACAAATTTGTCAGACTTGCACTTGGTGAAAAATCAATATCATTCGGAATAGTAAACGTTTGACCCAATTGCACTGCGCCAGTTAGTCCATTTATATCAAAGTAGTAAATGTTAGGATTTTTTGAGACCTCGCCCGTAATTCCATACACAAAACCATCGTCATATGTCCCTTGTCGTCGCTGTATTTTTGTTACCCCAAGAGATTCTTTAGATGCTATAACCGATGGCCCTCCACCACCTCCACCACCTCCACCGCTATTTGTTTCGTCGTCGTCCGCCGAATTGCTACACCCAGGATCAGCCGAGTAATCAATTAGACCATCACTATCATTGTCGACTGTATCTTCACATTGAGCAAGCTGTCCTTCATTATTACCTGTTGGACCAATACACCCAGGATCAGCTGGCCAGTCTGTTAGACCATCACTATCATTATCTATCAAGTCTGCACAAGCAAGACTTGTTTTGGTTGTATTACCACTGATAAAA
>CAYVOJ010000083.1:0-1573 GCA_964453485.1 uncultured Candidatus Saccharibacteria bacterium
GTCGAACCTTCTTGCCCTTGTCTGCAAGCTCGACCTCGGGATACTCCTCGAAGTTGAAGCAGTTGGGGATCACGAAGGTATTGGCGTTTGGCACCTCCCGGTTCACATAGGCCGCACTGCGCGGAGTGCTGCAGGTCACCATGGCAGCCAGGCCAAGGTTCGTGCGGTACTGGGCCATGCGCTGCAAGTTGCGCGCAACATCCCAACCAGCAGTCCCGTCACGCCACAACTCGACTTCCTTGCCTTCGTCGTTCTCCACAGAGATCACCGCACCAGGCTCAAGATCACGCCCATTCACGCGGGTGCCCATGTCGCGGAAGGGAGTGCTGTTGGTGGGCATGATGTTGAAGAGGTCGTCGTCGGTGTCGATGACCATGCTGAATGGCGGCTCCCACTCAGTGTCGGAAGTCCAGCGGCTCGGCATGCGGAGGGAGTGCTCGAGGATGTTCTGGAACTGCGGGTCGATCTCCTGATACTGCCAGGCGATGTCAGCGGCCGCGTAAGCATCGGCCAGCTCGTCGTTGGTGAACTGGGCCTCTGGGAGTGAGAGGATTGGGCTGGCGAGCTTGTGCTTCAGCATCGTCTGCATCGGGAGGTGCAGCCGATAGTAGAGGCTGGCGTTGTAGCCAGCCCGCCAATGGGAGAGGATGTTCAGGCTCAAAAGAAGACCTTTCGTGGCTTGATGAACATGTCGGGGAAGGTCGCCTTCAACGCCTCCCACTTCTTGTCGTCCTGCAGCAGGTCTGGATCACGGGTCTCGAGCACCTTCCAAAGCTTGGCCGGGATCACTGCCTCCAGGTATCCGTGGCCGGTGTTGCCCTTCTTCTTGCCAAGGCCCTGCTGGTTCTCCTCCATGAACTTCCGGTAGTCAGCAGTCTCGTCAAGCTGCTCAACAATCTGCTCAGCCCAGGCGCCCGCATCCGCAGCATCAACAAAGCCTACGTCCGCCGCCGCCCGAGTTGTCACGTGAAACTTCATTCAAACCTCCGAGGGGCCCCGAAGGGCCCCCCTTGGTTGTGCTGGACTAGGTCGTGACGCCGAGGCCCAGGCCCACTGCATACGGGTGCGTCACCTGGACGGTCAGCGCCGCCAGCATGAACGCCCGCATGTTGTCACCCGAAGGTGGCAGGCTGTAGGGCTTCAGGTTACGCCAGTAGGCCAGACGGATTCGGCTCTTGTCGATCAGCGCATAAGCCGCCGACTGCCATGGCGAGCTTGCGCCAATACCGGTCACCGAGGCCTGCGGCATCCAGCGGTCCACAAGCACCGCGATCTTGCCGAAGTCCGTGCGGATGATCTCCACGACAGGCGCGTACGACTCGCCCTTCACCGCGTCCGTGTTGCGGACGAGGCCGAGGGTCGTGTCATTCAGGAGCAGGCGCGACAGGTCGCGCTTGACACCTGGCGACACGACAAGCGTGTCCGGCGTGATGCCGTACATGTACATGCTCTCGTGGAGGTCGAACAGGCCGCCAGTGGCAATCGCGCCATTGACGGTCACCTGCACGCCACCAGTAACAGCCGTCTCAGTCACACCTGGCTTGGTCCACGGCACATACTGGCCGAAGTAGCG
>CAYVOJ010000084.1:0-1572 GCA_964453485.1 uncultured Candidatus Saccharibacteria bacterium
GCTGAAAGTAATTTTGACATATAAAGACGGAGTATTCGTCCGTGCAGCAACTCGTGGAAACGGAGAAGTTGGTGAAGATATTACTGAAAACATTAGAACAGTAAAAACGATCCCACTTACACTCCCTGAAAAACTTTCTATCACAGTTATTGGTGAAGCCTGGATAAAGAAAAAAGATTTAGAGAAGATAAACAAACTTCGGGCAGAAGAAGAGCTGCCACTGTATGCAAATACTCGTAACTTAGCAGCTGGTACGCTTCGTCAGCTTGATCCAAAAATTGTCGCCGGTAGAAATATTCAGATATATGCGTACGACATTGAACCCTACTCCTCAGAGGCTTCACGGGGGCATGGTGGGAAGTTTGCATCACAAGTAGACGAGCTCGAAGCGCTTGAACGATTTGGTTTCTTGGTAAACAAAGATAGAAAAGTGTGCAGTAACCTTAAAGAGGTGCAGACGTTCTATGAGAAGTGGGTAGATAAACGAGAGACCGAAGATTATGGTATTGATGGAATCGTAATAAAGGTAAATGAACGAATGTTGTGGGATATGCTTGGGTACACAGCAAGATCTCCACGTGCTGGTATCGCTTATAAATTCCCTGCACAGGAAGTAGCAACAAAGCTACTTGCTATCACGTGCCAGGTTGGGCGCACTGGGGCGGTGACGCCCGTTGCTGAGCTCAAGCCGGTATTACTTGCAGGGTCAGTTGTTGCGCGCGCAACACTTCATAATGCGGACGAAATAGGGCGACTAGATGTGCGTGTCGGGGACACTGTTGCACTACGAAAAGCAGGGGATGTAATCCCAGAGATTTTTGATGTATTCAAAGAGCTTCGTCCAAAGAGTTCTACGGCATTTGTGATGCCGAAGGATTGTCCGTCATGCGGAACTGAATTATCACGTGTTGATATTGGTAAAGAATTATCTGCTGCGCTCTATTGTAAAAATAAATCATGTCCAGCTCAGCACTTAGAAGCACTTGTTCATTTTGTGAGCAAGAAGGGGATGAATATCGAAGGACTCGGGGAGAAGATTATTGAAACATTCCATGATATTGGACTGATTACAGATGCTGCGTCTATCTATGACCTGAAAAAGGGAGACATCGAAGGTCTTGAAGGATTCGGTGATAAGTCCGCAGAGAATATTATTGACTCAATCAAAGGGTCACGCACAGTGCCGCTTCACCGCGTGCTTTACTCACTCGGCATTCGTCATGTCGGTGAACAGACTGCAAAGGATATCGCAAAGCATTTTACGTCACTTGATGATATTTCCACTGCATCAGTTGAAGAGCTTGCACATGTAGAAGGTGTGGGGGAGAAGGTGGCTGACGCGCTCGTTTCATATTTTGCTGACGAAGCGAACAAATCTTTCCTTGCGCGCCTCCTTCCACACCTCACAATCACGTCAGAAAAAGTTTCTACTGATGGAAAGTTATTTAATAAAGTATTTGTCATTACCGGCACTCTCCCGACACTCTCTCGTGATGACGCAAAAGACTTGATCGAAAAGAATGGTGGTAAAGTCGCAGCAAGTGTTTCTAAAAATACTGATTACCTTTTGGC